>NZ_JBJNME010000003.1:0-458583 GCF_052168715.1 Serratia sp. CY44782
GCCGCACCTGGCCCTGGCGCTTGATGGTGCCGCCCAGGTGCTGAATGGCGGCGTAGACCAGGTTAGAGCCAATCTGCGCAAAGTCGTCACCGGAGGCCGGCGTGACCGATGCCGCCAGGCGGCCGGTCACCTGCAGGATTTTCCCAGGCCAGTGGCCGGCGCGGGAACGTGAGCGGATGGTGCTGGGCCTGAGTGAGGGCCAGCTGTTGGCGGGAAAACCTTGCTGCTCGAACATTGCCATGCTTTGAGCATGGAGCGTTTCGGCAACCTGCAGCATCAGCGGCCGGGGCTTATCGACCACCTGCAGCAGCTGCTGCAGACGTTGGCTTACCGCTTTGTCATCGACGGTGACTTTGATATTGGCCATCAGCGCGCATCCTTCAAGAGCGTGCCACGGCGTATTGTGGCATCGAGGGTTGACGCCTTCACAGGCGCAAAGGTGTTGACCACCAGACCCGCATCCAGCGTCGCCAGCCACCATTGCCCCTCATCGAGCTGGCGGAACAGGTGCAACAGCTCGCCGGCACGCACCGCGACGGTGGATGACTCGATAACCGTCTGCACGCTGGCCCATTGCTGCTGAGTCGGCAACGTGCCGGCACTGGCCTGGGCGGCAAGCTGGTGCTCAGCCAGCCAGGCGGTACGGCCGGACGTGCCGAGCGTCGCCATCTCGCCGGCATCCAGCACGCCGGCGGCCAGTATCTCGCCTGTGCGGTTGCCCTGGGCGACATCGCTCAGCATGTGAGTCAACTCTGGGCCGGCCAATCCCGCGCTGACATAGGGGCGCGACAACTCCACATCGTACTTGTCCAGGTTGGCTTTCCACACCTCTTTGCCGGGGTTGATATCAAAGCCCACGTCCGGGAAGAAAGTCACCGCCTGGCCGTCCGGGCCACTGAACCGCACGCCATTCACCGGGGTGAAGGTTGGGCGCCCGTTCTCGTCCTCGCCGGTCATCACCTGCTGGACAACTTCACTGTCGGTGCGCGAAATCACATAACCCCATTGCTTCACTTCTCGCTCGGTCAGCGCTTCAACGCGGCAGCGGCAGTTAAAGCCGTTCGGCGGGAAGATGTACTGCCAAATCGGATCGAGGTAATGGAAGACGCGGTTATGCAGCCGGGCATGGCTGGGACGAGTCTTTGCATCCATAACCGCCACATACCGCCAGTACGGGCGATTTTCGGCGTTGGCCAGCATGGACTCATGGCGCGCCGACATGTAGGCCGCCTGGGTGTTGGTGCGATAGATGGTATTGAGCCGGGCCGGGTTGCCGAGCTGGCGCGTTGTGATCTCGCCGGTATCGGTGTCGATATTTTCCTCGCTGCCCCACCAACCCTTTTTACGCAGTACCGGCTCCAGATTCTTGACGAACCATTCCGGCGTCTGGCCAGCGGCCAGGCCTTCGCGTAACCCGTTCACCAAATCCTGGGCAATATCCAGGCGCGCCAGGTTGGCAAAGCCGAATGCGTGCGCATGATCCACCGCCTGCATGGCGTCGGCATCAGTTCGGATGCGCAGACCCTTGTTCTCCAGGTAACGCAACGCGGCTTCCGGCTTCATGCCAAACAGCGCGCTGATTTCTGCCTTCGATATTGGCATTACTGCCCCTCCTGCTGGGCATACAGGCCAATCAGGCGCGCGATGGTCTGCGTATCACCGAGGTTAGCCTGCAGTAAGGTCGGATCGAGCTGAGGGAACGCATCAGCCAACGCACCCAGCAGGCTTTGTTCGTCCAGTTCCCCGGACAACGCAGCGATAGCCGGCTGCAACATGGCAATCAGACCCTCAGCGGGTTTATTGCCGCTTAACAGTGCCGTTAATGCCTCATCAATCCCGGTTTGCGTGTCATCCGCACCGGGTTTGCGGGTCAACGCGGCCACTAACGCGGCAATGACCTGGGAATTATAACTGCGTGCCGGCGTCGGCGCTGCTGGCGCGCCCAAATTAACCTGCACGGTGCGACTGGCCCCGACAGGTTCGGGTGCCTGGGGTTCAGGCACCTTGAACTTGATGCGCGGCGTGCGGCGCGGGTCGGCGTTCGCGCGGCGATTGAGCACCAGCAGCGGCCAGAACAGGTCGCTGCGCAGCGTCATGGCCAACTGGCGGCTGTCAGAGGAAAGCAGGTCGTGACGCACTTCGTTGTGGATCACGCCCAGGGCATTGGTGGAGGTCTTGCCGTCGGCCTGCGTGGTCAGAGTACCGCCCAGAATGGCCTTGGACATGGACTTTTCTGCCCACTCAGCCAACGCCATAAACGGCTCATGCGAGCTGTTAGAGGCTTGATGCAGCGTTATTTCCATTTCCTTGGGAATGATGCCGCCGGCATAGCGCCCCAGCTCGGTGACGGCGCGCATCAGCTCGTTTTTCTCTTTCTTGCCGATGCCCTCCGGATATTTACCGATACGCAGCGGGATACCGTAGATCTCCAGCAGCTCCGCCAGGCTCTGAGTGCCGAAGTTGCGGCACACATACGGCCAGGACAGGGTACGCAACAGCCCCGCACGCGCAACATAGCCGCTGCGCGACTTGTGGCGGTGCTGTATCCAGCCGAAAGGCTGCAACGGCGCGCCCATGCCGTCATCGGTTCGCAGCAGCAGCTGATCCTGATTGTCCCGCGCCAGTTCGAACCAGGACGCCGGCCGGTGGTTAAACGCCTTCGGGAACCACTCGCGGCCAAGCTGTTGCCATTCAATCTCGATGTTGCTGAACCCCTGGCCGATGGCGTCGAGCATATCGATGATCAAATCTTCCCAGCCGTCTTGCTCGGTGATGTACTCCGCCAGCCAGGCCGCATCCGCTTGCTCTGCCGGTGTGGCATTGGGCGGCGGCGTGATTTCGTGCGGAATGGTCAGCAGCGCGCGCTTGCGCTTTTGCATCTCGGCAAACAAATGGGCGTCCCGTTCTTCCATATCGGTGAACAGGTCGGCCTGGGCCTGCAGGTTGCCCAGCTCGGCCTCGTTGAGAATTTGCTCCAGGCGCTGGGGCGTCAACCGCTGGCTGGGGTGCTCGGCATACAGGCCGGCCAGTGCGGCCACATGCGAGGATTGCGGCTCGCGCAGCACATCGCGGCGGATCGGTTTCCCGTTGACATCGACAATTTGAACCATTTTTTTCACCATAAACCGCGACCGCCGTAGTCCGGCTCGTCGTCGTCATCAAGAAAATGATCGCCGCCGTACCGGGACGCCTCCCGGCGCGGTATCGGCTCCCAGGCGAACGAACCTGCGCCGCGGCTAACGGCAATCATCCAAAGTAGCTGCAGCGCCGACAGGCCGTCATAGTGGTGACCGGTCTGCGGCTCTGGCCAGGTCTCCAGCTCCGACAGCAACAGCGTCAGACCTGGGTTGAACAAAATAGAGGGGTTGAGCTGGTCGTTGATATACGGCTCCAGCCCTTCGACGCGCACTTCCAGCGGCACTTTGGCCGTCACACCCACGAGCGGCAGCGCCACGCTCTGGCGCAGCGCATTTTTGATGAACGTCGAGCGCGAGTGCTCGTAGGCGTTGTTGTTCTCAAAGCCGATGGCCAGGCACCTGAACTGCCGCTGCATCGCTATCAGGTCGGCTTCCAGTTTGGACGGTACACGGCGCTTGATCTCCGCTTCCATCACATGCAGCCGGCTGCGCTGCTTGTCCCAGCCGCCCACAAGAATTGCCGAGGGGTCGCTGGTCTCACCCTGGCCCATAGAGGGGTCACAGGCACCGAAAATCAGCCAGTCGCGCCAGCGCTGGGTAAAGAACTGGATGTTGATAAACGTCCGGTCTTCGTCCGTGCGCGGGTCACCCTGCATTTCGGTGGCAAATGCCTTGCCGTTCTTGGCGCGCTGGCGCATCAACCAGTAGAGGGTACGCACCGCCGGCCAACTGGTGACCGCGCCATCATCCATCTGCACCTGGTGCGCCAGGTAGAACTTGTACGACGGCAGCTTGTCCTGGGGAAGGTCGAGACCCAACTCGGCCGCCTGTTCTTCGGCGCGCTTGTCGTCGTTGAGCATCTTCTCCTGGCACTGCTCCCACAAATCCATGTGCGTGGGCAGCGTCACGATGGCGCGGAAGTGGTGAACCACATGGCCAATGGTGCGCTTGGCCCGGCTGATAGGGTCGTCTTTGTTAAGCACGGTGCCGACGCCCAGGTATTTTACAGAGCCGTCCGGCGGCCCCAGGTATTCGATGGCCTTTGAAATCCAGTTCCAGCGGTTTTCGCGCTCGGTCGGGGATTTGGCCTCGGCATCGGTGATCAGGTCATCGCCCAGCAGCAATTTGGGGCGACTGGCCCCGTGGAACGTACCACGGATAGCCTGCTCGGCACCGAACGCCTCGACCTTCACGCCGGTGCGGGTGGTGAACTCGCCAATCTTCCATTGTCCGCTGCGGCCGCAGACCTCCGGGAAATCCAGCATCAGTGCCGCGTTCATGGTCAGTTCGGTTTTGACCACCTCCAGCAGTTTGGTCGGCAGTTTGGTCTCCGCGCCGAGCAAGATGATGTAGTCGATGAAGGCCGGCCGCTCGTCTGTGAAGCCGAGCGCCGCGCGAACGTCGTCATGCTGATGCAACCCCTGAACGGCGCACCAGACCGGGCCGATTTTGGTCAGCAGCGAGGATTTGGCTTCACCACGCGGGGCAATCCACCATTCGACTGCGCCGCCGGGGCGCGTCAGCAGTTGCGGAAAGCGCGTGCAAAAATGTGCATGGAACAGGGATTGCTCGCCCCGGATGTGATGTGGGAAATAGGTGTAGGCAAAAAACGTGAAGTCGCCAGACAGCACCCTGCGCCGGCGCGCGTTGATGGCCTCCGGCGAGGTATCAAGCCCGGTGCTGTGCGCCTGGATATCGGCACGCAGCACATGCTTGAGCATCGCCAGCTCTTTGAGAAAATCCCTGCTGCTTAATTTGCTCATCGTGGCCCTTACTGCATTGAGCCAGGCGCATCACTCGCGCTGGCTATATTCACCTCATCCACCAACTGCGCCAGGCGCGCCCAGGCGGTCTGTCCGTGACTCTGTTCAGCCAATGCAATACGCCCGTCACTCAACAGCACTTTGACCTGGCGATTACTGTCAATGTGCATATCGTCAATTGCGCTGTAGGCAACGTAATGGTCGCTTGCCAGGCGGATCATCCTAGCCATAAATCCTCTCTATCTCTTTGCCGAACCCCTCCAGCAGGTCGCCGAACGGCTGCAACTGCTGGGGGTGATTGTCTTTGATGTACGCGGCCAGCAGTTGGATCACTTCCAGCGCGATGGCCAGGCGGGATACCTCCGGCATGGCTCGCTTGCTGCTGGCGACAGCCTTGTTGAAGGCATCCGACAGGCTGGCCAGCAGCTTCACGCGGTCTTCCGGCTTAATGTCCACATCGTCATAGGCCAGCTTGTCCATGGTGGTTTTGAACTGCACCACCAGGCCGGTGAACATGGCCAGGGTCAGCTCCTCCAGGCCGCCGCCGGCAAGCATACGCGCGCCGCGCAGCGTCTCCCAATCGTCGCCGCCGGCTTTGCTGTCGTTCTTCCAGCGTTGCGCCGTCCCGTAAGAGACACCGCACTGCACGGCCGCCACTTCCAGTGAGAGGCCGTCGAATACATAGGCCCGGCGTAACCGGTCGCGCGTCTCTGGCGGGTATGCCATCAGCCAACCCCCAGTTTTGCCTTGATCAACATAATCGTGGTGTACACGAGGCCGCCGCTGACGCTGCCGGTGATCGCACCGGCGATAGCGCCCTGGCGAATGGCCGAGGACTTGACGTCATCCAGGCTGCTCTCCATTCGCGCCAGGCGCTGATTGATTTCAGACAGCAACGCCATTTCGGCAGACGTTGCCGGCCCCCGGCGGTAGCGCGATGCGCGTCGGCCCATGATTAGCTCCTTTTATCCGCTTTGCGGTCTAGTTTCTGGTCGATGTGCTCGACGCTGCGTTTTACATCCTTCAACAAGTCCAGTAACTGGTCATTGTTTCGCTGTGCATCGTCCCGGCGCTGGTATTCCGTGCGGATGGACTCGAGGCCATTACGCAGGTCTTTCAGCTCGGCAAACAGATGTTTAAAAAGACCGCTGAACAGGCCCATAATCAGGCCTATCGCGATGTTAAACGCCATTTCAAGGGTCATTGTTCCCTCCCGGCGTACCATTGATTAAGTTGCTGCAGTTGAGCCTCTAATGACTGGCACCAGGCCCCATAGTCGGCGCTGTGCCGGATGAGACCGCCGGCGGAGAGTCCGCCTGCGCTGCCGGCGGCTTCGGTGGAATGGCCAGTAATGCCGCCGGCGGTGTTGGGCAAGTGTTGACCACAATCGGCATAGCCGAGGGCGGCGTTGTAGAGGCACAGCCCGCGAGGGCCAATGCCGGTAAAACCCACATCGTTTTTAACCGCATCGTCGATCGCCTTCTTGAGTTTGTCTTTCGTTGCCTGTAGGTGAGATTGGCTCTGCTGCAGTTCACGGGAGAGCTTGTCGCCGAGCTGCTGCGCCGCCTGCAGCTCGCGCAGCGCTTTAGCCATGGCCAGGGCGTGCTGCTCGGCCTGCTGGCGCAGCGTTTCATTCAGAGCAGACTTATCCGCAGCCAACTGGCCGATGGTGTTGCGGGCTTTTGTCAGGTCGCCCTGCAGTTGAGCGCGGCCGGCAGATTGCCCCAGGTAATACGCACCAACGCCGACGCCGAACGCCAGCAGATAGGCAAGGAAATGGGTTTGCAGGTGACTAAGCACCAGTCTGAGGGTTAACAGCATCGCCCACCTCCAGCTTGGCCTTGTCTCGCTTGATGGCGGCGAATTTCGACGCTTGAGACTGGAAAACGAACGCGCCCAGGTAGGCGGCCAGGTGCCACTCTTCCAAGTGACCGGTCACCGTAACCCAGACAATCACGAACGACGCCACCAGGAATGCACCCAACACCATGGTGTCCGAGGTGGACAAGCGGCCGGTGGCCGGATTGGTGATGAGTTCGCCCAGGCGGCGCAACAGCGTGCTTATCAGCGCGGACATAAGGCGGCCTCGGCATCTTTCAGACGGGCCAGACGGTCATCCATTCCCAACATCCCGCTGTTGATCCGGCGCGTCAGCCCCTTGAAATCACCGCTATCGGCGTAGTTGTTGAGATTGTTCGACCACCAGAAGAACGCGGCAGAACGCGCCGCCGGCAATGGCTGCAGCAACAAGTCAGGACTGCCGAGCAAATCAAGCCCCAGGGCATTGCCGGCGGCGCGGTAATTGTTCTTGAAGGTGGTTTGAATCAGCCCTCGGCCACGATAGCGCCAGCCGTCCCCGGATGACTCCGGGCCATTGCCGCCCCGGTTGGCGTAGGCACGGTTGGCCAGCTTCTCCGGGCGGCGAACGTAGCCGCGCGCAAACTCGATTTCTTCCGGATCAACCACGCCGTCGCCATCGAGATCAAAGCCGGTACGAAAGATGGTCGCAATACGGCGGGGGTCGGTGTAGTAGAGGTTTTCGGACAGCGAGGTAAAACTGTTGCTCTCATGGCCAACCTGCGCCAGAAACGCCGCCTGGCGTTTGGGGGTATCAATGCCAAACTCAGCCATCGCTGACGTGATAGGCGCGTGCCAGCGTGACACATTGGCGGGGGTTAACCTGGCTGCACGGCGTAACTGTTCGGGGGTAATCATAAAAAAGCACCATCCGGTGAAAGATGGTGCCAGTATGATTAAAACGGAGTTTTTCAAAGCGGGGACGGTGTTCGTCACCCTTTGATATCAGGCAAATTTACTATAACAGATCTAATTGCTGTGACGATACCTGTCGCTCAGCCAACAGCTTTTGCGCCCACCGGTCAGTCACGCCATATTTGGGGCAAAGCGTGATGCGCGCAAACCGGGAGCTTTCACCGGCCGCCACCAGGGCGTTGTGCTCGTCGATGAAACGGCGGTTACGCCACTCACGCAACGCGCTGTCACAGCGCGGAATGTACAGCGGTTCGCTGCCAAAGTGTTTTTCAATCACCTTTGCTGTCTCCTTGCCAAGCAGTTCGACCAGCAGCTCGCCGCGACGGTTGCCCTTTTTACGCACGGACTTGCCGACCTTGAATGTGATGCCGCCCAGGTGGCTTATCATTTCCTCGGTCTTGGCATAGCCAATCAGTGAGATCAGCTCAATGACCACCGACGGCAACAGCGCTTCAACCTGGCTTAAATCGGGCTTGATCTCGTTAAATTTCATGATGGCTTACTCCTGTTTTTGCGGCGTTTGGCGTCGATGATCAGCGCCTTCATTACCGCAGACAGCTGCTCGACGGTCAGCCACTCCAGCACATGCTGCTGGTACATGTGCGCTGCCAGCCCCTCGGCGTAGTTCCAGGGGCGCTTGGCCTCGGCCAACAGCGCCTCAATCTTGGCCAGAATGGCTTCGCGTGAGCGGGCAACCTTCGGCCGGCGTCCGTGCCGGGCGGTTTTGCGGGGGAACCCCTGCTGATGCAGGTATTCCCGGACGCGCTGCAGCTCGTCCAGCGAGCACTGCCGGCAGGAGGTTTTACCGTCGCTGACCCTGGCAATCATCTGACGATAGGTGTCGTCATCCATCCCCAGGAACGCCTGGCCGGCTTTGATGGCCCCGATGAGGCCTTTCGCGTTAGGTGTCATACCAAACTCCCGTACACTTTGGGGCGGTCAACCGTCGCCCACTGGATCTCTTTCTCTTCGTAGACCTGGTAAGAGCCGCTGTCCCACTGCACGCCGTAACGAAATCGCTCATCCGGCATTGGGAACACGTTGAGAACAACGCCCCGGCCTGGCTGGGGTGGCAACTTAACCACGCTGCCCTTGGGGTACTTCATGGAAGGCCTCCAGCGGCTCCAGACGGTAGACGGAAACGCCGCCAATCTTGCCCTCGACCCGCACCACGGTCTTACCGTTCTGCAGGTGCCAAGCCACCGAGCGTGTCACCACTTCTTCGCAGTCAGGCACGCCGACAACGGGGTAGTAGCGAAACCGCGACCCCACCGGAAAACGCCGGTTAAAGTCTTTGGCGCTGGTTTTACGCAGGACGTTTTTCATGAGGCCCTCCTGCCTGCTGCAACTCGTTAAAGCGCTCAATGAACAGGCTGCGCGCCTGGCGTGGGTTTAGCGGGCAAACGGTGAGTTTATCGGTCGGCTCGATCCCCGCGAGAATGTCCCACTTATCGCCATCGTCAATGTCGAGGTCGCGGCGTTCGGTAGCCAACATGATCAAATCCGCCTGCTTAACCTCGGCGCTATGCTGTAGCGGCAGCCAGAATCTGTTGCGGATGGCGCAATCAACCATTGACTCAATATCGCGGTAATCCGGCAGCAACGCTTTTAGCGGTGCGGGGATATCCTGGCAGTAGGCCTCTGCGGCATCGTGCAGCAGTGCTTCCAGTGCCAGTTCCGGCGGCACCAGATAGCTGACAAGAACCGAATGCTGCGCGACGCTGTAGAAGTCATCCAGGTGCCCACAAAACCGGCAGATATTGGAAAGCGCCTGGGCAATATCGTGAATATTAATAATGTCCTGGTCGATAGCCTCGTAGCAAAAATGGAGGCCGCCGTGGGTGCGGATGTAATGCTGTTGTGTCGGCTGCTGCAGCTTGATCTCGACGCAGTTCGTCAGCAGATCCGCATCCAGCATGGCATCGGCCATGTTGTAGGCTGATTTGGCCATATCGGCATAATCGGCCCAGGCTCCGGTGTTCAGGCCGCTAATCACCAGCGCCTGCATAGCTGCGCTGGCGAACTGCTGGCGAATGTTCAGGGTTTCATTGCTCATCGGTTACCTCCGGGGAATCCGTTGAATCGACACACGCGCTGCACAAATCAGGGCTGACCCAGTGGCAACCCCCGGCGCACGCATTGCGCCAGGTGCAGCCACAACGGCGGCATTTTTGGGTTTCATCGACCGTGACCCGAAATGTGCCGGCCGCATGTTCCCGGCCGGCGCTGATCCGCGTGACTGTCACCCGCTGCAGGGTGCCAAAAATCTTACCTGCCAGCCGATGGACAGCGCCTTTTGCGCTGGCGGTATTGCTGGCCTGTTTACCCTGGTATCGGGCAATGTAAGTGCCGCTGGTAAAGCGCCCGATGATTTCAATGCTGTTGTCGTCGTTCATTCGAACCTCCAGAGTTTTTTATGGCGTTCAACGGCCTGTTTCATCGCGACACGATCGCCATTGGTATGAACCTTGTTGCCGCGCGGGTCATAGAACTGAAAGCGAGAACGTACAGGCAAACGCGGATACTCAATCACCGTGGCCTTATTGGTCAGGTGGTAAACACGCTTGGCACCGCTATCCAGATGCTGGCAACCGGTGACTGACAGGAAATTAGTCATCTATTCGCCCCCAGACTTAGAGCCAGAGGCGGTGTAGAGCCGATCACCAATTTTTATTTCTTGTCCGTAAAAAGATTTGAAAATGTATTCATCGCAACCGTTGCCATAACCCAGAATAAAACCAGACGCCTTTACCTGTTGCGCTCCCTGGTTATCTGTCAGCTTGTTTTCTTTCTGCGCCAAAAGTTCATTCAGGCGCGCGACTTCTGCCTCATTGCGGTCATTCATGATTAATAGATGTTTTGATGCATCCTGTACCTTTTGGAACTTGTAGAAATACTCATTTACCAGTAATTCCAACTCGGTAACCCGTGCAGCCAAGTTATCCCGCTGCGTTTTTACGGGCAGGTGGTCTTGATATTCCATATATGCGCCGTCTGGCGTTTCACGCATAAACGCCATTTCGTGTGACATATGCATTGAACAATCAGGGGTAAACCGTTTCATTGGTTCACCTCCGGATATTTCCAGCCGCGCACGCAGAAATCAGAACGGCTACGGCACCAGAATTGATTCGCTTCTTTGGTGGCAAAGTCAGCAGCAATTAACCAAAGCGGGGCGGCGGCGGTGAAGTTATTTGCCTGCTCGCATTGACGGGCTTTTTCGGACAAAGTTGTAAAATTGTCGCCAGGTTCAATATCAGGCATCCGCATACGCTCAACAGCTTTACTTTGTTGGGTACGATGCGAGACATAAGGCTTGGCTCTACGCAAGGGAACCAGTGAAGGCGATGGCGACGGATTATCGATGGTGCCAGGCAACCCATAAATACGAATTTTTCCGCGCCACCCACGATCCAGGCGGCCATGCTTCAAATCATAAGCCAGCAACGCCCCAACGTTTTTAATCTCAATGTCTACACCTTCGGCCAACTCTGCCGCCGTGGACGGGCCGCGCTCAGCCAAAGCCAGGCGAATCTGTTCGCTTTTAGATTTATTTTCCATTTTGATAATCCTCAGCAGCAGCGGAATATTCAGAACCGGTAATTTCAACGGCACCACATTCCAAATTTGGTTTGGCGCTGGTATTGAAATAAATCGCGTCTTTAAATCGAAATATCTCAAGGCCACAGATAAATAACATTCCCCAATCCAAACCGAGCGAAGACCATAAAGGCTCGCGTGATACCGACTCGCCGGGATACCCCTCATCCCATAGCGCCCAGAGTTCGCGATGCTCTTTACTCATCCCCGCAGGTGCTCTACGTTTGGGGGCTGTGGTGTATCTGTTTGCGTCCGTTGCTGCTGTCCACAGTGACGGGTGGCCAAACGTTGGAACGCCATCAGGAAACGCAACAGCATAGAAACGATGGCGAGTGGCGTCAGTGTTAAAGACCGGCCTGGCACCAAACTTAGCGGCAAACTCTTTCGCTTTTTCGTTCAGCTCTTTGCGCTTGAGGCTTTCAAAGTCCCATGCCTGAATAGCTGCCTCATTAGTTGTTTTATAAAAACTCATAATCACCCCCAGAGAATTAAACCAAGCCAAATCAGGCTACTAATCCACACCACACCGATAATCAAAACACCGGCCCAAACAGAGCGCCGAGAAACATAAAATTCTTTATCCATTTCAGAACCTCATGATTTAGGCGTAAGCGCGCCCCTGCGGGTTTACGCCATAATTAAAAGTCAGTTATTTACGTTTAAATTCAGTCGGTCGGTGTTAATGATTCAATATTGACGAAATACGGCGCAACATTGATTTCCACAACCGTTGCCGATTTAAGGTCTCGGGCTGTTTCCACTGTCCTGACCACCGGGCCACCGCATAGCGCCCGGTTAGGCTGATAAATAAACGTGCTGCCTATTTTGTGCTGCTGGTTAAATAACTTTGCTTTGGAACCCATATCACACCGCCGCGATATTAATAGGGATGCTATTCAGCTCACCGCTACTGTCTTTTTTGAAGAACCGAATATAGGTCTTACTGACCGCCACCTGCAGGGACTCAGAAATGCAGTCCATCGCTTTAAGCCAGCGTGGATCATCAATCTTGATGCGACGCAGCGATAAGATGCGGCCGGTGTTGAGCTTGCCTTCCTGGTCAACGGCGAACGCATCATTCACGATGGCTTTCAGGTTTTTATTGGCACCCTCTGACCACTCGCTCAGGCACTCATCAATAATGTCCTTAGCCACCTGCAGCTCCGGCCCGAACGTCAGCGAGTCCTGCACGGCAATGCGGATTTGTTGGCTACCGTCGAACGAGGAGAACGTGACGTTGCCTTTCAGGCCGCCGCGCTGACGGTCGTACTTTTCCGCAACCAGATCGAGCCAGGCATAGCAATCATCAAAAGACTTATTTTTAAACGCCTTGATGCGCTCGCTTTCATCCTCTGCCTCTTTGACCTGGGCACGAACAAAGGCGTCCATTTCGATATCAAAAGGGGATACCTGCTCAACAGGAACCAGGCGACCCTTACGGTCTGCCATGTAGCCTTCAGGAATTGTGTTATTTGATGCGACTGTAGTAGTCATATAAACCTCTTTATTAATAGTCCGAAATAAAACGCAATTAACACCAGATGATGTGTGCGCCATGCCATATCGTCATTTTGACAATGCGCTTAATTCCGTTTCGTGTTTCCGTGATTTCCACAGCACCCTTTACCCAATCTTGCAGTGGCGCTTCAACTTCAATAACCGGGCGGCGAAAATTAACATGGCACTCAACAACCTTTAACCCCACACGCGCCAGACAATTCAACTTCGCCGCAATCTTCTTATTGTTTACCGTTAATTGTTCCATGCTGATGCCTCATTAACTAATTAACATGCCGGCGACTTTATCAACCATTGCCTCATCAATCGGCGTGGCGTTAATTTCGCTGGCGCGGATGGTGCCGCGTGCCAATTTGAACAACCGGCGCGCATTACCTTTTGATGCCCTGTAAAAGGCGGAAAAAACACTGTCGCTGTTCGCTTCCTCGACCATGTTGGTGAGGATAAGCTGCAGGTCTGCCTGCGGCAGCTTCTCCTGTAGATCAAGAGCAAAGCCGACACGGCTGTAGAGCTGCGCATACTCGCCGCGCTTGCCTTTCAGGTTGAGGATCAAGCGCGGCATACCGGCCAGAACGACGCCTACACCGGCCTTGTCATGAACGCGGCGGATGACCTCCAGCGCGCGATACGGCAGGTTTTCGGCCTCGTCGATCAGCACAGCGCGCCCTGTGCCGCTCAACGCGGTGATGCAGCTCTCGCTCAGCTCATGGATGGTGCCGCGCTTGCTGAGGCCCAGGCGGTCGCACAGCTCCTGCAGAAGCACCAACGCGGTATAGCCGGGGTCGGCCTCAATCAAGATGGCATCACGATAGCGGCGGGCGTACTCCTTCAACATCATGGTTTTACCCAAACCGGCCGCACCGTAGATCACGTTGATATCGTTTTCCAGGTGCGCCATGCGAATGACCTCAAGGCCGCTTTTGGCGGTAATAGTCGGCACGAAATCAATATTCAGATGGTGCAGACGGTCTTTATCAGATTCACGCTGAATAAAGCCGGACAGTTCGGATTCCAGGGTTTTAATATCGCCGCTGTATTTCCCACTCAGGAACGTGCTGATCGCCGCCGGGCTGCGCCCAATTGCGCGCGCTACATGGGATTGCGTGTAGCCCTTACGGCTCATAATTTCTTCAAGCTGTACGCTTATTTTTGACATGTTTTATTCTCCAGTTCAGCGGGAATTGGTTTTCTTAAAATATTCGTCGCGTTGCGTTTTCAATACGAACAACGGTTCTTTCTGTTTAGGTTCTTCATCGACAAACAAACTGCCAAAATCATTTCTTTTAACTTCCAAGACTGGCCGCAGCTCGTCATTGGCATCCTGAATAATCTTCCCAGCCCGTTTAATCATGCGTTTAGCGCGTTTCTCTTTGGCCTGCTCAACGCGAGACTGAGGAACAGGGGAATGAGAGTTGCCATTCCAAATGGCAGTGCAAACATAGGTGCCATCCATTTGGCGAATAATAACTGCCTCCGGGTCGTGAATATCCATACCCACGCGCACTGACTGGCGATCGACTTCGATAAGGTCTTTGGAGAAATATTGGTTATTCCCGACACTGACCCATCCACGCTGCGCTACGCGCTCAACTTCTGGCATAAACATCTCGCGCAGCTCGCCTTCGGTGATGTATTCGATTTCATCGCCTTCCTGCTGCAACACCAGGGCGCGATAGGCCGCCGGTGTCATGTGAGTGCCGTCAACCTTTGGTAACTCACTGTGTTCATGGTGATTGTTGTAGTTATCAATCTCGTCCTGTACGGCATCCATCAACCACTGCCACGATGGCAGGTCGCGGAACGTCCGCTGCTGCTGGGTGGTCAGCTCGTTGCCGTTGCGCAGGGCATCCGACAGGCTGATGAGATTTTTCCCTTGTATCCTGGCGGCGTTCGGGTCAACCGATCGCCCGTTATAGGTCATCGTCCGTTTGGCGATACGCTCTGGAATGACGGCGTTGAGGCGTTCGATGATGCCGCGTGCCTGCGGGTTGCCCGGTATGCCGGTCATATGCTCAATACCCAAGCGCGGGAATATCCCGGTAATATCGGCGTCCAGCATTTTGTTTTTCTGGCCGCCGCCATTATCCGAATAAACAAATAACGGCTTACCGAAATGCTTCATGCCAAAGCGGTATGCATCCGCAACGCCCATCGCGTTCTCTGACAGCGATAAACTCCAGCCGACGACAAAACGTGTCCGGCCATCAATAACCATGGTTAGCTCTGGCGTAAATGGTCGCCCGTGGATCGGGTGGGCCACCTTCATATCCATGGATTTACCATCGCTGATCCAGATGCCATTGACCGGCATCTGCGCCCAGTCGCGCTTGGAATACACCTCGTAAGCCTTCTTGGCCGAGCCGGAAACACGTCCCTGGACACGAGAGCACAGCGGCAACTGGTTAACCCGGCGCAAAACGGCGTAGTAAGACGGTATCGCTTTACGCATGGCCGGCTCCGCGTGGTAGACCTCGTACCATTCCCGACGGAAAGAGCGGTAAGCCTCGCGCACGCTGGGGCCGTTCCTGTTGGCGTAGTGAGGCCAGAACATGCCGTAAAACCATGATGCATCTTCGGGCTTTTTGCGCTTGTTCTGCCCTGGTGCCAGCATGGCCAGACGCTCCAGACCGGGCTGCGTTGCCTGAAAAATGGAAACCCACTCCTGCAGGCTGCTGCGGCTAATGCCAACCCGTGACCCCTTGCGGGCGTTGGCCAGGTCTGCCGCCGCCATCAAGTTCTCTGGCAGTGAACCATCGCGCGAACCGCCCACGATGTAATTCACAGCCGAGAGGCGGGACAGGCCGGCATTGCGCAGCCGCTCCACCTCAGACGCCAGTAGCGCACGGGCATCCGCGATGGCTTTCTGGTCGTCGGTCAGGCCGCAAACCTCGCGCTCGACCAGCGCAGGACATTGGCGCATCAGCTCCAGTTCCTGGCGCGGTTTGATTGCAACAGCACGCTTAACGGGCGGTTCAGTCGTCTGGCAACCGGATTGCTCCAGCACAGACTTGTAATGCCGCTCGGTCGCTGCCGCGCGCGCCGCTTCCGGCAAGCAGTCGATGTGGTACTCGAAAGCCTTGCTCCCCTGGCGCTTGCGCACCAGATCAGGTGAATTATCTGCCCGTTTTTTCAGTGCAAGGCGTAAGCCTTGCGCTGTGCCAGGCAGTCCCGGCAAGCCGATCAGTTCATTCACGCTAAGAAACATAATCATGCCACCTGTTGCTGTTGCGGATAACGGCTAGGCCAGATGGCAGAGGGTTGCGTATCCAGCGCCTGGGCAATAATTTTTTCGCCTTTCGGGTAAGAGCGATACAGCGCATTTTTGAGCGTATCAGGGGAAAGGCCTGCGGCGCGGGACAGCTCCCGCATCGTGGTGCCTTGTTTGTGGAGAGCAGCAACGATATCAATTCGATGCATATCGACAGGTTCAACTTCATTTCTTTTGTTCATTCGATTACCCTAAAAAGTTGTCTGTACGGATAACCCTGACGGCTTATCTCTACGGATAAGTATTGATCCAAATAAGGAGCATGTAAAGCAAATAAGGAGCTTTCTTTGTTTCTTTTAAGGATTGAATGATTCCTTTAATACAAATCAAATAAATATCAAGAGGTTATATGGAAAGGAAAGTGCGCACTGAAAAGCAAGAGATGCTTTCTTTTGATACCGTGGGTAAAGAAACGCTTAAAGACAGGCTGTACAAGCTTATGGCCAGGCGTAGTGTCCGTGCCGCCGCAGAGGATTGGGGGCTGCCTTTTTCGACATTGAACAACTATCTAACCAAAGACACAGAGCCCTCGCTGAAGAACATCCAAAAAATTGCAAATAAGGAACAAGTGACGCTTGAATGGATCGCAACAGGTCTTGCCCCCATTGTTGCTAAGCAAACCGAGGAAGGTGATGCTAACCGCGAAGTTAGCGATTTTGGAGGTCTGCGGATGGTATGGGACAGTTTAAGCGAAGACGAGCGCTCACAGCTTCTACGAGTGTTAGGCCGCAAAGGCGCTGATGCCCTGACTTTACTGTTAGATGAGGAAGCGTTCCAATTGTTGAAGTTAACAGGCGATGCACGCAAGGCGGCGCTGTTGCTTGAAAAATTGCCAGCTTCAAAGCTTGAAGAGATTTTGGTCGAATGTAGTAAGGTTCAGCAAGACCCGACTCTAAACGTACAACATAAACAGGCCGTTTAAGGAGTGTTTCATCGCAATTTTTAAACTCTTTAATCGGCCCTTAAAAAGGGTTTAATTGTGGATCACTCTAGTCCAGAATTTATCGCATAATTTCTCGTTTTTTATCATTTTTCTTCCATCAGTCCAGAATCACCAGATTCCGTCGAAATCCCCGCCGTTCAAGGCTTCGGGGCTAATCTGGCGTTCCCTCAGACAGTCCAGAAACGATCACCACCCCACACGAAGGAGGTATAGACGCCAAACGGACGGTTCTGATGGCCGAGCAACAAAAGATCGACGCCTTCACGGGCAATCAGGGCTTCGACGTCTTTGAAGCGATGGATGCTGACCATTGCGCGCACCTCCAGGGGGATTGAGCAGTCGTCCACCAGGCGGCTGAGCATGGCTTTGGCGGCGATCACCTCGCTGGACTGGCGATCTTTGGTTTGCGCATCGCTGAGGTAGTCCAGCTCGGCATAGTCGGCACTGATGTGCGCCATGGTAATGCGCGTATTCATCTGCTGATTGAGGCGTTCGGCATGGCGCAACAGCAGCCGGCCGTCGCGTTCATCCTGTACCAGCAGTAAAGCGTGTTGGTAGATCGGCATGACTTATCTCCCTGCGTGAGCAATCTGTAGGGTTAACCACGGTAAAACCTCTTTTTTTCGGCTCGTCATACCGGGCAGCGACACCTGCTGAATGGCGAGCACCCGGTTCGACGAAAAATACAGGGTGGAACGGCGGTGGGTGATATCGGTAACCAACAGCGCGGTCATCTCCAGCCCGGCTTCCTGCTTCGCCTGCTCGAGCGCCTGTTGCAGCGCGGGCAACAGCGGATCGATGTCGCTCATGGCCCGCACTTCTATCTGCGACAGCAGCAGCGAAACGGTATGGATGCGGTAATTCTTGGCGTCGCGCTGCAGCAACTGCGGGGCGGATTGCCCGGAGAGATCGGTTTTGGCGGCCAGCAGCCCGGCGATGAAGGCGTCATAGTCGACGTGAGAGATTGCGCGCAACCGGGTGACCGCCAGCCGATCCTGTTCCGTGGTGGTCGGCGCACTGAGCGCGACGGTGTCGCTCAAGATGGCGCCCAGCAGCAGCGTGGCCTGCGCGGCGTTAAGTGGCATCGGCTTTTCTGTCGTCAGGATTTGCAGGATCACGGTGGCGCAACAGCCGACGGCGCGCACCCAGACATCGGGCGGGTTGCGGGTGATCAAGGTGCCCAGGCGGTGATGGTCGATAACGCCGACCACGTCGCTGTCGGGCAATGAGGCCGGGCCTTGTTCGATATCGGTAAAGTCGACCAGCCAGACTTTGCGGTCACGGAGATCGTCTGTCAGCAGCGCAGGTGCTTGTACGCCGGCGGCAGCCAGTATGTAGCGGGTTTCCGGCGTCAGCTCGCCTAGGCGGAAAGCCACGGCCGGTTTGCCGAGGTGATTGAGCCAGTCCGCGACCACCAGCGCGCTGCAGATGCTGTCGCTGTCGGGATTTTTATGGCCGAAAACGTACAGAGGCATTTCCCGCGCGACGGCATCGGGCTGGCGTGGAAAAGAGGTAAAACGTGAGATTTCATTCATAGCGACTCCTGACATACCTGCCTAAAAAATAAAGCGAAGTTGTATATCAGGCGTCATCATCCGGTTCGAGTGAACGCGGCGGTTGGGAAAGGTGGAACACCATCACCTTGTGAACGACTGTAGCGCAGCGCGGGGGTAAACGCAACGCCCGGCAAAGTTGGCGAGAATACATAATCGGATTGATACTGTGAGTGAGTCTATGATGGACAAGGATATTATTTGCCGCTAATCGACGGATAGGCTGAACGGACTCACGCCGGCCATACCGGGTCCGTGGGTGACACAATGGGAGACAACATGCTCGAACCCTGCTTCCCCGAAAACGAAGCCGAACGCCTGTCGGTATTGAATTCGCTGAACGTGCTGGATTCGAACTCGGTGGAAAAACTGGATCGCATCACGCGGTTGGCGGCGAAATACTTCGGCGTGACCATTGCGCTGGTGTCGCTGATCGATCGGGATCGCCAATGGTTTTTATCGCGCTACGGCCTGGATGCCCGAGAAACCCCGCGCAATATCTCGTTTTGCGGCCATGCCATCTTGCAACACGAAGCGCTGGTGGTGCCCGATACCGCCAAGGATCCGCGCTTTTTCGACAATCCGCTGGTGATCGGTGGGCCGAGGATCGGTTTTTACGTCGGGCAGCCGCTGCTGTCGCTCGACGGCTTGCCGCTCGGCACGTTGTGCATTATCGACAGCCACCCGCAGCCGTTTTCTCCTGCTCAGCTGGCCGATCTGCACGATTTCGCCGCCGTGGTGGAGGAATATCTGCAGAGCATTGAACGCCTCGTCTATACCGAAAACCTGAAATCCGACCTGCAGCGCACGGAGGCGCTGTTCGAACAAACCTTCTCCCAGGCGGCGGTAGGGATGGCGCTGGTCTCGCTGCAAGGATATTGGCTGCGGGTGAATCCGCGCATCTGCGAAATGCTTCAGTACTCCGAGCGTGAGCTGATGGATCGCACCTTCCAGGACATCACCTATCCGCTCGATCTCAACACCGATCTGGAAAAGCTGCAGCAGCTGCTGAAAAATGAAATCAGCACCTATTCGATGGAAAAACGCTATTTCCGCGCCGACGGCTCGATCGTTTGGGTGCAGCTGACGGTGGCGCTCAATCGCTTGCCGAACGGCAAGCCGGACCATTTCATCTCGGTTATCGTCGATATCAGCGAGCGCAAGGCGGCCGAGGCCGATCTGTTCGCGTTGCAGCATGAACTGGAGGAACGCGTCGAAATCCGCACACGGGAGCTGAACGTGGTGGTCAAGAAACTCAACGAAGAGATTGAGACGCGGGTGCTCGCCGAATACCAGCTCAGCACGGAAAAAGAACGCCTGCGCGCCATTACGGACAATATGCCGGCGTTGATCAGCCAAATCGACGGTAATGAACGTTACCTGTTCGCCAACAGCGCCTACAAAACCTGGTTCGGTCTGGAGGAGTCCAGCCTCAGGGGGATGACGGTGCGCGATTTCATGGGGGAAAGCGTTTATCGAATAGCAAAACCGATGATCGAGCGGGCCCTCGCGGGCGAAATGGTGAGTTTTGAAAATGAGCTCCAGACCCAACAGGGGCAGCTGATGATCCACACCACGCTGGTGCCGTGCGAAGCGCAGGGTTTTTACATTCTGTCCATGGATATTACCGAACTGAAACGCTTGCAACAGCGGCTAGAGTACGAGGCCACGCACGACATGTTGACCGGATTGACCAATCGCCGCGCGTTTCTACGCCGGTTGTCGGGCACGCTGCAGGCCTGTTGCCATCAGCGGCAGATGGCGCTGCTGTTTATCGATCTCGACGGGTTCAAAACCCTTAACGACAGCTATGGCCATGACTTCGGCGACGCGATCCTGAAGACGTTCGCCACATTGCTCAGCACCTGCGCCGGCGAGCGCCACAGCGTCTCGCGTCTGGCCGGTGACGAGTTCACGGTGATCCTGTGGCCGTTGACGGATCCGCGGCGCGAAGTCAGCGAGTTTTGCGAAAACGTGTTGGCGCATCTGGCCAAAATTACGCAGATCGGGCCGCAGAAGGTACGGCTTTCCGCCAGCATCGGCGCGGCCATTTCCCCACGCGGCGATGTGACGGAGGAGATGCTGCTGACCCGCGCCGACGGCGCGATGTATCAGGCGAAATCGGCCGGAAAGGGCACCTACGCCATCTGCGAGCTGTGAGTGTGCAACGGTGGCGGTCTCGGGGTAAGCTGTTTTTCTTTTCCTGTGAGCAGAACCACGGACTTATGGCATGGCGTCAAATCATCAACATAAAGACTGGCTCGAACTGCGACGCGATGACGAAACCGGTATTGAAAGCGTCAACGCCCACTTTCAGGGGCATGCCTACGATCCCCACGATCATGATGAAATGCTGGTGGGCGTCACGCAGCAAGGTTTACAGCGTTTCAACTGCCACCGCTCACTGCATACCAGCCAGCCGGGCAGAGCCATGCTGATCGAACCGGGCGCGGTGCATGATGGCCATGCGCCGCAGGCCGAGGGATTTACCTATGCGATGCTCTACTTGCCCCAGCATTGGGTATCCGCCGCTATGCACCGCCGTGGAATGGGGGACGCCTCCGTGCTCGAAGGCGCCTTCCACAGCACGTTGACCGACGATCCGATGCTGGCTGCCGCGATACGGCAGGCCTTTTTCTCGTTGCATCATAGAGAGGGGCGGTTGGCGCGCGATCAGAGCCTGGACCATCTGCTAACGCTACTGTCACGGCACATCCGCACCAGGCCGGCTTCCCAACACGATGACGCGTTGATTGAGATGAACCGCTTACGAGACTATTTGCATGCACATATGGCGGATAACCCCAGTCTGGATGACCTGGCGCTTCAGTGCGGTCTGGACCGCTTCCGCCTGACTCGCCAGTTCACCCGGGCTTTTGGCCAGTCGCCGCATGCCTATTTGGTTCGGTTGAGGCTGCGGGCCGCTCGCTTGTTGTTGGCGCAGGGGCAAGAACCGGCGCAGGTCGCTATGCAGGTGGGCTTTGCCGATCAGAGCCATTTGGGGCGCTGGTTCCAGCGCGCCTACCGTTTATCACCGGCGGCCTATCAACGCCAGTGCACAAACGTTCTATACCGCTGATTTGCCATTTCCGATGATGTGCTTTTAACAGCACAACGGAGTAGAGCGAAAGATGTTTGATACTAAAATAGCGTTTATCGTACGTGACGATCTGCCAACCTGGCAGCGGCTGAACGTGGTGGCCTTTCTGGCGACGGGTATCGCCGCCGCGGCCCCGGAGATCATCGGAGAGTGTTACGTAGATGCGCAGGGCAGACGCTACGGCGGTATTTCCGGGCAGCCGATGCTGATTTTCGCCGCAGATTTGCCGGGCCTGCAACATGTGCATCGCAAAGGGTTGGAGCGGGAATTGACGTTGATCCCCTATGTGCACGCCATGTTCTCGACCGGGCACGATGAAGCCAACCGCCAGGTTTTTCTTGCTGAAGACGCGGACAATCTGGATTTGGTCGGTCTGGCGCTGCGCGGGCCGAAGAAAGCGGTGGACAAGGCGATAAAAGGCCTGGCGCTCCACGGCTAACCCTATCGGGATCTAAGCCTGGAATGCCTGCAGCCAGGTGGCGAATTTTCTCACGACCTCATCGTCCCGATCGCGCAGCAGCAGGGAATAAACGCCGGTTCGGATAGTCAACGCCGGGAAAGGCGACACCAGCCGACCAGACGACAGATGTTTGGCGCAGAACAGGTAAGGCACGACGGCCAACCCCAGGCCGTCCTCGGCCGCCTGAATGGCGGCGAAGGTATGGTCGAGCGTGAGCGGCGGCGGCGAAGCGTCCAGCGCCGTCGGGTAGGTATTCAGCCAGCTGTGCCATAAATCCTCTCGGGCGCGGATGCGGATGGCGGTATGTCCGGCCAGCTGGCTCGGCGCACTGACCGGCATCGTGCACAAATAGCTCTGGCTGCAGACCAGCAGGCTGTCCTCCTGCAGGAAAGGGATCGCTTTCAACCCGGAGAAGTGCGCGGGATCGCGCCGGATCGCCAGATCAAACGGCGTATTGCGATCGACGGCGCCGGTGCTGGTGGTGATATCAATCGCGACCTCCGGATGAATCTCATTGAATGCCGCCAGCTTTGGCATCAGCCAGTGCATGGTAAACGTCGGCAGGCTGTGTACTACCAGCCGCTGCCGGCCTGCGCTCTCTTTCAGCGCGCTTTCCGCCGCAAACAATTCGCTTATCACCCGCGAAGCGGTGCGGGAAAAGTTCTCACCGGCCTGCGTCAACCGCACGGACTTGTGTCCGCGATAAAACAATTTGATCCCCAGCTGTTCTTCCAGGCTGCGAATATGGCGGCTGACCGCGCCGGTGGTGAGAAACAGCTCATCCGCAGCGGCGCTGAAGCTGCCAAGACGGGCGGCAGCTTCGAAAGCGGGGAGGTGCGGCAGGGAATAAATTTTTTTCATAGGTTGAGTCTAGCTCAACCAAATGAGCGAGGAAAGATCGTTTGTCAGCCGTTGATTTTTATCACTATTATCACGCATCCTTCCCGGTTTGCCGAGTGTGTCATGCAGCGATTTTCCCCGTCTGTCGTTCGTGTTAATCGAATTATCCTCACCCCTCGATTGGCAGGGAGACGGCGCTGAGATGCGAGCTTTCTTTCTGCTTTGCGTGAGCCGGGCCGGCCTCTGCCTGGGCACCATGATGTTCGCCGGTGCACTGCCGACCATCAGAAGCGAGTGGCAGCTCGACGCCGCCTCCGCCGGTACGGTGCAGACGGTGTTCAGCCTGACCAACGCCTTGGCGCTGCTGGTGGCCTCCTGGTGGTGTGATTCACTGGGGGCGCGCCGGGTTTACCTGCTGTTTTCCTGGCTGGGCGCCGCTGCGCTGATGCTGTTCGCCGTGTTTGCCCATTCTTATGCCGGCGCGTTGGTGTTGATGGCCTTCGTCGGCCTGACGCAGGGCGGCGCCTATACGCCGGCGCTGCTGCTGGCGATGGGGATGAACGGCCCGGCCCGGCGCGGTTACGCCATTGGCATGATGCTGGCGGCCAGTTCGTTGGGGTATTTTCTGTCGGTTTTCATCGCCGGTTGGAGCGCCATGCGTTGGGGCGCCGGCGTGGCGTTTTTCCTGTGTGCCGCCGGCGCGTTGCTGGGGGCGCTGGCGGGTTCGTTGGCCCTGATCGGTTATCAGGAACCGCAGCTGCGCACGCTGGGGAGGCAGACGAAACGTGAAAACCATGCTATCACCTATGCGACCTTGCTGTTGCTGATCGGGTATATCGCCCACAGCTGGGAGCTGCTCGGCAACTGGGCCTGGGCGCCCAGCCTGGTCAGCGAGGCATTGAGCGGTTTCTCTCTGGATCCGCTGAGCGCCGGATTGATCGTCGCGGCGGTGATCCACCTGGCTGGCATGGCTGCCACGCTGATTGTCGGCACCGTTTCCGACTATTTCAATCGCGCATCGGTGCTGATGTTTATGGGCGCCGCCGGCGCGCTGGGATCGCTGCTGATGGGGTGGTCGGCGAACTGGGGGCCGGGCTGGACGCTGCTGGCCGTCAGCATCGGCAGTTTCTTCATCCTCGGCGACTCCGGCGTGCTGTCGGCCGCGATGGCGGACAACGTGCCGCCGCAACAGCTCGGCAGCGTGATGGGCTGGCGATCGTTGCTGGGGTTTGGCATTGGTTCGTTCGCTCCTTTATCCTTTGGCGTCGTGATGGACACCACCCAGAGCTGGGGGGCGTCTTATGCCGTGTTGGCCGGCGGCGGTGGGGTAGCCTGTCTGGCGGCAGGGCTGTTTTGGCGACAATACCTGAAATGAGGCACGGGCATCATTAAATGAATGGAACATCATCACGCATTGTTATCGTTGGCGCCGGGATTGTCGGGGCATCGATCGCCTATCATCTGGCGCGTCAGGGGCAGCACGTTATCGTCGTTGAGCAGGCGCATCCTGCGGCGGGGGCCACGGGCAGATCGTTCGGCTGGATCAGCGAAGGCGTGCCTGATGGCGCTCCCGACGCGTTTCTGCGGCGCGAGATCGTCGCTGACTGGATGCGTCTGGCGCAGGAGATCCCGGATCTCTGGGTGAATTGGTCCGGCGCGCTCAGCTATGGCCAGGCGCCGGCGACGCAAAATCCCGACAATCGGCTTTTGCCCTCCGCCGAGGTGAACGCGCTGGAACCGGGGCTCAGGCTGCCCGATAGCCAAGCCTATTTTGCGGCGCGTGACGGCGCCGTCGATCCGCAAGAAGCGACACAGCGGTTGCTCGAGTGCGTTAGCGCGTGGGGCGGGGAGTTGCTCCTGGGGCGAACCGTCACCGGATTTTTGCGTGAAAAGGGGCAGATAATCGGCATCGTTACCGAGGAAAGCGCTATTGCCGCCGATCGGGTGGTGCTCGCCTGCGGCACGGGAATCTCCGCGCTGCTGGATGGCAGCGGGTTCTCGCTGCCGATCGAGGCGTCGCCGGCGATTCTGTTACGCTATCGTGCAGCGGCGCTGGCAGTGAACACGCTGATTGCGGGCGATGACGTTGAAGTGCGCCATACGCAAAACGGCGATCTGCTGGCGGCGGAGGATTACCCGCCGGAGGGGGACGTTAAACGGGTGGAAAACGACGCGCAATCGGCGATTAAAAACCGCCTGCCGGATACGGCACCCTTGCAACTGCAGGCGTGTTCGGTGGGGATACGCCCCCGGCCGCGCGACGGTTATCCCATCATCGGGCCACTGGGCGCTACCCGGCTCTATGTGGCGGTGATGCACCCGGCAGTGATGTGCGCGCCGACGCTTGGCCGACTGGTCAGCGACGAGCTGCTGTATGGCGTCAATCCTGCCATTCCGCACGCTTATCGCCCCGAGCGATTTGACGAGGGGAAATGAATATACGCTCAACCTGGTAGCGGTTTTTTGCGCCGTCGGCGAGGCTCTTATATATTTAGTAGCATGCCTGAGGCTGGTTGGGCATGAAACGGCGGTCGATCGGGCCGTGCAAGTACGACAGTTAAATCCGTTCGCCAAGAGGCTGCGAGCCTGTGCTTTCGGTAGGGACAGCCGCCAATCGTTTTTATGGCGACCGAAGGCGGAGCAGCTACTCACAGGTCACGAGGACACTTACCATGCATAAGAGAACACTGGCGTCACTGCATTACGAAAACATGCCTTACGATGGGGTGCGTTTTCATATTTTGAAACGGGAGACGCCTGGCCATACGGCGTTGCTGAAGTTGGATGCGGGCAGCCGACAACCGGCGCGTTTTCATCCGGGGTGGGTGAAACTGATGGTGCTGAGCGGTGAACTGAAGGTTGACGATCAGACGTTGCAACCCCATGAGATGTTAATCATTCCTGCCAATACTGCCTATACGGTACAGGCCATTACTGAAGTGATTTGTTTGGCGATTTCCGAACTGGACGGCGCTGAGTTGGCCCGTTGATGTGATAACACGAATGGATAGAGGAGAGCCTAGGCGCTCTCCATATCCATTCAGCATTGAGCCGCCCCCCAGGCTGAGCTACCTGCTGATTGATGCGTATACCTCCTGATTTTTGCCACCGCGCTTTCCCTTTCCATCACTTTCGGCCACGTCGCCCCCGCAACGAGCCGCCATCGCGCAGCGCATGCGCAACGTCATCGCTTTGGTTTTACGCAGAACGATGAAATTTTGGTGTAAATAGTGAGTTTCTTCGCATAAGGCCCCTGGTGTGGCTTGCGAGAACGTCACTATATGGAGGATTATGCGGTCCCTCTATCAAATAAAAGACATTCGCGTTATCAAAAGGGACAAACGACCATGGGATTCGAAGTCGACAACGCCGAAACGAAACGCATCGACCTCAGTAGCCACGAAAACTCCTCGTTCGAGGTGACGGGGCTGGTGAAACACTATCCGGCGGGCTTTGTCATTCCTTACCACTCGCATAAACGCTGCCATTTGCTCTATTCGCAGCAGGGCGTTATGGCGGTCGAGGCGAGCAGCGGGCGCTGGATCGTGCCGCCCACCACCGCGGTCTGGCTGCGGCCTGGGGTAGAACATCAGTTGGTCATGCAGAGCAACATTTGCGTTTACGGGATTTTGGTTGATGAAGTCACCGCCGCGCGTTTGCCGCTGCGCGACGGCGTATTGCAGGTATCACCGCTGCTGCGAGAACTGATCGCTCAGCTGGCGACGCTGGCGCCCGAAGGGGCGGAGACCAAACGCAATACGCTGCTCAGAGCGTTGTTCCTTGAGGAGCTGAGCCTGCAGCCGCAGCTGGCGCTGCATTTGCCTTGGCCGGCAGAGGCGAGAATGGCCGAGATTTGCCGGCTGTTAGTCATCACGCCGGCCGACGATCGCGGCATTGAGGCCTGGGCCGATTCACTGTCAATCAGCGCGAAAACCTTCCAGCGTCATTTCACTCAACAAACCGGCATCACCTTCGGCCAGTGGAAACAGCGCCTGCGGCTGCTGTCGTCCATTCCGCTGCTGTTGGCCGGCAACTCGATCATCCATGCCGCCTTCGAAAGCGGTTACGAGAGCCACAGCGCCTATTCGGTGGCGTTCAAAAAACTGTTTGGCGTTTCGCCTTCGCGTTTTACGCTATAGCCTTATGGCATAGCGCGCTTCTCCTATAGATTGAAGCAACCTAATGACGTATAAAGCAAAGCAGTCAACCTCCGAGGCCGCTTCCCGTGATAAAAATTGTCGTGTATCTGATTCTCGCCGTGACGATCGCCATTATTGCGGCAAGAGTCCTCTTTCGTTTGCCGGATATTTCCCAGCGTCTGCCGCAGGCGGCGTTGCCGGCGGATCCTGCCGCCCAGTTGCCGGCGCGGGCCGCCGAACTGATGGCGGCGCATCCAGGCCTGAGCGGCGTGGTGCCGCTGGCCAGCGGGCACGATGCGTTCGCCAGCCGCCTGGCGTTGGCGCGGATGGCGGAAAGGTCGATCGACGCCCAGTACTACATCTGGCATAACGACACCTCCGGGCAGATCCTGCTGAAAACCCTGTATGACGCCGCCCAACGCGGCGTGCGCGTGCGGCTGCTGCTGGACGATAACGGCGTCGCCATGGACGAAACCCTGGCGGCGCTGAACGCCCAGGAAAACGTCGAGATTCGCCTGTTCAACCCATCAACCGTGCGCACGCCGAAGCTGGCCGGCTACGCCTTTGACTTTATGCGTATGAACCGCCGCATGCATAACAAGTCTTACATTGTCGACGGCGCCGTGGCGATCATCGGCGGCCGCAACATTGGCGACGAGTATTTCCAGGTCGGCGACGAAAACTATTTCCTCGATCTCGACGTGCTGAGCGTCGGCAGCGTAGTGGCAGAAACGGCCGAGGTCTTCGATCGCTACTGGAACAGCGCGTCGGTGTTTGGCGTTGAGCAGATTATCCGGGGCAAAGGCAACCTTTCTGCGTTCCTGACGCAGGCCACCGCGACCGAAAGCAGCGACCGGGCGCGCAAACTGGCGGTGCAGTTGGAAACCAGCGCGGTGCGCTTTCGCGATGGCGCCGTCCAGCCGGAATTCACCAGGGTGGAGCTGGTGGCCGACGATCCGGCGAAAGGGCTGGGCAAGGCTTCGCGCGATCGTTTGATGGTGACGCAGCTCGGCAAGATCATCGGCGGCGTCAGCCGACAACTGGATCTGGTTTCCGCCTATTTCGTGCCGGGCCGAGAAGGGGCGAGCTTTTTTGAATCGCTTGCCAAACAGGGGAAGTCCATACGCGTGCTGACCAACGCGATGAACACCACCGACGTGCTGGTGGTGCATGCCGGCTACGCCAAATACCGGCGTGAGCTGCTGCAGGCCGGCGTGGAGCTGTTTGAACTGAAACTGCGAGCCGGCCAACCGACGGGGCGGCAGGAACTCAAACCGCTGGGGCTGTCCGGCGCGGCGCTGCACGCGAAAACCTTCGCCATCGACGACAAGCGGGTGTTTATCGGTTCGTTCAATTTCGATCCGCGATCGGCGCACCTGAACTGCGAAATGGGCTTTTTGATCGACAGCCCGACGCTGGCGGCCGACACTCGCCAACTGTTTGATGGCCCGCTCGAGTACGCCGCCTATCGCCCGGCGCTGACGCCCGAGGGCAAGATGGTGTGGAACGAAGCCTTCGAAGACGGCCACACCGAGGTGCATCAGCAAGAGCCTGGCGCCGGCTGGGTAAAACGCATTATTCTCACCGTGGCCGGCTGGCTGCCGATCGAGTGGATGTTGTAACGGCGGCGAATGCCGCCGCCACCCGTTGAGTCAACCGTTGCAAGGGAACCTATCCTGCGCTATCGGTTGGCTTCAGCATCACCAGAGAGTTTAAAAGTAAACAACGCCGTTTCATTAACGCTGCCTGGTATCCAGCAGCTGCGTGCGATAGCGCTTTTGGTGTCGCGATAAAACTCCGGTGTGCCCGTTAGCACGATATTTCTGGCTTTACCCTTATCATCAACATCAAACGTTGCGCTCACTTCGCCTTCACGTTTTTCAGCCTTCGCAGAGGCGGAATAGTATGGCCGCTCATAAAAGACTTGTCCGTCGCATCCCAGGTTAGGCGGTTGCTTTACCGTTGGAACATTGCTGCCTGCACGCCAGGCATAGACGCAATCATTCACCGCACTGGCTTTTTCACAGCCATCAGGTTGCAATGGCGCGCAGCCGGCAAGTGCCAAGCTCAGCGGGATGAGGGTGAATCGTGACATGGCGTTTCCTGCATGTTTTATCAATCAGATAACGTATATTTTCGCTGAGCGCAGGGTATTTAGGAAGAGAAATTATGCAGCTTTCGCTAGGGTGTTAACCATTCTTTTCTTAAGCGATGCTCTATTCGAAAATTTGAGGATAAATAGTTTTCCGGGGTGGGGTTAATTCTTCGGCTAATTATATTTCTCATTGTACTTCACTCATGGAACTATTGGTTATAGTGATTATTTTACAAGGCATTAAAATAGGAAAAATAACCGCTTGGGTTATTCTTTCTTGTAATCACCTCGACAGAAACCAAAGGGTCTTCCACCATGCGCATGATGAAAGCCGCCGCCTTTATCGAAAGGGGGAGAATAGAACTCATTGAAAAACCGATCCCTTCTCCCGGCCCCAATGATGCCTTGCTTAAAATAACCACGACGACAATTTGCGGTACCGATATTCATATTCTCAAGGGCGAATATGCCGTGCCTCACGGGTTGACCGTGGGCCATGAACCGGTCGGGATTATCGAAAAGCTCGGGAGCAATGTTAAAGGCTTTAAAGAAGGGCAGCGGGCGCTGGCCGGCGCCATTTGCCCCTCGTTTACGTCCTATGCCTGCCAGGATGGTTTTCCTGCTCAGGACGGTGCCTATTTGCCGGAATGCCGTTGCCACGGATACAAAGCGACGGCGGGGTGGCGTTTTGGCAATGTTATCGATGGCACGCAGGCTGAGTATGTGTTGGTACCCGATGCCGAAGCAAATCTGGCGTTAATCCCTGATGCGCTGACCGATGAGCAGGTGCTGATGTGTCCGGATGTGATGTCTACCGGATTTAAAGGTGCGGAAAATGCCAACATTAAAATTGGCGATACGGTAGCCATTTTCGCCCAGGGGCCGATCGGATTATGTGCCACCGCCGGGGCGCGTTTGCAAGGCGCCAGCCTGATCATTGCCGTCAGCAGTTCCCCCGAAAAGCTGAAAATGGCGGGCGAGATGGGGGCAAACGTCCTGCTGAATTACAAGGAACACGATGCGGTTGATGAGATCTTCAGGCTTACCGGCGGGCGGGGTGTGGACGCCAGCATAGAGTGTTTGGGAACGCAAACCACCTTTAATCAGGCGCTGCGGGTGTTAAAACCCGGCGGCACCTTATCCAGCCTTGGCGTTTATAGCGAAGACCTCCATCTGCCGGTGAGTGCGCTTGCCTATGGGCTGGGCGATCATACTATTCGCACGGCATTGTGCCCGGGCGGTAAGGAGCGGATGCGCAGAATGATGAACGTGATCCAGCATGGCGGGTTGGATCTCACGCCGTTCGTGACGCATCGCTTTCGGCTGGAGAATATCGCAGATGCCTACTCGTTGTTCGCGGAGAAACGCGATGGCGTGATTAAGTTGGCCATCACGCCATAAAGCGCATCGATACGGTTAACGGCAGATTATTCCCCGTTATCCTTGAGACTGACCGTCGCCGTGCGGCCGGCGATCAGCTCGACGTCGTGGGGAATGGTGTCGATCGCGATGCGCACCGGGATGCGCTGTGCCAGACGGATCCAGCTGAATGTCGGGTTGACGTTGGCGAGCAGATTGCCGGCGGCGGTGGTGCGCTCGCTGTCGTTGATGCCGGCGGAAAGCCCGTCGACGTGGCCATACAGCGGCTGCCGTTCCCCCATGATGCGGATCACCACCTTGTCACCGTTCTGGATGCGGCCCAGCTTGGTCTCTTCGAAGTATCCGGCGATGTAGAAACTGTTGGAATCCACCAACGCCATGATCGGCTGACCGGCGGTCGCGTAAGCGCCGGGGCGCAGGGAGAAGTTAGTGATCACGCCATCCACCGGCGCATAGAGATCGGCGCGCTGCAGGTTGATACGCGCCAGCGCCCGATCCGCCAGGGCCTGATCCAGATTGGCCTTCGCCAGCGATTGGGCATCGCGGCGATTGTCGCGTTCCTGTTGTGAAATAGCCGACTGCAGCGCCTGATAACGCCGGTTTTCGCGCTGGGATGATGCCAACTGGACGTTGGCGCGCTCCACGGCGGCCTCGGCCTGATCCAGCGCGTTGCGCAGCCGTACTTTGTCCAGGCTGAGCAGCAGCTGCCCTTTATGCACCACCTGGTTGTCGTGAATGTGCACGGCCTCCACTTTGCCGGAAACATCCGTGGCCAGCGGCACCACGTCGGCGCGGATCTTGCCGTCGCGCGTTTGCGGGGCGTAGGTGTAATAGAGATAAAGCTGCCACAGCACGCCTGCCGCGATCAAAACGGCAATCAGGGTCAGCGCGGGGCGCAGCAGAGCAAGGGTACGTTCACGAAACATGGGGGCCTCAGGGGGTGGTAAGCCATTTCAAGCCGTGGAAAAACAGCCCGGCCAGAATAAGAAACAGGGCGGTGTCGAACAGCGGGCGCTGCGCGACCCAGCGATAGACGCCTACGGCGTTGAGCGTCCAGGAAAGCGCCATGCGCGAGAAGAACGCGCACACCAGGCACAGCAGCAAGGGCGAGATGAACACGCCGTCAATGTTGATTTCACCGATCATGTCAGGGATTCCAGTGCAAAGCCGTGGGGAAGTGCAGCAGCCGCAGCCGGGTAAGCGGCCGCAGCGCGCGCCGATCGTTCTGCCGCCAGGCCTGTTGCAGACCGGCGTCGATCTGGCCCAGCAGCGCGGAGGGTGCCTCGGCGTGCAGAGAAAGTTGACGGAACGCCGCCGGCAGACCGGCGTTCGGCGAAGCGCCAGGGGTGAGCCCGCCGGCCTGCTGCAGACGAATCAGGTCGATAGCGGTTTTTAAGCGCATCAACAGCTGTGGGCTGCGATCGGCTTGCCCAACGGCGGCCAGGCGGCTACCCAGCGCGGTGATGCGATCCAACGCGCGGGCCTGATAGCGCTGTAAGTCGCGCTCCGTGACGTGGCGATTGAGGCGCAGCATCTCTTGCGCATCCTGCCGCATCAGCCGCGCCACCACCTGATCGGTGCCCCAGCGGCGGAACAGCGCGGCGCACAGGAATGCGAAATAGACGCCGATCAGCGTGCCGGTAGTGCTTTCCAGATATAGCCCCATATTGTTCGGCGCATAGTGCCCCTGAAAGTTGACGTTGCTGAGCGACAGGGCGATCGCCAACGTCGCCAGCGGGTTGCTCGCCGCCCACACGCCGAGCGGCAGCAAAAACAGCTCCATCACGATCAGGAAACTGCCGTAATCCCCGGCCAGCGGCAGCAGCACATAGCTGAGCAGGGCGCCAAGGGCCATAGCGATAGCGGCGAAGCGGCCAAAAGTGGCGATGGTGGCGCCGGGATTGTCGCCGGCGCCGAAGAAGGCGATGGCCACGATCCCCATCAGCACCATATTGGCGCCCTGTTCCCAGCCGGTGAAATACCAGAGGCCGCACAGCAGGGCGTAGGTCGTCAAAATTCCGGCGAACATGCGCACCGCCATGCCGATATCCGGCGGCGGCGAGAAGACGCGGCTGCGCATCATCTGCGCCTGTAGCGCCGCGGGCAGCGGCTCGCCGTCCAGGAATGCGTTCAACTGCTGTACCTCGACCCACAGCGTTAACCACTGTTCAACCTGTTCAGCCAGCTCGTCGACGATCAGCGTTTCCCACGGCGACAGCGACGCTGCGGGCGGCAACAGGCTCACCGAGGGCGCAGCGTGCGGTGCGGGTTCAACGGCCTGCCGCCGGACCTCATTCAGCCACGGCTGTAGGCGGGGGCACAGGCCGGCCGGCAGTGCGGCGATGCTGCTGCCGATAGCCGAGAGTAGCGGCACGATTTGCAGTACGCGTTGCTGTATCGAAATCGCCGCCTGACGGGTGGGCTTATCGACCGAACTGTCATAGCCAAGGGTGGTCATCATCTGATTGAACGAGGCGATGTCGCCCAGCAAACGGATACGGTCCGCGTCGGCCTGGGCGTCGCTGCCCTTGCCGTCGAGGCTGTCCTCCTGCCAACGCGCCAGGTCAGCCAGCCAGCCTTTCAGCCGCGTGCGCAACACCGGCGCCAGCGACGATGGGAACAGCACGCTGTCTACCAGCGTCACCGCCAAAATACCCAGGCAGATCTCCGTCACCCGCGTGACGACCATGGTGAACATCGTGTCCGGGTGATTGATGTAGGCGATGGCGACCAGCATCATGGTGATGGCGCCCAGCTGGAAAAAGTAAGCGCGCGGCGTGCGATCGAGATAAGAGAGGCCCAGCATCAGTGACGATGACAGCCCAGCGGCGACGATCAACAGCACCGGCGTGTTGCTAAGCCAGGCCGAAAGGCCCAGCGTCAGCACGCCGGCGAACAGCGTGCCGCAAAAACGGTAGGTGGCGCGGGCGCGTACGGCGCCGCTGACCGGATTGCTCAGCACGCAGCAGGTCACCATCGCCCAATAGGGATTTTGCAGGCCGATGCTTTCCGCCAGCGCGAAGGCCAGCATGGCGGAAATAAACAGTTTCGCGGCGTACAGCAGCTGCGGTTTACCGATGTTCATGGCTCATTGCCGGCCTGTTGCAGATAGTGGCCTGCGCGCTCTTCAAACAGGCGCAGAATGCGCGTAGCGGTTTCAATATCTTCCAACGGCACGTCGTGCATCAGCTCGACTCGCAGCTTATCGGCCGCGGTTTCGACCTTTTTGGCCAATTCGGCGCCGGCGGGCAGAATGCGCAGGGTTTTAAACCGACGATCGCCGGCCGACTCCTGCCGCTCGAGGAAGCCTAACGCGGCGGCCTGATCCAATAGACGCACCAGCGCACCGGGATTGACGCCGACTTCTTCCGCCAGGTCGCGCTGATTGATGCCCTGCGGATTGCGATGCACCAGAACCACGACGGTAGCCAACGACATGGATATGCCGGATTTGGCGATCGCCAGCGTCGCAGCCTGTTTCCACACCCGGCGAACCGGTTGCAGGGCGTTGGTGAGGGCATAGAGGGATTTTTCTTTCGATGACATGGGATACCTCGGCAAACAGTGTATATAGGTTAAATGGCAACAGTTGCTTTGGCAATTAGTTTTAAACACTCGATTGAGAAACAAAAGGTAAGACATACGTGACGACGTCACATAAAACAAACGGGCTACATAGGTAGCCCGTTTGAAAGGTGGGTATTACAGCGCCTGAACGGGATTCATCGCAGCGCCGGGGAAGGCCGTATCTTCACCGCGTTCACGCCAAGGCGCCAGATCGCGGCTGCGGGAGGCTACCGCGCTGTCCCACAGCTGATACGCGTCCTTACCGAGCATCAAACGCACCGGCGGGGTGGCGCTGGCCACCATATCGACGATCACGCGAGCGCCCTTGACCGGATCGCCCATCTGTTTGCCGTTCTGCGTGCGGTAATATTCCACCATGCCGGCATCCAGTGGCGCATAGGCAGCGATTTCGCGTTCGGCCTTCATGGCGGCGCTGCTGGCGAAACCGGTACGGAAGGCGCCCGGCTCGATCAGCGTGACGTGGATCCCCAGCGGCTTGACCTCGTGGTGCAGCGCTTCGGTAAACCCTTCCAACGCGAACTTGGTGGCGTTGTACAGACCGCTGCCGGGGAAGGCCACCAGGCCGGCGATGCTGGTCAGATTGAGAATATGGCCGGACCGTTGAGCGCGCATCTGCGGCAGCACTTCACGCGACAGCTCGGCGGCCGCGAAGAAGTTCAGCTCCATCTGGGCGCGGATCTGTTCGGAAGTGAACTCTTCCAGCGCCCCGTAAGAACCGGCGCCGGCGATGTTGGCCAGTACGTCGAGGCGGCCGAAGGTTTCTACGGTCTTCTTCAGGGCGGCGGCGCGCGCCGCAGGATCGGTCACGTCCAGCTGCAGAGCCAGCGCGCGTTCGCCGTGGCCGGCGGCAATCGCCTGCAGCGGCGCCAGGCGGCGGGCGGTGAGCACCACGTTGTCGCCCTTGGCCAGCACGGCTTCAGCCAAAGCCTGGCCGAAGCCGGAAGATGCGCCTGTAATAAACCAGGTTTTGTTCATATCGAGATTCCTCGTTATCGTGGGGAGTTACAGTTGAATTTCAGTGAGTTCTTCGCCATCAAAGGCGGTGTCTTCGCCCCGTTCGCGCCAGGCGTTAAGCTCCTGCTGGCGTTTGGCGAGGGTGGTGTCCCACATGGCGTAAGCGTCGCGCCCCAGCATCAGGCGCACCGGCGGAGCCGTGAGAGTGACCAACTCCAGCATGCGCTGCGCCGCTTTGGCGGGATCGCCCATCTGTCGGCCGGCGGACTGCGCCAGGTAGGTTTCAAACGGTGCAATCGACGGGCGGTAGGCCTCGATGCGCTGCGTCGGCCGCATGTTCACGTCGCCGGCGAATTCGGTGCGGAAGGCGCCGGGCTCGACCAGGGTCACGTGGATCCCCAGCGGCCTGGCCTCGATGGCCAGCGACTCCGTCCAGCCTTCGAGAGCAAACTTCGCCGCGCAATAGGGGCCGGCGGCGTTCATCGCCACCAGACCGGCGATGCTGCTTACGGTGATCACGTTGCCGCTGCCCTGGCGCCGCATCTGCGGCAGCACGGCGCGGGTCATCTCCGCCGCCGCAAAGAAATTCAGCTCCATCTGCTCGCGCAGCTGTTCGAGGCTGAACTCTTCGCAGGCGCCGGCTACACCGCGCCCGGCCAGGTTGGCCAGCGCGTCGATGCGGCCGAACCGCGCCAGGGTATCGGCGACCGCCTTATCGCGCGCGGCGGCATCCGTGACGTCCACCGCCAAAGGCAGCACGCGATCTTCCTGGCCCTTAGCCAGCGCCTGCAGGCGATCGAGACGGCGGGCGGTTACCACCACCCGATCGCCGTTGGCGATGGCCGCTTCGGCCAGAGCTTTACCCAGGCCCGACGAGGCGCCGGTGATCAGCCACACTTTATGGTCATTGTTCATTTCAGGTTTCCTGCAAATAAATAAAATGGCGCTTAGCGCCACCAACGGTTGCCGGGGTGCGGCCGAACGATATCGACACGTTCGCCGATCATCGGCGTCGCGACCTGCACGCTAGAGGTAGCGGCATGGCGCAGTACCTGGTCGAACGGGTCTTGCCAGGCGTGCATCGCCAGATCGAAGGTGCCGTTATGGATCGGCAGCAGCCAGCGGCCGAGCAAATCCCGGTGCGCCTGCACGGTTTGCTGAGGGTGCATATGCACATAGGGCCAGCGTTTGTCGTAGGCGCCGGTTTCCATCAGCGTCAGGTCAAAGGGGCCAAAACGGCGGCCAATCTCGGCAAAACCGGCGAAATAGCCGCTGTCGCCGCTGAAGAACACCCGCAGCTCATCGTCTTCAAGCACCCAGGAACACCACAGCGTGCGGTTGCCGTCGGTCAGGCTCCGGCCCGAAAAGTGCTGGGCCGGGGTAGCCGTCAGCCGCAGGCCGTCGATTTCCGTGCCTTGCCACCAGTCGAACTGGCGGATTTTTTCCGGCGCCACGCCCCAGGCCGCCAGGCGATCGCCCACGCCGAGCGGCGCGACGAACTGGCCCACCTTGCCGTCCAGCGCCCGAATGGCGGCTTGGTCCAGGTGGTCGTAATGATCGTGCGAGAGGATCACGGCGCGGATCGGTGGCAGCTCCTCGATCGCGATCGGCGGCGCGTGAAAGCGTTTTGGCCCGGCGAACGGCAGCGGCGATGCCCGCTCGGAGAACACCGGATCGGTCAGCCACCATTGGCCGCGCAGCTTGAGCAACACCGTGGAATGCCCCAGACGGTACAGGCTACGATCGGGTGCCGCCTCAAGTTCGGCGCGCGACAGGCGCTGAATCGGCACCGGCGTCGCCGGCACCGTGCCTTTGGGTTTGTTGAAAAATACGTCCCACCACACGCGCAGGGTGGACTCGGGCAGGTCACCCGGCGCCGGCGGCCGCTGATTGTTAAAGCGCCGATCGCGCCATTGTGGCGATGAAGCATAGCCGCCCGCTGTCGGGCGCAATTTGGAACAACGGCTCAAAGTCAGAATTCCTTCAGCACAGCAATGGATAATTCGGGCAGCGACGTGGTTCAGGTCGCCTTTGCCCGCACGACGCGATAAAACTTGTCGTCAAGAATAAGCCTTGAGAGACGGACGATCCATGCGCTAAAGTACTTGTTTGTTTATCAAGAGTACGGATTTCATCATGGACCCGCTGTCAGACGTGTTGTCGCTGCTGCAACCCCAAAACCAGTTTTACGCCGGTTTCGACGCCGCCGGGGACTGGTCGTTCGAGTTTCCCCCTCATGAAGGCATCAAATTCACGGCGGTGATGCGCGGCGCCTGCTGGGGCATGACCGACGATCTGACGCAGCCGATCCATTTCCGCGAAGGGGACTGCTTTTTGCTGAACAGTCGGCGGCGCTTCAGGGTCGCGTCCGATCCGGCGTTGCCGCCGCAGGGAGGGGAGCAGATCATGGCCGAGGCGACGCGCGACGGCATCGCCGTGCATAACGGCGGTGGCGAGGTCTTTTTGATCAGCGGGCGTTTCGGTTTTTCCGGCCAGCATGCGGCGCTGCTGTTTGATGCGCTGCCGCCGATCATCAACATCCCCAAAGCCTCGAGCCAGGCGGGCGTTTTGCGCTGGACGCTCGAACAGTGGACGAATGAATTGCGTCACCCGCAGCTCGGCGGTGCGCTGATGTCGACCCACCTGGCGCACTTGATGCTGGTGCAGGTGTTTCGCCAGTTCCTCGAAACGGCCCATGAGCTGCCGAAAGGCTGGTTTCTGGCGCTGACCGACCGCCAGATCAGCCTGGCGATCGCCGCCATGCATGCCGAGCCGGCGCGCAACTGGACGCTGGAAGAGCTGGCCCGCATCGCCGGCATTTCCCGCACCGTATTCGCTCAACGTTTCAAAGGGCTGGTTGGCAGCACCGCCATGGAATACCTCTCGCGTTGGCGTATGCTGCAGGCGGCAGATCGCCTGCGGGCCGGTAAAGAAAACGTCGCGTCGATCGCCTACTCGTTGGGGTATGGCTCGGAAAGCGCGTTCAGCACCGCCTTCAAACGGGTGATGGCGCAGTCGCCGTCGCAGTATCGGCGGCAAATGCCGGCCGGGGCGAGTGAACCGGAGTGAAAGGGGGCGCAGCGGCCGTGGCCGCCGCGCCTGAGGCTACCGGCTGATCGTCTGCTGCAGCGCCTGAACGGAAGAGGCGATGCCGGCATCGACCGACATGGTCAGGTCCTCCATTTCCAGCGACACCCAGTCGTTGTAGCCCATCATGCGCACCACCGAGAAGAACTCCTTCCACCACTGCAGATCCCGGCCGCAGCCGACGGCGACATAGTTCCAGGCTCTGTGGGCTACGTCGTCGATCGGTTTGGTCTCCAGCAGTCCGTTAACCTCAACGACGCCGCGCTCAAGGCGCACGTCTTTACCGTGCACATGGTGAATGGCGGGGCCGAGGGCGCGGGCCACCGCGATGGGATCCGCGCCCATCCAGATCAGGTGGCTGGGATCGAGGTTCAGGCCCACCATCGGGCCAACGGCGGCGCGCAGCCGGAACAGCGTTTCCGGGTTCCACACCAGCATGGCGCTGAAGTTTTCCAGCGCAAAGCGCTCGACGCCGCACGCTTTGGCCCGGGCGACCAGCGCCTGCCAATAGGGGATCGCCACCTCATTCCATTGATAGTCCAGACAGTTTTTCACCGTAGGCGGCCAGCTGACGGTATAGGTGATCCAATTGGGGATGGTGTCATGCGGGCTGGCCGGGGGCAGGCCGCTCATCATAACGATCTTTTTCACCCCCAGCAGGCCGGCCAGCTCCAGCGTATTGTCGGTTTGGCGCTGATGGCGTTGCCCCAGTTCGCCGGGATCGAGCGGATTGCCGGAGACGTTGAGCGCGGCGATCTCCATGCCGCGGCTGGCCAGCGCCTGCTGCAGCTGCCGGCGTTTGGCGGGGTTGGCCAGCAGATCGTCGGTATCCAGATGGGGCGCCGGAGACCAGCCGCCGGTGGTCATTTCCACGCCGCGCACCCCCAGCTCCAGCAGCCGATCCAGCATCTGCTCGAAGGGTAAATGGCCCAGGCTGTCGGTACAGAATGAAAGTTTCATGGTGCTTTCCTTATTGGTAATTAACCCAGGTGGCGCCGTTGTCGGCGGAACGAACGCAGTTTTCAATCCAGCGCACGCCTTCCAATCCGGCGTCGATATCCGGATAGATCAGCGCGGCCAATGTCTGCCGATCGCCGCGCTGGCTGGCGCTGATGGCGATGGCGAACTTGAGGTAAATATTGGCCCAGGATTCGGTCAGCCCTTCGGTATGCAGCGCGCCGAGCCGCTCTTCGGCCAGGGCGCTGTCGTTCAGATAGGGCATGCCATGGTGCAGGATCTGGTTGGGCCGCCCCTGGATCTCATAGCGCAATTCGCCGGGGGCAGCGTCGCTCCACTGCAGGCTGGCGCGTGAGCCCACCACGCGGATGCTTTGGCTGTCCATCGCGCCGGCGTTGATGGCAGAAGCCCACATACGGCCGACGGCGCCGTTTTCGTAGTGCATCAGCACCATGGCGTTGTCTTCCAGCGGTGCGCGGGAAGGAATAAAGCTCTGGCGATCGCACAGCAGGGAGGCAATCTTCATATCGGGCATCACCAGCTGCGAGATGTAGAAGGTGTGAGTGGAGATGTCGCCCAGCACAAAAGAGGGGCCGGCGATTTTCGGATCGACGCGCCACTTTTGCGCCTCGAACGCGTCCGCGCTTTCGTTGGCATTGAAACCGTGGGTGTATTGCAATTCGACCATGCGTATTTTGCCGATGTCGCCGTTCGCGATCATGGCCCGCATCTGCATCAGTAGAGGATGGCCGGAGAAGCCGTAGGTTACGCCAACGATCAGGCCTTTCTCCGCTGCCAGCGCCTTGATTTCTCTCGCCTCCGCCGTGGTGAAGAACAGCGGCTTTTCACAGATGACATGCAGGCCGGCATTCAGCGCTGCGCGCGTGATTTCATAATGGGTGCCGTTGGGGGTGGCGATGGTCACCACCTCAACGCCATCTTCGCGGTTGGCTTCTTGCGCCAGCAGCTGTTGATAGTTGTCATAGCAGCGTTCGGCGGGCACGCCGAGGTTGACGCCAAACTCACGTCCGCGCGCCGCGTCGATATCAAAAGCGCCGGCAACCAGCCGATAGGCGGTGTTGTCGCGCAGTGCGCCGGAACGGTGCTTGTAGCCCACCTGGCTGAGGCGGCCGCCGCCGATCATCGCCCAACGCAGCGGGCGAGGGATGCTTCTTTCACCATTTAACATGCTGACTCCTGATACTGTGGTTTTGCACTCGGGTGCAAAATGGGTTGAAAAAGAGAGTGGCAACGGTTTATTTCTGGTTCATCAGTGCAAATTGCGGGTAGTTTTCTCGCGTCACGGTGGCATAAGGCACCCAGTTGTAAGGCTCCGTTTTGGCGTGATCCAACATCGCTCGGGTCACTTGCACCGCGCCGATCGCCTGGGCTTTGGCATCCTGGAAAATGGTCACCGCCAGGTCGCCGCTTTTGATAAATTGCAGGCCGTCTGGCGTGCCGTCGATGCCGGCGACCAGCACGCCATTCTTTTTGGCCTGCTTCAGCGCCATGATCGCGCCGATGGCCATCTCATCGTTGTTGGCGGCGATCGCATCGATCGGCGTGCCGTTCAGCAACCAGCCGGAAACCACGTCGACCGCTTCATTGCGTTGCCATTTGGCGGTCTGTTTCTCTACCACTTTCAGGTCTTTATGTTTGGCGATCACCGCTTCCACCGCACGGGTGCGTGCGCGGGTTTCTTCGTTGGAGAGGGCGCCCATCAGGATCGCCACGTTGCCGCGGTAATTCATTTTTTTCGCCAGGGCCTCCATCTGCAGGCGGCCGCTGAGCGCCGAATCGGAGCCGACGTAGGCCGTCGCGCCGGTCAGCGGCACTTCAGGTTTGCGGTTGACGAAGATCAGGGGGATCGCGGCGCGTTTGGCGGCCGCTATCATCGGCTGAACGCCTTGCGTATCAACAGGGTTGAGGATAATGGCGTCCACACCCTGATTAATCAGATCGTCCACCTGTTGCACCTGCAGGGCGACATCGCCTTTGGCATCGACGAACTGGCCCTGCAGCTGCTGAGCCGCCAGTTCACGTGCCATTTGGCTGCGCAGGATGGAGACGAAGTTGAGATCGAAGTTGGCCAGCGCCACGCCGACCTGGTAGCTCTTGGCCTGGGCGGTCACGACAAACAGCGAGCAGGCTAACATCAACAGCAGTCTGGTTTTTTTCATTACGGTATCCTGTTGAGAAGAGAGGTGTTGTGTAAAAGCAGTGTCATTGCAACCGGGTGCAAAGCAGGAGACAAAACGGCGATGAGTCTCTGAATGCCACCGTGAATGTCGGCCATGGATAAAATTTGGTCAACAGGGGAAAGGTGAAAACAACGTGGACGATCACAAACTCTTTACCTTTTGCACCCGGTTGCACAGCAAATTGCAATCGGGTGCAAAAACGGGACATAATTGCAGCAGGAATGCCGACGGGCGCTTAGGGGATCTGAGCGAGCAGGGTATAGTTTGACTTCACCGAAGCAGGGATCGACGTAACCATGATAAAACACCACAAAGCCACCGCCAGCGACGTCGCCGAAAAGGCCGGCGTCTCTAAATGGACGGTATCGCGCGCCTTTACGCCTGGCGCGTCGATCTCGGACAGCGCGCGTGAAAGCGTACTGGCGGCGGCGGCCGAGCTGGGCTATCGGCCAAACCTGCTGGCGCGCAGCCTGTCGCAAAAACGCACGCACATCATCGGCGTGGCCATCGACGAGATGAAGAACCCGCATTCGATGATGATGCTTGATATGGTCACCAAACAGCTGCAAACCCGCGGCTATATGGCACTGCTGCTGAACATCACCGCAGGGGAAAACTACCGGGCGGTGATGGCGATGGCCGATCAGCTGCAGGTCGATGGCATTTTGTTCCTGGCGACGGTGTTAACCCAAGAGTGGGCGGCGATCGCGCAAGATCTGCATCAGATCCCGCTGGTGCAGGTGTGTCGCAATACGGAAAGCGAACACATTGATGTGGTCAATATCGACGGCTACCGCGCCGGCGAAGAGATCGCTGGGTTGCTGATAGAACAAGGGCATCGGCGCTTTGGCTACATGAAGGGGCCGGATACGCAAAGCAGCCATTTGCTACGTATGGAAGGCTACCGCGACAAACTGATGGCTACCGGCTTTCAGTTGGATCGGGTGCTCACCGCCGGCCACTACGATCGCCAACGCGGTTTCCAGCTGATGAGCGAATACCTGCAGGCAACGCCGGAAAGCGAGCGGGTTGAGGCGCTGTTCTGCGAGAACGACGTGTTGGCGCTGGGGGCGCTCGAAGCGCTCAGGCAAACGGCGCCGTCGTCTGCGATGGCCGTGGTGGGTTTCGACGATATCGACGAAGCCGGCTCAGCCAATTGGGCGCTGACCAGCTACAGCCAACGCATCGACCGCTTAGTCGAGGAGGCCTTGAATCGCCTGATCGACAATCGAGCCACGGCAGACGGCGCCTGGCGACACGGAGAGTTGCGGGTTCGGCGGTCGCATGTGAAGCAAGACGAAATTCAGATCGCTGATTGAGCGCATGGCGGATAACATTTCCGCCATGCTAAAATTAGTGCGTTTTATCTGGCGCAGAGATAAGCCAGGGTGTAGCAGAGCCATTTTTTATGGCTTCAATATAATTTTCCGCCATAATCTGATTTTTTGCAGATATTTCACAAAATATTACCAGTTGGCCGAATAGCTCAGTGTCATCATTGATTTCATCAGGAATTACTTCCGGAACGAATGTAATAGCGCGTTTAGACAGCGTTCGCACGGTGAATTTTTTGCCAAACTCAGGTTGGCTATCAAACGCATTAACGCCTATTTCAAGTAAATTCAAAGAGGGTGAATAGATGGCATACCATGATTTTTTATAACAAAAAATGCCGCTTTTGAATTCTGGCATGTCCTTTAAATTAATTGAATTTTCCGTTTTTATTCGCTTTATGGCAGTTAATGTATACTTTTTCGTTGAATACACATCCTTGAGGAGAATGGCAACGCATAAAAAAATAAAGCCTGCTGCAAGAAAAGAAAATATGGCAATCAGAATGCCAGTGGCAGAAAGATCTGAATTGAGAAGGAACATTATCGCAATAGCGATAACGAGAGATGAAGCTATATTTATCAACCCATCTTTTTTTGTGATTTCCTTTCTGAACTTCACAATGAAATAAATTACTGCAGCAAAGACTAAACCATAAAAAAAGAGCAATGACCGATCGGGCATGATTCCATTCGCCAAAAAATTGATATTGCGTGTAATTTATAGTAATGGTTTAAAATAAGCAATATCCGGTTTGATTTTCAACCGTTATGACAGGAATCACATCCGCTTAAATCTGAACCCCTGTGTGAGTTTCTTGTCTCCAGATTTCACGTAGCGCGATCAAAAAAGGAGGGCATTTTGACCCATATTGCACAGTGGCTTAGCCAAATCCAGGTGCTTGAGGTTGAACTGCACCAGCCAACAACGCGCTGCGATCCGAAGCGTGTCGCGGCATTGCTGCATGAAGACTTTGAAGAGATTGGCCGCTCAGGCCGACGTTATGACAAATGCCAAACCGTTGCGGCACTGGTGATGGAAGCGGACTATCCGCCGATTTTCGCCGAAGGTTTTATGCTGGCGAAAATCAGTGAAGGCGTCGTGTTGCTGACGTATAAAAGTTTTCAGCGCGACGCGCAGGGCCGCGCCGTGCGTTGCACAGAGCGTTCGTCGATTTGGCTTCTGACAGCCCAGGCGGGTTGGCAAATGCGATTTCATCAAGGCACGCCGTCTGATGATTGAGGCAGGTTTAAAAGCCGATCGAATGGAATGACAACAAGCCTGGTAGAAAGACAGATATCAGAGGGATAAAGCTGGAGGTGAGGAGAGAAGATGCTCAGGGATAGGCACGGTGCGTATCCAGCAATTCAATTTAACATAATATACATTATGCGCACCAAGATGGTGATATGTGGATTCTGCCGTCCAGGCCTGATTCATGGGCTTTCTCCTGCGGCCAACCATGCCCGCGCCGGCTGCTCATGCTGCTAAGTAAATTGGCTTTCAACCGGCCATAAGCCGCCGGGTTTTGCCGGCGGTCTTCTGCTGCCTGGTATTTGTGTTGCTCAGCAATACCATGATGCTTGCGCAGAAAATCTCTGAACGCCAACTGTCTGATCGCCTGTTCACTTGCTGCAGCAACGCCTGCCGGTAATGCCGTTCTCGCCACGCGGCGTCGACCTCATGTCATGCATCTTGTCATTCACACCATCCAACGCCGCCAGGCTTTCAATCTCCAGCAAGATATCAATCGTTGGTTTGTCACTGCTGTACTACCGATATGATGAATTGCCGTTAATACGCCAGCCAACATCTCGCGTAGTTTCAGCGCTTCATCTTGATAGTGTTCCAGAGATCATAGCCCTCGACCGTGATGATGCGTGCTGCCATTTCCCGCTCCAGTAATGATGACCGGACATGATTTTCTATGGCGCATACCTGCCTCTATTGGCCAGAAATCCCCTGCTTTTTTGATCGCGCTACGTGAAATCTGATAAAACGTGGCGGCTACGATACTGCAGATTTCTCCCAAACGCGTCACTTAAACGGGCACTATTTGTATGCTAAATGCGCATTGGCGTGCGTTTGCATCGCTTTCGGCGCCCACCACGGCGTTAGCTATACTGAATGGGAATATTCTTCCACGCTCCAGGAGCCTCTCCATGTTTGACCATGTGAAATTTGGCGTCAGCGACTTTGCCCTTAGCAAAGCGTTTTTCCTCAATGCGCTGGCGCCGCTGGGCGTAAAGATCGTTGCCGAAGGCGCGCCCGGCTATGGCGTCGAACTTTGCCCCGATCGGGGTAACGTGTCATTGTGCCTGTTTCAAACCGATGAAAAGCCGGCACACCTGCACCTGGCATTTGCCGCAAGCAGCCGTGAACAGGTCGATGCGTTCTACCACGCCGCGCTAAATGCCGGCGGCAAAGACAATGGCGCGCCCGGTTTGCGGCCCAATTACCATGCCCACTACTATGCGGCATTTGTGATCGCCCCGGATGGCCACAATATCGAAGCGGTTTGCCATAACCCGATGAGCTAATGATTTTTCCTGTTAAAACAGTAGATTAATCACGAGGCAATGCATTAGATTTAACATAACGTAGTTGTGACGACGTCACTTAACGTTACCCTGTCACGTCAATCCACTCTGCTCCGGTGATGCTGGCCAGGCGTTGTGGCGCAATTCTCACGCCTGAATTATCGCTGCCACCTGCCGGAAGCACTTCACCGTAACTGCACAGGCTGCGATCGCAGTAAATTCTCACCGCTGCCGGTGCAGCAAAGGGGCAAACGCCGCCGGGCGGATAGCCGGTCAGCGCCTCCACCTCCTCCGCCGGCAGCATGCGCGCCTTTACGCCGAAGAATTGTTTGTACTTCTTGTTGTCGATTCTGGCGGTTCCCGCCATCACCAACAGCACCACGCCGTCGTTCACGCGAAACGACAGCGTCTTGGCGATCTGCCCGCTCTCCACCCCAAAAGCTTCCGCCGCCAGCGCCACCGTAGCGGTATTCTTTGTCAGCACCGTCACCGCCGTTTCCGGGGCGTGCTCGGCCAGAAATCGCTGAACGCGCTCTATACTCATACCCTTCCTCCCGATGTTGCTAAGCCATTGATAATGCTGCAGTGAGGGTTCGGTTTTAACATCGCATGCTAAAAATGAGAATCAAAATTGTTCAAATCGGTGAATCTGAACAAAGCTTTAAGGGGTCTACGCCTTTTTTACCTATCATTTTTCATGGAGATACCTGCATGACCACGCAAACGACAGCAAGGCCTTCAGCGGTCGCGGTGGCCGTCTATGAATGGCTCAATCCGCTACCCTACGGATTTTTCACCGCGGCGCTGATTTTCGACATCATCTATGCCTGTACGGCGAATATTCAGTGGGTCAATGGTGCCAGCTGGCTGATCGCCATCGGCCTGGTTTTTGCCATTATTCCCCGGCTGATTAACCTGGTTCAGGTGTGGTTCGGCAGCGGCCGGCTGCAGGGCTCACCGGTCAAGCTCCATTTCTGGCTGAATCTGATCGCCATCGTTCTCGCCATCATTAACGCTTTCGTGCATAGCCGGGATGCGTATGCCGTGGTGCCGCAAGGTCTGGTGCTGTCTGCGATCGTGGTCGCGCTGCTGAGCCTCGCCAACATTCTGCTGGCCGTGGGCGCCCGCGCAAAATAAGGAGGTTTTCATGAAGCTATCATCGATCGCGATTGCGCTTTCCGCCGTGCTGGCGCTGGCCGGCTGCGATAACAGCGCCGTCATTTCGCCGGAACAACAAATGGGGCCGGATCCGGTGTTGCCGGCGGCGCAAAACTTCCTGATGCCGCCGATGCAGGTGCCAAAGGGCGTCGGCTGGCAACAGAACCAGATGCCGAAAGTGGCCGAGGGTTTGAAAATCGACAAGGTGGCGGACGGTTTGCTGCATCCGCGCCAGCTGCTTACCCTGCCCAACGGCGATGTCCTGGTGGTGGAAGCCAACGGGCCGGGTACGGAGGCGGTGAGCACGCCCAAGCAGCTGATCGCCGGGCTGGTGAAAGGCCAGTCCGGTAAAGGGGGCAAAGGCGGTAACCGCATCACCCTGCTGCGCCCAACCGCCGACGGTAGTTGGGAAAAGCATGTTTTCCTCGAGGGGCTCGATTCCCCGTTCGGCGTCCAGCTGATTGGCAACACCCTGTACGTGGCCAACACCGGCAACATCATGCAGTACGCCTATCAGCCGGGCGAAACGCGCATCAGCGATGCGGGTAAAGAGCTGGCCGATCTGCCGGACACCATCAACCACCACTGGACCAAGGCCCTGCTGGCCAGCCCGGACGGTAAAAAGCTGTATGTCGGCGTCGGTTCCAACAGCAACATCACCGAAAATGGCCTGGCTGTAGAGTACCGGCGCGCCGCCGTGCTGGAAGTGGACACCGCCTCTGGCGCCAGCCGTGTCTTCGCCAGCGGCCTGCGCAACCCGACCGGGCTGCAGTGGGAACCGCACAGCGGCAAGCTGTGGGCCATCGTCAACGAGCGTGACGAGATCGGCGCCGATCTGGTGCCGGACTACCTGACCTCGGTGCAGGACGGCGGCTTCTACGGCTGGCCTTACAGCTATTTCGGCCAGCACGTCGATCGGCGGGTGCAGCCGGCGCGGCCGGATCGGGTGTCGAAAGCCATCAAGCCGGACTACGCCCTCAGCTCGCACGTCGCGCCGCTGGGGCTGCTGTTCTATACCGCGAACGCACTGCCGGCCGAGTATCGCGGCGGCGCCTTTGTCAGTGAGCACGGCAGCTGGGATCGCTCGCCGCTGAACGGCTACCGGGTCAGCTACGTGGCGTTTGAGCAAGGCAAACCGGTCGGCAAACTCAAAGCGGTGGTTACCGGCTTTGTCTCCGACGACGAGAAGGAACTCTATGGCGCACCGGTAGGATTAACGGTCGACAAGGCCGGCGCCCTGCTGATTGCGGATGACGTGGGCAATACCGTTTGGCGCGTCAGCGCTAAATAACGTTAACGGGCAGGTTCTGGGGAATCTGCCCGTGACATTGTCACTCAATACTCTGCGCCAACCAGACCGTTCTTCCCCCGCAGGCGGGATCTTCCACCACATGGTCGACCACGCGGAAGCCGTTCTCCTGCAATAAACGTCTGTACTCCTCCGGCGCCAGACTGGCGTGAAACAGCGGCTGGCCTTCGAAGCTGCCGATCGCCACGCCGTCGGCTGGGCCGCTGGTGAACATCAGTGCGGCGTGCGGCCCGGCATGTCGTCTGAACAGCGGAAACATCCGGCGCTGATGGTCGCGCGCCAGATGAAAGAAGCTGTCCCAGGCCAGCAGGCCGTCGAACTTCGCCGGCAAATCCAGCTGGCGCATATCCATTTGTCGCCATTCCTGCTGCGGGAAACGCTGCCGGCAGCGCGCGATCATCGCCTGAGCACCATCGACGCCGGTGACCCGATACCCCTGTTCGATAAAATAGGCGGCGATCGGCGCGCCATTGCCGCAGCCGAGATCCAGCAGCCGCGCATTGGCCGGGGTGAGCTGCAAAAAGCGATCGAGCCACGGCCGTTCAAACAGCGTGGTGGGTCTGAGGCGTTCCCAGGCGGCGGCATGTTCGTCATAAAGCGGGATAATGGTGCTCGCCAGTTTTTCCGTCATTAATATTGTCCCCATCACGTTATTGGTGCCAAAAAAAATAGTCTTTGGTCAGAATTAAAGCGCTTATTCGATAATATATTCATCAACAGACCGTTGACCAGAAATAAAAGGTTTTAACATTTCGACATAAACCAGTACAATTCCCTACCCTGTGTTAACCCTTTTTTTAGGTTGATTGTGTCGTTAATTCAGCGCTCTGCATCGCGACATCGGGCCGCCGCCTGGTTAGGGATGTTTGCCATTCTGATGTTGTTCATTGCGCCGGTGGTCTCGCGATCCCTGGAGCATGTACGCGCCGGAAGTGCTGGAACGACCGTCATGGCGGGTTGCGGCATGGAGATGCCGATGCATCACGGGATGCATTCGCCGCCGCCTGAGCCTGAAAAAGCCGCGCAACCGCTGATGCAGCACGGCGGCGGCCATCACAACATGGCGATGATGATGGACGACAGCGCCTGCGGCTACTGCGTGCTGTTGCTGCACGCGCCGCTGCTGGACGTGAGCCACGCCCCGCTGTTCTGGTCCCACTCGCTGGCTTCGCGCCCGCCGCCGATTCACTATCTCGTTCCCCTGTTTGCCCACGTCGTTCACACCGAATTACAGCCGCGCGCGCCCCCCATTTCTTTCCTCTGATCTAACAATAAGCCATTGCCGTTCTCTGTATTGCCGTTGATCGCTTCAACCCGGCGGAAATAATTCGCCCAACGGTTAATCATCGAGACGACATTATTAATCCGGTTATTTCCACGTTGATGGAATAACCCCCGTATTTTCCGATGGTGATTTTCGCCAGGCCGCCCCACGCCTGAATAATCCCTCGGCCAAGAACGGAAAAGAGTTAGCTTAAGGAAAGATGATGTTTAAACCGACTTATAAAAAGAACGCCGTTACCCGCGCCATCACCACCGCCATGCCGCTGTTCCTGCTGGCCGGCCACGCGGCGCAGGCGCATCAGCCCCCTACCGACGCACAGGTTAATGATGGCGACGTGATCACCGTCACCGCGCCGCTCTACTCCCCGCTCACCATCGTCACCTCGCCGAAAACCCCGCGCCAGCCGGTACCGGCCAGCGACGGTTCGGACTACCTGAAAACCATCCCCGGCTTTTCGCAGATCCGCAACGGCGGCACCAACGGCGATCCGGTGTTCCGCGGCATGTTCGGTTCGAGGTTAAAGATCCTCACCGACGGTTCGGAAATGCTGGGCGCCTGCCCAGCGCGGATGGATGCGCCGACCTCTTACATCTCGCCGGAAAGCTTCGATCTGTTGACCATCACCAAGGGGCCGCAGACGGTGCTGTGGGGGCCGGGATCGTCGGCGGGCACGGTGCGTTTCGAGCGCGAGCGCCCGCGCTTCGACAAGCCGGGCATCAAGGGCAGCGCCAGCGTACTGACCGGCTCCAACGGCCGCTGGGACGAGAATATCGACGCCAGCCTCGGCGCCGAACAAGGCTATCTGCGGGTGATGGCCAACAAATCCCGCTCCAACGACTATCAGGACGGAACCAATACGCGCGTGCCGTCACGCTGGGACAAGTGGAATGGCGATCTGGCGCTCGGCTGGACGCCGGACAACGACACGCTGCTGGAAGTGACCATGGGCCGCGGCAACGGCGAAGCGCGCTATGCCGGCCGCAGCATGGACGGTTCGCAGTTCAAGCGTGAAAGCCTGGGCATGCGGGTGGAAAAATCCAACATCGGCGAGGTGCTGGATAAGCTGGAAGCGCAGGTCTACTACAACTACGCCAACCACGTGATGGACAACGTCACCCTGCGCTCGCCGGGCAGCGGCGGCATGGGGGGGCACGGGGGCCATGGCGGTATGAGCATGGGCGGCCACGGCGGGCACATGATGTCCTCCGGCATGACGATGCAGCTCGATCGCCGCACCGTCGGCGGCCGCGTGATGGGCACCTGGCAGTGGCAGGACGTGAAGCTTGAAAGCGGCCTGGACACCCAAACCAACACCCACCGCAGCATGAGCCGCGGCAGCTGGGAAAAAGACGCCCAGTTCAACAGCTACGGCGCCTTCAGTGAACTGACCTGGTCCACCAGCGAACAGGATAAACTGATCGGCGGCGCGCGTCTTGACCGCACTCTGGTGGAGAATTTCCGCAGCGGCAGTGACGGGGAGCGTTCGGACACCCTGCCGAGCGGCTTTATGCGTCTTGAGCATACATTGGCCGACCTGCCGCTGATGCTGTATGCCGGCGTCGGTTATACCGAGCGCTTCCCGGATTATTGGGAGCTGTTCTCGCCGAAGCTCGGCCCGAACGGCAGCAAGGATCCGTTCTCCAGCGTCAAGAGCGAAAAAACCACACAGCTCGACATCGGCGCGCAGTACAACGGCAAGCGTTTCAACGGCTGGGTCTCCGCTTACGTGGGCCGCGTCGATGATTTCATCCTGTTCAAATACGATCCGCACAACGCGCGTCTCAGCCAGGCCGATAACGTCAACGCCAACATCATGGGCGGTGAAATGGGCATGGGTTACCAGCTGAGCGAGCACTGGAAAACCGACGCCAGCCTGGCCTACTCCTGGGGTAAAAACACCAGCGACGGCCGGCCGCTGCCGCAGACCCCGCCGCTGGAGGCGCGTCTGGGGCTCACCTATGAGTACGGCGACTGGAGCGGCACCGGCCTGTGGCGTTTGGTCAGCAGCCAACACCGCGTGGCGATCAACGAAGGCAACGTGGTAGGCAAAGACTTTGCCGAAAGCGCCGGCTTCGGCGTGCTTTCCGCCAACGCCGCCTACAAGGTGAATAAAAACGTCAAGCTGAGCGCCGGTCTGGATAACATCCTGAACAAGACCTACAGCGAACACCTCAACCTGGCGGGCAACAGCGCCTTCGGGTATTCGGCCAATAGCGCGGTGAATGAACCGGGCCGCACCCTGTGGGCCAAGGTTAACGTCACCTTCTAAACCGTACACCGGGCGATGGGCAACCGTCGCCCGGTCAGGCGATATGCGATCCGGTTCTTAGGATATGAGTTTTAAGTTTTTCCCATTCGGTTGAGCGGCGATTAGTATCACTCTCAATATAATCAAGGATCCGGAGGGAATATGCAAAAGCTCACTCGTTTTCTGGCCCTGCTCGGCGAGCTGATGATTGAAAAAACCGAAGACGCCGCGCCGCAGGCTGCTCAGCCAGACGATCGCGACGACGCGTTGCCGCCGCGCCTCGAACGTGGGGTTCCGCTGGCCGACCGCTTCCTGTTCATGTAATTCCCCTCACTGTCTTTTCGTCCGGCACGTTCCGATATTTCATTATCGGACGTCTGCGTCTATCTTCTTTCGATGGTTCCAGCCGATTCATCATAGGAGATTGCAACGCAATGAAGATCAGAACGGTAGCCCCGCAAGACGCTGAAGCCCTGACGCAGTTATTGAATGACGTGATCGGCGCCGGCGGCACGACGGCGATAGAAACGCCCCTCACCCCCGCCGAATTCAGCGAATGGTTCATCAGCGGCAGCAATGCGCTGAGCTGCCAGGTCGCGGAGGTAGATGGGCTGTTGGTGGGCTTCCAGGCGCTGAGCGCAGATGATGCCCTGCCGCCCGATACTGCAGATATTGCCACCTTCTCCCGCCTGTCGCCGAAGGTGCGCGGCGTCGGCAGTGCGTTGTTCCCTGCCACATTAGCGGCGGCGAAGTCGCACGGTTTCAAGCACATCAACGCCACCATCCGGGCGGATAACGTCGGTGGCCTCGCCTACTATCACAAAATGGGCTTTCGCGATTACGATCGTTTGCCGCAGGTGCCGCTCAGCGATGGCACGCCGATCGACAGAGTCAAAAAACGCTTCTCCCTTTAACCCGCCAACTCGCTCACACTGAACGCACGATATGTTCGCGCAGCCAGCGGTGAGCGGGATCCCGGTGCGATCGTTCGTGCCACAGCATGGTCATTTCAAAGCCCGGCACCGCCAGCGGCGGCTCGAGCCGTTGCAATAAAGGCTGGTTGCGCACCAGCCGCTCCGGCAGCATCGCCACCAAATCGGACTGCGTCAGCACCGAGATAACGAACAGAAAATGTGGCACGGAAAGCACCACCCGCCGCGTCAGCCCCACGTCTGCCAACGCCCTGTCGGTCATGCCATAGAACCCGCCGCCGTCCGGCGAGACCATCACCTGCTCCAATTGGCAAAATTGCGCCGGCGTCAGCCTGGCATGCAGCTTGGGGTGGCCGACCCGGCCCACCAGCACATAGCGTTCGCTAAACAGCGTGCGCTGCCGCAGGCCGGATGGCGCACCTTCTCGGGTATGAAACGCCAGGTCGATTTCCCCTTGCTCCATCCGTTTGGCGAGGCGCGCCGGGGCGATCTCCAACACCGCCAGCCGGGTGCCGGGCGCTGCCGTGCGCAAACCGTTCAGCGCCGGCAGCACGATGGTGGATTCGCCGTAGTCAAAGGCAGCCACGCGCCAGGTATCGGTCGCCACGGCGGGATCGAACGGCGTCGCCGGCGTTACCGCCAACTCGAGCGCCGCCAATGCCTGACGTAACGGTTCCCGCAGCTGTTCCGCTCTGGCGGTCGGGCGCATGCCGCGCGGGCCGGGCAACAGCAGCGGATCGTCAAAGATCGCCCGCAGTTTGGCAAGGTGCACGCTGACCGCCGGCTGGGAGAAATTGAGCCGCTGCGCCGCGCGCGTGACGTTGTGCTCCGCCAGCAGCGCGTCGAGCGTCACCAGCAGGTTGAGATCCAGCCGCCTTAAATTATTCATAGTTATACCTGGGATAACGGTAATTCATTTCTAATATACCGACTAACGCCCTAACCTGCAGCTCTCACACCAAGGAGAGCTGTTATGAATGTGCTGATTGTTTACGCCCACCCGGAGCCGCTGTCGCTGGCCGGCTCACTGAAAAATTTCGCCGCTGAGCGCCTGACGCAGGCCGGCCATCAGGTACAGGTGTCCGACCTGTACGCCATGAAGTGGAAAGCGGCGCTCGACGCTGACGACAGTCTGGAAGGTCCGGCAACGGCTCGTTTCGATCCTTCGCGGGATTCGCAGCGCGCGTTCGCCAACGGCATGCAGAGCGCCGATATCGAACGGGAGCAGCAAAAATTGCGCTGGGCGGATGCGGTGCTGCTGCAGTTTCCGCTGTGGTGGTTCTCGATGCCGGCGATTCTGAAAGGCTGGTTCGAGCGTGTCTATGCTTACGGTTTTGCCTACGGCGTAGGTGAGCATTCCGACACCCATTGGGGCGACCGTTACGGCGAGGGGACGCTGGCGGGCAAACGGGCGATGCTGATCGTCACCGCCGGCGGCTGGGAGTCTCATTACGCCCCGCGCGGCATCAACGGGCCGATCGACGATATCCTGTTCCCGATCCAGCACGGCATGCTGCACTACCCAGGGTTCGAGGTGCTGCCGCCGTTCGTCACCTACCGCGCCGGCAAAACCGATGAGGCACGCTTTGCCGCCCTGTGCGAGCAGCTCGGGCAGCGGCTGGATAATCTGTGGAACGCCGAGCCAATCCGCTTTCGGCGGCAGAACGCCGGTGACTATCTGATCCCGCAGCTGACGCTGAAAGCGCATCTCGCGCCGGGGCAAGACGGTTTCGGCGTTCACATCGAGTAGCCGGATGCGCACGCCCTGGCGCATCCGGGGCGCGGCGTTAATTCAGGGCGGCGAGAAATGCCTGGTAGCCTTGCGCGCTGCGATCCAACTCTTGGGATTGCAGCGGCTCCACCGTGCCGTCCGAAGCGGCCTCCTTGCCGTAAAAGGCGAAGAACGAGGCATAGTCGGCCCGCACGTAACCGGCGGTGACTTCAAACGGCCGGAAGATTTCCTCCAGCGAGTAGCGATAGCGCCCGTCGCGCGCATAATCCTCTGCACGCACCCCCGCTGTGACCGCCAACGCCAGCTTTTTGTTTTGCATCTTGTAGCCGCTGCGGGAACCGTAAGCCCAGCCGTAGGTGAGCACGTCGTCCAGCCATTTTTTCAGCAACGGCGGGCTGCTGAACCAGAAAATCGGGAACTGCAGCACGATGTTGTCATGGGCTTCAATCAGCCGCTGCTCTTGGGCGACGTCGATCTGCCAATCCGGATAGACCTGATGCAGTTCGTGCACGGTATACCGCTCCGGGTAACGCCGCAGTTCCTCCAGCCAACGTTTATTGACCACCGAGTTCGCCATATCGGGATGGGTCACCACCACCAAGGTTTTCATATCGATTTCTCCAGTCAGGTGTCTATCGGCGCATCATAGGTTATGCTGGAACAATGTAAAATACGCACACTCACGACACATACTTACTCTGGAGAAAGTACCCAATGACCGCCGAATCCCACTGCAGCCCAACGGGCATCAGCCTCGAAGACACCGGCTATGGCTATACGCTGTCGGTGATCAACGGCAAATATAAAATGATTATTCTCTACTGGCTGGCGTTGTATAAGCCGGTATTGCGGTTCAACGAGCTGCAGCGCTGCATCGGCACCATTTCGTACAAAACGCTGAGTTCGACGCTCAAAGAGCTGGAAAAAGATCGTCTGGTGGTGAGAAAGGAGTATCCGCAGATCCCGCCCAAGGTGGAGTACAGCCTGTCCGAGCGCGGGCGTTCGCTGATCCCGGTGATCGACATGATGTGCAACTGGGGGGAGCAGCACCGGCCGGAACAGCCGGTGCCGTGAGGGGTTAGTTGTCTGCCGCCGCTGAGGTTGCCGCAGCGGGCTCATCGTGCTCGACCAACGCGTCCGCCGGCCGGCACTGGCGCAGCGTGCGCACGCTGAAGGCCACCAGCACGCCGAGCACGGCGGCGAATGCGCCAAACGACAGCACGCTCATCAACGGAGTAAACACCCTGCCCAGTACGCCGAGTCCCAGCGCGCCGATCGAATCGCCGGTTACGTCCTGCGCGGTGCCGAGGCTGTTCACCCGCCCCAGCAGATGATCCGGCGTGTTGCTCTGGATCAGCATGAATTGCAGGAGCGAGGCGATGGCGTTGGCGTAGCCGTAGCACACCAGCGCCAGCAGCGCCGGCGCCAGGTGGCTGAACAGCCCCAGCGAAGCGATAGCGGTAAACGCGACGATGGCGGCGACCAGGATCAGCACGCCGGGACGAGCGTATCGCCCCACCCAGCCGCTGGTCAGCGCGCCCAGCATCGCGCCGAGCGGCACCGCGGAATACATCAGTCCGATAGAGGAAGCCCCGACGTGGTAAGCGTCCTGCGCCAACGCCGGGAACAGCACCCTGACGGCGCCGACGATGCTCATCAGCATTCCCAGCAGCACCACCGACCCCACCACCTTATTGCGCCAGACAAACTGGAAGCCGCTGGCGAGCGCGCGCAACGGGTGTTCCGGCTCCTGCTGCTGCGGCAACAGCGTCGGCAGACGCACCAGCGGGATAAGGGTGCCCAGCGTCCCGGCGGCGGCCACGGCGAACGCCAGCCCCACACCGCCGAACACGATGATGATCCCGCCCAGCGCCGGCGCCAGGATCGCGCCGATGCGCACCGTCACCATACTCAAGGCCCCCGCCGCCGCCAGGTTTTCGCGCCCGACCAGCAGCGGGATCACCGCCATCAGCGCCGTCATGCCCAGCGCGCCGAAGAACCCGTCCCAGGCCGCCAGTAGGTAGAGCGCCCACAGCGACGGCGCCGGGGCGAAGGCGTTCAGACTCAGGGCGACAAAGCCCAGTCCGCAGGTGCCGCGCGCAAACAGGATCAGCTTGCGGCGATCGTAGCGATCGGCAAGCACGCCGCCCAGCATCAGGCCGATAAACATGCCCACCCCGTCCAGCGCCACCGCCACGCCCACCTGCAACGTGGAGCCGGTCATCGCCTGGATCTGGATCGGCACCCCCACCGCCAACATGCCGAGGGAAAACACCGACAGCATGCGGGCGCAGAAAATCGCGCGGAAATGCGCATTGCTTCTCAGCAAGCTGAAATCAAGAAAAAAAGAAGGTCTGGCCATAGTGTCCTGCATATCATGTTTTAGTACGGGCCGGGACGCACGCCCCCGGCCCGGTTGCGTTATACCAACCCGTATTGCCGCGTCAGCAGCTCGTGCAATAGCGGGCCGAGCGTCTCCAGCGAAGCCGGCGACAGAATGTCCGCGTGTTCGCAGCGCTGGTGATGGCAGATCAGCCCATCCAGATACGGCGCCCACACGGCGTCGATATCCATCTCCGGCGGCAGCGTCTGGTCGGCGACAAACAGCGTTGCCGTGCCGTGGAAACGCCGGCTGCGCGCCTGGGACAGAATGCGCACCGCGTCGCGATAGTTGGCGACGATGCTGTCGAACATCGCCGCCTTCTCCGCCATCAGCGCCGGATCGCCATGATCTTCCGCCATAAACTCGGCCTGCTCCTGCGCCACCTCTTTCTGCGCCTCCTCTTCGCTGGGGCCGGTCCAATCCTGGCCTTCCGGCGGATAGGTATCCAGCATCCCAAGGAACGCCACCTCTTCGCCCTGCTGCTGCAGGCGCGCGGCCATCGAATGCGCCAGCGTGCCGCCGAGCGAATAGCCCAGCAGGTAGTAAGGCCCCTGTGGCTGCAGGCGGCGCAGATTAGCGAGATGACGATCGACCATCTGCTCGATATCCTCGCAGGTGGCGATGGCGCCATCCGGTCTTGGCGACTGCAGCCCGATGATGGGGTAGCTCCCCGGCAGATAACGGCTCAGCCCCGAGTACTGCCAGGCGAAACCGGAAGCCGGATGCAGGCAGAACAGCGCCGGGCCTTGGCCGGCCCGCAGCTGCAGGCATTCGCCGACGCCGCGGCTCTCGGCCGAGTTGGCCGCCTGCGCGTCATCGAGCAGGTGCGCCATCTTCTCCAGGCTGCGGGCGAACATGATCTGCCCGACGCTCAATGGCCGCGGGACGCGCCGACGCAACTCAGCCGCCAGACGCATCGCCAGCAGCGAATGGCCGCCCAGCGCGAAGAAGTCGTCGTCGGCATACACCGTCTCGCGCCCCAGCAGTTCCCCGAACAGCGCCGCCAGCAGGCGTTCGCTGTCGCCCTGCGGCGCACGCCCGGCTTGCAGGGCCAGCTGCGGCCGTGGCAACGCCTTGCGATCCAGCTTGCCGCTGGCGCTGAGCGGGAAGCGGTCGGTCATGACATAGCTGACCGGCATCATGTGCGCCGGCAAACGCTGCTCCAGCGCCTGATGCAGCACGGCGGTGTCCAGCGTCACGCCCGGTTGGGCGATCAGCCAGGCGACCAGCTGGCGCATATCGGCGCCGCCCAGCCCCGTCGCGCCCTCGCCTAGCTCGATGGCGTGCACCGCCGCTTGTGCTACCCCCGGCTGCGCCAGCAGCGCCTGCTCGATTTCGCCCAGCTCGATGCGCTGGCCGCGGATCTTCAGCTGATCGTCGCTGCGCCCCAAATACTCGACGCTGCCGTCTTCCAGCCAGCGGGCGATATCGCCGGTGCGATACATGCGCGCGCCGTTGCCGGCGGGATCGGCGACAAACCGCTGCGCCGTCAGCCCCGGCCGATGCAGATAGCCATCGGCCAGCTGAATGCCGCGCAGGTAGAGATCGCCGGCGCAGCCGACGGGCACCGGCCGCAGCATGGCGTCGAGAATGCTCAGTTGGGTGTTCCAGACCGGTTTGCCGATCGGCACGCCGGCGCCGTTCACCGCCGCCAATGCCGCGCCGGACGCCGGTTGGTAGGTGACATCGACCGCCGCTTCCGTCGGGCCGTACAGGTTGTGCAGCGGCGCGGTAACCAACGCCTGGTAGCGGGAAGCCAGTTCACACGACAGCGCTTCGCCGCTGCAGAACACGCGTTTCAGGCTGGCGGCGGCGCGCTGTGGCGCCCGTTCGTTCAGCGCCTCCACCCAGATAGCCAACATGGACGGAACGAAATGCAGCGTGGTCACGCCATAGTCGTCGATCAACGTCGTCAGCGCCTGCGGATCGCGGTGCGCCTCCGGCGGCGCCATCACCAGGCGCGCGCCGACCATCAGCGGCCAGAAAAATTCCCAGACGGAAACGTCGAAGCTGCACGGCGTTTTCTGCAATACCACGTCCTGCGCATCGAGCGCATACTCGTGCTGCATCCAGAACAGGCGGTTGACGATCGCCCGGTGGTTCACCACCACGCCTTTCGGCCGCCCGGTAGAGCCGGAGGTATACAGCACGTAGGCGGGATAATCGCCGTTCCCCGCCGGTTGGCGCGGCGCCGGTTCGCGCACGCTCTCGTCCAGCGCATCGAACAGCAGCGTCGGCGCCAGCGCGGCGAAGCGGGTATCCAACGCGCTTTCGGTGATAATCAGCCGCGGCTTGGCGTCCTCCACCATGTAGGCCAGCCGCTCGTCCGGGTAGCCGGTGTCCAGCGGCAACCAGGCGGCGCCGGTCTGCACAATCGCCGTCAGCGCCAGGCTGAGGCGCACGGAGCGCGGCAACGCCACCGCGACGATATCCCCCGGCTGAATGCCGGCCGCCGTCAGCCGCTCGGCCAGCAGCGCGGCCTGGCGCTGCATGTCACGGTAGCTGAGGCTGTGCCCGGCATCCTGCAGCGCGATGCGTTCCGGCGTGCGCTGCGCTTGATCGGCGATCGCCTGATGCAAGGTGGTGTCCGCCACCGCCTGCCCGGTGCGGTTGACCGCCGCGATCAGCGTCTGCTCCTGTGGGGTTTGCAACTGCCAGCGCGGCAGCGGCAGATCCGGCTGGGCGATCCACTGTTGCAGCAGCGCCATCAGCCGCGCGGCGAAGCGCTCAGGCTGCGGCACCGAGGCGCGGTACTCCATCAGCAGGCGCAGACGTTCGCCCGGCAGCACCAGCAGCGTCAGCGGATAGTGGGTATAGCCTTTGTTGCGGATGGCGTCGCAGCGCAGCGATCCTGTGCCGCCCAGCAGAGCGTCGTTGTCCGGGTAGTTCTCCACCACCAACAGCGTATCGAACAGCGTGCCCGCCCCGGCCAGGTGCTGAATTTCCCCCAACCCCAAATCATCGTGCTCCAGCAGTTCAATCTGCCGGTGCTGCAGGTCGGTCAACTGCTCCGTCAACGAACGATCGTGCTGCAGACGAACCCGCACCGGCAGCGTGTTGCTGAACAGGCCGACGTGTTCCTCGATCCCTTCTATCTGGCCAAAACGGCCGGAAACCGGCGAGCCGAACACCACGTCCTGCTGGCCGCAACAGCTGGCCAGCTGCAATGCCCAAATGCCCTGCATCAGGGTATTGAGCGTCAACCCGCGTTCGCGGCACAGGGTCAGCAAGCGCCTTTCCTCGGCCGGCGGCAGCGTCATTTCCAGCTCATGCACGCGTTCGTCCTGCGTTTCACCGAACAGCAACGTCGGGCGCACGTCCTGCAGCGTCTCGCGCCACAGGCGGCGCGAGGCTTCGGCATCCCGCGCGGTCAGGCGGCGCACGATATCGGCATAGTTCGAACGCAGCGGCGGCAACGCCTGCTCGCCTTCACGCAGGGCCAGCATCAGATCGTTGAGCACCACCGGCGTCGACCAGCCGTCGACGATCAGGTGGTGCGCGTTAAGGAACAGCGTGTAGCGTTCGCTATCACCGTGTTTGACCCACAGCGCGTGCAGCATCGCGCCGGGCTGGTTGAACAGATCGCGCTGCAGTTCCTGCTGCTCCAGCCGGTGCAGTGCCTGCGCTTCTTGTTCTTCCGTCAGCGGCGGCAGCGCGTGGCTGTCCAGCGGCCAATGGCTTTCCTGTGGTATCAGCTGCAGCGGCTCGCCCTCGCGGTTGAATCGGGCGGCCAATTGCGGATGGCGGCGGATCACCGCATCCAGCGCCTGCTGAAGTTGATGCGCGTCCAGTTCGCCGCAGAGGCTCAGGCGCGTCAGCGAGTTATAGCTGCCGCCCTGCTGCGCCGTCTGCGCATGGAACAGCAGGCCGTGTTGCAGCGGCAACAGCGGCAGCGCCGCGGCTAACGGCCCGCACTCCCGCTCCCAGGCGCGCACCGCCTCATCATCGGCGCCCGGCTGGGCGATCTCGGCCGCCACCAACGTCGCCGCCGCGCGTTCGGGATGCCGTTCGGCAAATTCGCACAGTGAACGCACCGCTTGCTCGATGCCGCTGTGCAGCTGCGCAATGTCGCTCTCGCTGAAAATTCCCTCCAGCCAGCTCCAGTTGATCGCCAGGCAGGCGCCGTCGCGCCGTTCCTCGACAAAGATGTTCACTTCCAGCCCGTAAGACGGCGCCTGCTGCGCATCCTGCGCCACGGCGAAGGCGTCGCGGAAGCGGGTTTGGCTGCGCTGCGGCGTCCAGTGCCCCTCATCCTGGCTGAAACGCCCGAGGTAGTTGAATAAAATCTCCGGGGCGTTGCGCTGCGCCAGCGCCGCCAGATCGTCACGCTGCGGATGCAGATAACGCAGCTGGCCGTAACCGACGCCGCGATCGGCCACCGATCGCGTCGCCCGTTTTACCGCGCGCACGGCCTCATTGTGCTCGGCGTCATGCAGTTCGATGCGCAGCGGATACTCCGCCGTCAGCCAGCCGACGGTGCGAGCCAGATCGAGGCCGTCGTCCAGTTCGGCGCGGCCGTGCGACTCCAGAGAGAAACGCAGCGAAGCGGCCTGGAAACGGCGGCGGCAGGCCTGAGCCAACGCGCACAGCATGATCTCTTCAACCTGGGCGCGATAATCCTGCGGCAATGTGCCGAGCAGCGCGGCGGTCAACCGGCTGTCGAGCAGCGTGCGCCGCTCGCTCACCGAGGCGATGCGATCGGTCTGCGGTTCCAGCGCGCGCCGGCCCAAACGCGGCACGCCGTCCGCCAGCATTTGCCGCCAGAACGGCAGCTCGGCTTCCCGGCGTTCCACGTCGGCGCGTAAACGCGCGGACCACTCATAGAGCGAGGTTTCTTCCGGCGGCAGCGTGATCGGCCGCCCCTGCATGGCGCAGTCGGCCACTTGCCGCAGCTCCTCGAGCAGGATGCGCCAGGAAACGCCGTCGACCACCAGGTGGTGGATCGCCAGCACCAGCCCCAGGCTCTGCCCGTCGCGCTGCAACAGGATCGCCTGCATCATGGCGCCGGCCGCCGGATCGAGATGCTCGAGTGCGGCGTCGAAAGCCTGTTCCGCCGCCGGCTCCAGTTCGCCGGATACGGTCTGAACCTGCATGAACTCAGCGGTAGCGGCTTCTTCAACCACCAACTGGCCATCGCGGATCCTGGCGCCCAGCGCCGGGTGCGCCGCGCGCAGCTGGTCCAACGCATCACGCAGCTGTTCCGGTTGCAGCTCGGCAGGCACGCGCAGGAAAACGCCGTGCGCGAAGCGGCGATGCATATCGCCCGTCTCGGCGAACCAGTGCAGGATCGGCAGCCCGTCGATCGGGCCTTGCTGCACGCTGCGTGCGGCCTGAGAGTCTACGACCAGCGGCTGCATCGCCTGCGCCATGCGCGCGGGGGTGTGCAGCGCGAAGATCTCGCGCGGCCGCAGCAGATAACCGTTGCGCCGCAGGGCGGTGCCCAACCCCATCGCCGAGATGCTGTCGCCGCCGAGCGCAAAGAAATCGTCGTCGGCGCCGACGCGCTCCATCCCCAATAAGTTGGCCATCGCGCGGCAAATCAGCCTTTCCTGCTCGGTGGCCGGTTCGCGAATGCTTTGCGCCAGCGTCTCCTGCGGTTTGGGCAGCGCCTGGCGGTCAATCTTGCCGTTGACGTTGAGCGGCAGCTCCGGCATCACCACCAGGATCGCCGGCACCATATAATCCGGCAGACGCTGCGCCAATTGCCCCAGCAGCTCGCTTTGCAGCGTTGGCGAGGCGCGGCGCGCGTCATCCTGCACCGAGCAGTAACCGATCAGGCGATAGGTGGCGCCGATCGGCTCGGCGATCACCACCGCCCGCCCCACGTCCGGCAAGGCGGCCAAGGCGCTTTCCACCTCACCCAGCTCGACGCGGAAGCCGCGCACCTTGATTTGGTGATCGGTCCGGCCAATGAACACCAGCTGGCCCTCCGCGCTCCAGCGCATCAGATCGCCGCTGCGGTACATCACCTCGCCTTCGGCGAACGGGTTGGCGACAAAGCGCGCCGCCGTCAGATCCGGGCGCCGCAGGTAACCGCGTGCAATGCCTTTGCCGGAAATGTACAGCTCGCCCGCCGCGCCGATCGGCACCGGCTGCAGGCGGCTGTCGAGCAGCCAAACTGAGGTATTGGCGAGGGGACGGCCGATCACCGGCTGGTCTGCGGCCGTCACCGGCGCGCCGAGGGTATCGACGGTGTATTCGGATGGGCCGTAATAGTTGTGGATCTCCACCTCCGGATGCTGCTGCATCAGGTTCCACAGCGTCGGCGTCGCCGCCTCGCCGCCGATCATCACGAACGACGGCAGCGGAAACTGCCCCTTCAGCAGGCCGCAGTCCACCAGTTGCGAGAAGAACGACGGCGTGATGTCCAGCAGATCGATCGGCGTCTGTTGGGTTTGTTCCAGCAGCGCCCAGGGGTCGCGGCGCAGCTCCTCATCGAAGATAACCAGTTCGCTGCCCATCATCATGCAGAACAGCGGTTCCCAGGAGGAGTCGAAAGAAAACGAGGCGGTATGGCCGGCGCGCAAGCGGCGCGCGTGGCGAGCCTGGAATTTTTCGATCGCCGGGCCGAACAGAGAGGCCTGATGCGACAGGAACAGGTTCAGCAGCCCGCGGTGGGTGGACATGACGCCCTTGGGTTTGCCGGTCGAGCCGGAGGTGTAAATCATATAGGCGAGATGCGCCTCGCTCAGCGGCACGCGCCGCTCTGCATCCGTTATCGGCGTGTTCTCGGCGGCCGCGCAGCGCGCCAGGCACGGGGCGTCGTCCAGGCACAATACCTGCGGCAGATCCGGCATGTTGGCCCGCGTGGCGCGGTGGGTCAGCAACATCACCGGCCGCGCGTCGTCGCACATCAGCGCCAAACGTTCACGCGGATAGTCCAGATCGAGCGGCATATAGGCTGCGCCGCTGGCCAACACGCCGAACAGCGCGACCAGCGTGTCCACCGAGCGCGGAATGCCGATGGCAACCACGTCTTCGGCGCCGATGCCGCTTTCGATCAGCACTCGCCCCAGCTGCATCACCCGTTCGGAGAGCTGCCGGTAGCTGAGGCGCACGTCGCCGCAGGCCACCGCCAACGCCTCGGGCTGGCGCTCAACCTGGCGTTGGAACGCATCCATGATCGAGACCATGCCCGCCGGCGGCGCCAGCTCTGCGCCGCGCCCCCAGGCCGCGAGTTGTCTGAGTTCCCCTTCGCCGATCAACGCCAGTTGACCGTGCGGCTGATGCGGCTGCCGCGCCAGCTGCTGCAGCCAATGGCCGATGCGCTCCGCGTGATGATGCAAGGTGCGCGGCGAGTATTTGGCCGGGTTGGCGACCAAAGACAGCGTCAGCACGCCGCTTCGAAAACCGATCTCAAACTCCAGATCGTCGACCGGCCCCATCGCCAGCGTATGGGTGACGGCCGCCTGACCGTCGAACGACAAGGCGCCGTGGTAAACCTTGACGTTGACCACCGGGCCATACAGTTCCTGATGGCCGCCGACCAGGCCGAGATCGCGTTTGATCTGCTCCGCCTCATAGCGTTGATGGCGACGCGCCTGCTTGATCTCCGCCACGGTGGCCTGGCAGACGTCCGCCAGCGACAGATCCGGCGTCACGTTCAGCAGCAGCGGCAGCACGTTGACCACCGGGCCGACCGCCGCCAGCGCCTGCGACCCCATCCGGCGCATGAAAGGAAAACCGATTGAGAAGCGGGTTTCGCCGCTCATGCGCGCCAGATACATCGCCAGCGCCGCCGTGACGATATCGGCCGGTTGCAGCGACTGCAGCGCATCATCGCGCCGCGCTTCGTCAAACAGCGATTCAGGCAGCACCAGCGCCTGTTTGAGCGGCCGGGCGCCCGGTTCAACCTCCCGGTTTTCCGTCGATAACGACAGCGGCGACGGCAAATCGCGCAGATGCTGGCGCCAGAATTCGGCCGCCCGCTCACGTGCGGGCGACGTTTGCCATTGCTGAAACTCTTCCACCACCTTGCCGAACGGGGTAAACGGCGAGGCCGCCGGCGCCAGCCCGTGGCGCAGCGCGCGGTAGAGATCGGCGATCCGGCGGGTGATGGCTTCGAAGCTGAAGCCGTCCAGGGTCAGATGATGAAAGCGCTGGTACCAGAACCAGCGATCGGCGCTGACGCGGATCACCACATGGCGATAAAGCGGCCGCTCGCCGTCTGCCGGCAGATCCTGCGCCAGATCGTCGTTCATCAGCGCCAGCGCCGCCTGTTCGGCGTCCGGCCGTGCGCTGAAATCGAGCCACTCCGGCGCCTGCACGCGTGCGGGGTCGGCTATCAGCGGCAAACGCTGCACCGGCTGGCCGTCCTGCGCCTCAAAGAATCGCGCCTGAACCGTATCCGCTTCGGCCAGCCCTTGACGGATGGCGCGCTCCAGCGCCGAACGATCGATAGCGCCGTGCAGTTCGGTGTAGTGCGCCACGGCGAAGCCGTTGCGGCGCAGCGCGATTTGGTCGGCGATCCAGATCCCCGGTTGCGCTGCAACCAGCGGATACTCCCGATACTCGACCTGAGTATCCGGCAAAGAAAGCGTTTCTGACATGGTGTCTGTCCTTTTCCTCAAACGGAATGTATCGATGTGGCTGCCTGGCGCTTAACGCGCCGCATCCGCCGCTTTCAGCGCCGCCGGCCGCATGTCCTGCCAGTGCGTTTCGATGTAGTCGATGCATTCGCCGCGCGACGCCGGCCCCATCAGCACGCGCCACCCCTGCGGCGTCTCGGCAAACTGCGGCCACAGCGAATACTGCTGCTGCGCGTTGACCAAAACGGTGAAACGGAGGCTTTCGTCATCGAACGGGTTTTGTTGTTCCTGAGTCATTTGCATTACCTGTCTGTCAAAATGTGTGGGTTATTCCATCGCGGAAAGCAGCTGGCGCACGCCGTCCACCAGGCCGCCGCGCCAGCAGAGCGCATCGTGCCCGCCGGAAAATACGCGGTATTCGGCGCGGTGCCCCGCCGCCGTCAGCGCCTGATGCATCTGGCGATTAACGAATTCGATGTCCGCCTCCCGATCGCCGGCTTGCTGAATCACGGTGAGCGTGGGCGCCGCCGCGTTGCGTTGCCGAACCTGGCGTATCAGCCAGCCTTCCTCCAGCTCGTGGCGTTTTTCGAACTGGGTAACGAATTGCACCGTGGGCCACCAGAAGGAGCCGGACTGGCTCAGCACGTGGCCGAAACGTTCCGGCCAGTGCACACCGGCATATAACGCCGCCAGCCCGCCGTAGCTTTGGCCGGCGACGACGGTGCGCGCCCCTTCCTCGCTGAACGCTTCGCGCTTCTGCGCCTGCGGCAGCAGCTCTTCGATGATTGCCTGCCAGAAGGCGGCGTTGCAGGGCAGCTCGTTTTCCCGGTGTTCACCGTCGATCGCATCGATCAGCAGCCAGCACGCAGGCGGCAGCCGCCCTTTTGCGGTTTCATGCTCGATCACCGGCAACAGCGCGTGCCTTTCGATCCAGTTTTGGCCATCGAGCAATAGCACCAACGGGCGGTTCGCTTTCACCGCCGCGTCGCCGCTGGCATACAGCCAAACGCGCCGCTGGTTATCCAGACGTTCGCTGCGCCACTGAAAAAGCTGTAGCCGCGCCTCGTCCAATGGCCGATCGGCGGCCTGCCAAGCGCTTTGGTCGTCGGCATCCGGCCCTTGCGCCAGGGAAACCGGGCGCGGGCGATGCGAAGGCCCCAGCGAGAGGCGATTCAGCGGATCGGCGATCGCCAGCGGGAACAGCGATACCCACCAGGCGCGCTGCTGGCGATCGCGCAACGTTTCGTCGCCGCTGAAGACGGGGGGAAGATCTCGCTCTGTGATGGGGATCAGGCTGTAGCTGCCGCGCCAGCGGCGATCGATAACGGCCGCGCCGTACCAAACGTCGGTGCCGGGGAGCCTGGTCAGGCTGCTGGGGGACGTGCTGTGGTGATCGGTAATGCCGTTGATATCGGCGTAAACGCGGCATATCGGCGAGTGCCGTTCATCGCCGGCGGGATCGCGCCACAGCCAGGTCATTTTGACGTGGCGGTCATCGTGCGGCTCGACGATGGGCGTGCCGTGTGAGGCGACCTTCTGCCACCACGCGGGCTGCCCTGCCGCCTCTTCACGCAGCCACTGCGCCGCCAATCCCGCATGACCGTTTTCTGGCCTCTTTTCCGGCAAAAAATCCATAGCGCCCCTTACATAACATGAGTGATTTTTACAAAACCTGACAATCGTATTGATACTCATTATCGTTTTCAATACTATTTGTCGGATTTTTACCGTCGTGCACACACGGCGTTTCCGCGTCGACGGGTGAAGAGCGCTTGTCGGCATTTCGGGGTTTATCAGGGTGGCATGACACACAACGCAGGTATGCAGGAGAGATAATGAAGATTAAAAACAAAGGGATAGAAAACGCGAACGCAGAGGCGATGTCCGCCAAGCGTCTATTGCTGGGATCGGCGCTGGCCTTACTGCCCTTCGCGCCACACGCGTCCGCCGCCGCGGACGAGACGATTCTGGTGACCGCCGACGCGCAAAACAGCGTGACCGCCCCGGTCAAGGGGATCGTCGCCAAAGAGAGCGCCGCCGGCACCAAGACCGCCGCCTCTCTGCGTAAAACGCCGCAGTCCATCTCAGTGGTGACGCGCGAGCAAATGAACGACCAGGAGCCGGCGTCGGTCGCCGACGCGCTGAACTACACCAGCGGGGTAATCACCACCTACCGCGGCAACTCCAACCGCAATGACGAAGTGATCAGCCGCGGCTTCCGCTATGCGCCCAAGCTGCTCGACGGCCTGCACTTTGGCCTTTCGAGCCAAAACGGCGGCGCCGGGCAGATCGATCCCTGGCTGCTGGAGCGCGTGGAGATGGTGCACGGCCCGGCCGGCGTGCTGTACGGCCAGGTCAGCCCCGGCGGCGTAGTGGTGATGACCAGCAAGCGCCCTACCGCCCAGAGCATTCACGAAGTCAAATTCAGCACCGGCAACCGCCATCTGGCGGAAACGGCGTTCGATTTCGGCGGCAAGCTCAACGACGACAATACCCTGTTCTACCGCCTGAACGGCATCGCCAGAACCGAGCATGAGTTTGTCAAAGACAGCAAGCAGCAACGGGTGGCCATCGCGCCGGCCTTCACCTGGCTGCCGAATGAAGACACCAGCTTTACGCTGCTGACCAGCTACCAGAACGATCCGAAAGCCGGGTCGCGCAACTTCCTGCCGCGCGCCGGCACGCTGTTCCCGACCAGCGCGGGCTACGTGCCTTACGATTTCAACGTCAGCGAGCCCAGCTTCAACAAATCGCGGCGCGAGCAGGCGTCGATCGGTTACAGCCTCGAACATAATTTCAGCGATGCGCTGTCGTTTACCCAGAACCTGCGCTTCACCCACCGTGATGAAGACTATAAATATCTGGTCTATAACGTAAATTCTGACGTTAACGACCACACCGTGACGCGCAGGGCGCAGCATGAAACGCAGATGACCAACGAGTTTGGCGTGGATAACCAGCTGAAGGGCCTGTTCGATACCGGCGAGGTGAAGCACACGGTGCTGGGCGGGCTGGATTACCGCTACAGCCATAGCGATTATAAAATGTACCGCGATCGCGGCAACGACTACCCGATCGACTGGGCCAATCCGGTTCGCCCCAGCATTGATGGCAGTGCGCTGACGCTGGTTTCCAGCGACTTGAAGACGCTGAATCAGGTCGGGGTGTATCTGCAGGACCAGCTGGAGTGGAATAACTGGAATCTGCTGCTGTCCGGCCGTCAGGACTGGTCGCAGGTCAACACCCGCGATCGCACCAGCGGCGGTAAAGAGCAGACCTACAACGATGCCCAGTTCACCGGCCGCGCGGGCCTGCTTTACGCCTTTGACAACGGCATTTCACCGTATGTCAGCTACAGCACCTCGTTCGATCCTAACCTGTACCCGAGCGCGCCGGGCGCCGATCCGCTCAAGCCGACCACCGGCAAACAAACCGAGGTGGGCGTGAAGTACCAGATCCCGGGCGGCAACACCCTGCTGACCCTCTCCTGGTTCGACATTACCCAGCGCAATGTGGCGTCCTATAACCGCCTCACCTCCGCCTACGAGCAGATTGGTGAGGTGAAATCCAAAGGGATTGAGGCGGAAGTGCACGCTCAGCCGACGCCGGAGATCAAGCTGACCGCCGCCTATACCTACACCGACGTAGTGACCAAAGACTCCAACTCGGCGGACGAAATCGGCCACAGCCCGGCGGGCATCCCGCGCCACGCGGCGTCCGCTTGGGGCAGCTACAGCTTCCTGAGCGGCGCGCTGAACGGCCTGACCGTCGGCAGCGGCGTGCGTTACATCGGCGATGCGCCGGCCGACGCCATCGGCCAGTACGATGTGCCGCACTACACGCTGTACGACGCCATGGTGAAATATGACCTCGGCCAGGCTTCGTCGGCGCTGCGCGGTGCGGCGCTTCAGCTCAACGTACAGAACCTGACGGACAAGAAATACGTTTCATCCTGCAGCGGCGAGTACGCCTGCTTCTACGGCAGCGGCCGCAGCATCATCGCTTCGGTCAACTACCGCTGGTAACAAAAATGGGCGGCCAGCGCCGCCCATTTCTTTCGACTTCCGCCGCCTTTACTCCTGTTTCAGCTCTCGCAAATGCTTGTACACCGTGGCGCGCCCCATCGAGAGCACGTTGGCGATGTAGTCCGCGGCGCTTTTGGCCTTGAACGCCCCCTGATGATAGAGATCGCTGACCAGCCGCCGTTTCTGTTCGCGGCTCAATGCACCGAGCGCGGCGTTTTCGCGCCGCAGCCAATCGTGCAGGAAGGTATTGATCTTCTCCTGCCAGTCATCTTTGAACAGCGCTTGCGGCTGTGGCTGCAGCCGGGTGACCGACAGGAACATGTCCAGCGCGTTGCGGGCGTCCTCGAACATCGCGGTGCTCAGGTTGATGCACAGCAGATAGCTGGGCTTGCCCTGCTCGTCGCGCGCGGCGATGCTCACCGAGCGCATCTTTTTGCCGTCCCAGTTCAGCTTCTCATAGGGGCCGGTCACGCCGGCGCCGCCGGCGAGCTCGAAGTCGTCCAGCCCGGCGTCGTCACCCGGTTTGCGCTTCGACAGGTTGTTCGCCAGATAGGCAATCTTGTTGGTGGCCAGATCGTGGATCACCACTTCCGCATTCGGGAAAAACAGCGCCGCGACGCCGTCGGCGACCGAGCGCAAAAGTTCGAGTTGAGAAGAAGAGTTCGGCACGCTGGGGGGTCTCCGTATAGCCCGGTTTGGTTTGCTGTTCAGCCGCTTAGCATACCGCAGTTGCCGCCGCTTGCCGAGCGGAGCGGCGGCAAGCGGCGCAGGATGCACCGGTTATTCCGCCTCGGCGCCACGCTGATAAAACACGTAGCTCTCGCGCTTCACGCTGTCGCGGACCCGATAGCGCCAGATCAGGCCGAGCGTGGTAAACCACAGCGGCATGCTGCACAGCGCGATCAGCGTATCGCGATCGAACACCATCAGCACCAGCGTAAAGGCGAAGAATGCCAACGTCAGCCAGGCCATCGCGATCCCGCCCGGCATTTTGAAGTTGGAATCGGCGTGCAAATCCGGCCGCTTCTGGCGATACACCAGGTAGGCGACCAAAATCATGCCCCAGCTGTAAACCACCAGGATCGCCGCCACGGTAGAGACGATGGTGAACAGCGTCATCACGTTCGGCACCAGCACCAGCAGCAAGGTGCCGGCCACCATGCAGAAGCAGGAAAACAGCAGGCTGCGGATCGGAATGGCCGTGGTGCGGGACAGAATGCGGAACTGGCCGTGGGCGTGCTTTTCCATCGACAGACTGTACAGCATGCGGGTGCTGGAATAGACGCCGCTGTTGGCCGAAGACATCGCCGAGGTCAGCACCACGAAGTTGATCACCGCGGCGGCGGCCGGCAGCCCCGCCCGATCGAACAGCATCACGAACGGGCTGCTGTCCGGCGAGATGTGGCTCCACGAGGTGACGGCGATAATGGTCAGCATCGAACACACGTAGAAGACGATGATGCGCGCCGGGATCGCGTTGATCGCCTTCGGCAGCACCTTCTCGGGGTTTTTAGTCTCCGCCGACATCGTGCCCAGCAGTTCGATGCCGGTACAGGAGAAAATGGCGATCTGGAAACCGGCGAAGAAGCCGAAGATACCGTGCGGCATGAAAATGGCGGGATCGGTGACGTTATGCAGCGAAGCAGTCACGCCGTCCGGCGAAGTCCAGCCGCTGAACACCATCCAGGCGCCGGTGGCGATCAGCGCGACAATCGCCACCACCTTGATCATCGCGAACCAGAACTCGGCTTCGCCGAACATCTTGACCGACAGCATGTTGAACAGGCACAGAAAGCCCAACGTCAGCAGCGCCGGCAGCCAGGGCGAGACGTTCGGCAGCCAATACTGCACGTAGCCGCCGCACACCACCACGTCCGCAATGCAGGTAACGATCCAGCTCAGCCAATAGGACCAGCCAAGAAAAAAGCTGGCGCGTGGCCCCAGGTATTCGGAGACGAAATCGGCGAACGAGCGGTAATCGAGCCGCGTGAGCAGCAGTTCCCCCATCGCCCTCATGACCATGAACATGAAAAAGCCGACGATGGCGTAAGTCAGTACGATGGAGGTGCCCGACAGCGCAATGGTCTTGCCGGAGCCCATAAACAGCCCGGTGCCAATGGCGCCGCCGATCGAAATCAGTTGAATATGGCGCGCGCTCAGCCCACGTTGCAGGGTTTGGGCACAGTTTGGCCCCTCGGCTGAACCTGGGTTCAGCCGATCGCAGTGATTTTTTGTCATGGTGTTACCTGTCCGTCATTAAGGCGATTAAGCAACCGTTGTGCGGCTGCAGCAGGAGTGAAACGCCCGTGGGCGCTCTAACCGGCAAAAAAATTGAGACCAAAAGCTGCCCGCCCCGTTGTGACAGGGAGGTAATAATAATGGGTACCGAGAAAATGCTCTCGTGAGCCGTCGTATCGCCCACGTTTGGCGTACAAAGCCTGAGCGTGGTGGGTAAATGCTACAATATCAAATGGTTATACTTTCCCTTGTGCTACAAAAAAACGACGCCGGAGCCGTTTTAACATTAATTTAACTCTGGCGAGGGGAAATGCCATTGTCAACATGGCAGTTAAATAAAATGAAACTTTTTGATCACATTCAAGCTTCTGAAAAATAGATAAAAAGGGTTTTTATGCGATTTATATGCATAAATTATGCATGTACCCACTCGCCACCGACGAAAAGTAATTAACTATTCATTTACCGGCCAGCGGGCGGCGAAAAAGCGTCCGCTGGCCCGATGAGAGGGGGGCTAACAACCGGCATAATTAGTGGTAAATTTAGCGTCGCAAAGTGTTATGCGCTTGCTAATCCACGGTTAAACGAAATAAATACCTCTAATATATAAAGGTTGGTTATGGAAAAGCTATCCTACGCTTCAGACAGCAGCACCACCGCTTGGGCTACATATCTGCAACAAATCGATCGCGTCGCCCCTTACCTCGGCGAGCTGTCACGCTGGGTTGATACGCTGCGTCACCCTAAGCGCGCTTTGATTGTTGATATCCCGCTGCAGATGGACGATGGCACCATCCGTCACTTCGAAGGTTTCCGCGTACAGCACAACCTGTCGCGTGGGCCGGGCAAAGGCGGTATCCGCTTCCACCCTGACGTCGATCTGAACGAAGTGATGGCCCTGTCCGCCTGGATGACCATCAAGTGTGCCGCGGTCAACCTGCCGTACGGCGGCGCCAAGGGCGGCATCCGCGTCGACCCGTTCAAACTGTCTGAAGGTGAACTGGAGCGACTGACCCGCCGCTACACCAGCGAAATCGGCTTCATCATCGGGCCACAGAAAGACATTCCTGCGCCGGACGTCGGCACCAACGCCAAAGTAATGGCCTGGATGATGGACACCTACTCCATGAACCACGGCACCACCATCACCGGCGTGGTCACCGGCAAGCCAATCCACCTCGGCGGCTCCCTGGGCCGTGAGAAAGCGACCGGCCGCGGCGTGTTCGTCACCGGCAGCGAAGTGGCCAAGCGTCTGGGCGTGCAGATCGAAGGCGCCAAAGTGGCGGTACAAGGCTTCGGTAACGTGGGCAGCGAAGCGGCTCGCCTGTTCGTTGGCGTCGGCGCGCGCGTCGTCACCATCCAGGACCACTCCGCCACCCTGTTCAACGCCAACGGCATCGACCTGACCGCGCTGACCGAATACCAGGCCAAGCACAAGCAGATCGCCGGCTTCCCTGGCGCCAGCGAGATCGAAAGCGAAGCGTTCTGGTCGGTCGACATGGACATCCTGATCCCAGCGGCGCTGGAAGGCCAAATCACCCGTCAGCGCGCCGAAATCCTCAGCGCCAAGCTGGTGCTGGAAGGCGCTAACGGCCCTACCTTCCCAGAAGCGGACGACATTCTGCGTTCCCGTAACATCACCGTGGTACCGGACGTTATCTGTAACGCCGGCGGCGTAACGGTCAGTTACTTCGAGTGGGTGCAGGACATGGCGAGCTACTTCTGGAGCGAGTCCGAGATCAACGAGCGTATGGACAAGATCATGACCGACGCCATGGTCCACGTCTGGAACAAGGCGGCCGAGAAAGAGTGCAGCCTGCGCACCGCGGCTTACATCGTGGCCTGTGAGCGCATCCTGACCGCACGTAAAGAGCGCGGCATCTACCCAGGTTGATGCCCGTATCCCGGCCTGCCCCGGCAGGCCGGATTTTCCTCAGCGCAAACAGCGCTTCAACACCTTACCGGTACTGGTCATCGGCAAACGCTCGACGAACTCGACGATGCGCGGATACTTGTACGCCGCCAGCCGCTCCCGGCTCCAGGCAATCAGCGTTTCTTCCTCGATCGGCTCTTCCGTCTCTTTCAATACCACCACCGCTTTGATCTCTTCGCCCAGTGACGGATGCTCGACGCCGATCACCGCCACCAACGACACCGCCGGATGGCGAATCAGCGCCTCTTCAATCTCGCGCGGATAGACGTTGAACCCGCCGCGGATGATCATGTCCTTGGCCCGATCGACGATGAAATAGAAGCCGTCGGCGTCGCGACGCGCCAGGTCACCGGTGCGGAACCAGCCGTTTTCCAGCACCTCTGCCGTCGCCTCAGGGCGGTTCAGATAGCCTTTCATGATGTTGTAACCGCGCACCGCGATCTCCCCGACCCGATCGATGCCGTCGATCGGCTGCCCGGTGGCATCGACCAGGCGCACCTCCACGCCCCAGATCGGTTGGCCGATGGAGCCGGGTTTGGTCACCCGATGGGGATGGTTAAAGGTGGCGACCGGGCTGGTCTCAGACAGCCCGTATCCTTCGAGAATGTTGACGCCGAAGCGGCGCGAAAAATCCTCCAGGATCTGCACCGGCAGGCTGGCGCCGCCGGACACCGCCATACGCAGCGTGCTGCGCAAGCGTTCGATATCCGTGTGCTCATCCAGCGCATTCAACAGCGCCCAATACATGGTCGGCACCCCGGCGAAGAAGGTGATGCCGTGCCGTTGCATCAGCGCGATGGCCTGCGCGGCGTCGAAGCGTTCGACCAGCACCAGAGTGGCGGCGGAAGCGAACCCGGCGTTCATCTGCACCGTCGAACCAAAAGTGTGGAATAGCGGCAAGGTCACCAGGTGACGATCGGGGGCCGTTTCCGAACCGTCGAACAGCCGCACCGATCCCAAGGCGTTGAGCACCAGATTGGCGTGAGTCAACTCCGCCCCTTTGGCGCGGCCGGTGGTGCCGCTGGTATACAGCACCACCGCGGTGTCGCTTTCTAGCGTCGTCGCCGAAGCGAATTCGGTAGCCTGTTCGGCTATCGCCGCGCTGAAACGCTCTCCCTCGAGCGGCAACCGATCGCCGATGATAAACACCTCACGGCACAGCTCCGCCTTCGCCGCCGCCCGCAGCGCTTCCTCCCCCAGCGGCAGGCCGCTGCTGCCCTCGAAACAAAACAGCGCCACCGCCGCCGAATCCGCCAGGTAATAGTCGAACTCTGCGCTTTTAAGCAGAATATTCAGCGGCACCACCACCGCGCCGCTTTTGAGAATGCCGTAATAGATAGCCGGAAACTCCGGCCGGTTCGGGCTGGCCAGCGCCACCCGTTCACCGGGCCGCACGCCGCGCGCGGCCAACAAATTCGCCACCCGATTGGCCATTTCGTTAAGCGCCCGATAGCTGAGCGGGTTGTCGTCCTGTATCACCGCCGGCCGCTCCGGCCAGGTGCGCGCACTCTCTTCAAGCAAGGTAGCCAGATTCAGCATCGGGGATCCTCCCTGGGGTTGAGCGGCGAGAAAAGCGCCGCAGTATCACGAGTATAGATAGGCGCTTTGCGGTTCGCATTCCCAGGGGCGCTGGGCTATACCTTAGGCAATCCCCATCCCGCAGGAGTTGTGATCATGAGCAAGAAAAAGATCCTGATGCTGGTCGGCGACTACGCCGAAGATTACGAAACCATGGTGCCGTTTCAGGCATTGCAGATGATCGGCCATTGGGTGGACGCCGTGTGCCCCGGCAAAGCCGTCGGCGATTATATCCAGACCGCAATCCACGACTTTGACGGGGCGCAGACCTACAGCGAGAAACCCGGCCACCGTTTTACCTTAAATGCCGACTTCGCCGCCGCCAAGGAAGAGCACTACGATGCGCTCTTGATCCCCGGCGGCCGGGCGCCGGAATACCTGCGTCTGAACCCCGACGTGATCGCGCTGGTGCAGGCGTTTGACGCCGCGAAAAAACCGATCGCCGCCGTTTGCCACGGCCCGCAACTGCTGGCGGCGGCCGGGGTGTTGAAAGGCCGCACCTGCAGCGCCTACCCGGCCTGCGCGCCGGAAGTGCGGCTGGGCGGCGGCCATTATGCGGAGATCGGCATCGATCAGGCGCACGTCGACGGCAATCTGGTCACCGCCCCGGCCTGGCCGGCGCATCCGCAGTGGCTGGCGAAGTTCGCCGAGGTGTTGGAGCAGTAACGCAGCGCTAGCGGAGCTGTTCGATCAGGAAGTGGATGTCGTACAGCCAGCGCTTGGCGCGCGCGGAACGCACCAGCATCGACACGCACAGCGGCCGGGGATGCTCTTTGCACGCGGAGGGGGAAAACCAGCGCCCGGTGTTGGTCGGCGGCTGAAAATACAGTTCGTGGTTGTAGTTGCCGCTGTCGACGCCGAAGGTATCGAAGTAACGACGCATCAGCGTATTGGAATCGCTGAACGACAGGTTGAGCGCGGTGTTGATCTCGGTTTCCGGGGCGATGGCCACGCCCTTCTTCAGCCGCCCTGATGCGTTGAAGGCGGCGATAAGCGCGATGACCTGTTGCTGAATGTCTTCTGCCATGACAACCTCGAGCCGGTATGAATAAAAGATGAATGCGGTTCTCTGTCTGACTCTGCTCAACGCGGCGAGTTCTGGCCGCCCGCCGGGTTTTCTGTTTCTTTACACTTTCCATAAAAAAACCGCGCGCAGCCAAATGCCTGGCACGCGCGGTCGACGGTTAGCGGCGGAGCGTCGTCGGGTCGGCGATGACACCATCCCCCTGCCGCTCGGCGGTAACGCCGCCGCCCAACACTTTATACAGGGTGGCCTGATTGTCGTACGCGGTCTGCTGTGCGGCGATCAGCGCCTGTTGCGCCGTGTACAGCGTGCGCTGCGCGTCCAGCAGCGTCAGGTAGCTGTCCACGCCCTGGCGGTAACGCAGCTCGGCCAGGCGATAATATTGCTGCGCCGCCGCCACATAGCCGGTTTGCGCCGCCAGCTGTTCCTGCAGCGTGGCTTTGCGCGCCAGCGCGTCGGCGGTTTCCTGAAATGCCGTCTGCACCGCTTTCTCATAGGTGGCGACATACAGGTCTTTCTGCGCCTGGGTGTAGTTGAGCTGAGCCGTGTTATAGCCGCCGCTGAAGATCGGCAGGCTGATGCTCGGTGCGAACGACCAGACGCCGGCTCCGTGGCTGAACAACGAGGAGAGTTCACCGCTGCCCACGCCGCCGCTGGCGGTCAGGCTGATCGACGGGAAGAACGCCGCCCGCGCCGAGCCGATATTGGCGTTGGCGGATTTCAGGTTATGCTCGGCCTGCAGCACGTCCGGCCGCTTCAGCAACACTTGTGAGGAGACGCCGGCCGGCAGATCGCGCATGATCCCGCCCAGCGCCTCGATACCGCTCGGCAGCAGGTTTTCCGGCACGCTTTGCCCTACCGCCAAATCCAGCGCGTTTTTCGCCTGCGCGGCGCTGGTGGCGTAGCTGGCGGCGTCCGATCGCGCCTGCTGATAGACGGTTTCCGCCGACGCCACGTCAACCAGCGATGCAATCCCGTGCTGTTGATTGTTGCGCGTGACGTCCAGCGACCGTTTGGCGCTCGCCATCGTCTGCTGTGCCACCGCCAGATTACTGCGCTCGGCCGCCACCGCCACCCAGTCGGTGACGATATCGGCGATCAGCGTCAGACGGGTGCTTTTCGCCGCCTCCGAGTTCGCCAGATAGGTTTCGAACGCCGCGCGCGACAGGCTGGCGTTCTTGCCGAACAGATCCAACTCGAATGCGCTGACGCCGGCCGCGGCTTCGTAGCTTTGGCTCAGCGCGGTGGCGTTGCCGCTGCCGGTCAACGCCCGCCCGCGGCTGCCGTCGGCGGTGGCATTGATTGTCGGGAACAGCGCCGAGCGCTGCTCGCCGTACAGGGCGCGCGCCGACGCGATATTGGCGATCGCCTCGCGCAGATCGCGGCTGCTGTTCAGCCCCAGCGCCACCACCTGGCGCAGCCGGGCGTCCTGGACATAGTCGCGCCAGGCGACGTCCGGGTAGCTCAGCGCCTGGTTGCCGCCGGCCTCGCCCTGCGGCAGGTTGGCGGGCACCGGCGCCGCCGGGCGCTGGTAGTGCGGATCCAGCGACAGACAGCCGGTCAGCAGCAGCGGTAAAGTTAACATCATGACTCGTTGCAACACGTTATTCTCCTGCCTGTGACGGCGGGTTGGCGGGCCGACGGGTAAACATGCGGCGCACCAACACATAAAACAGCGGGACGAAAAAGATGGCCAATGCGGTGGCGGTGATGGTGCCACCGATGATGCCGGTACCGATGGCGATGCGGCTGTTGGCGCCGGCGCCGCTGGATACCGCCAGCGGCAGCACCCCGGCGGTAAATGCCAGCGAGGTCATCAGGATCGGCCGCAGGCGCATGCGCGCCGCGTGGACCGCCGCGCCAATCAGCGTTTCACCGCGCTGATGCATCTCCTCGGCGAACTCGACGATCAAAATGGCGTTCTTCGCCGACAGGCCGATGATGGTGAGCAGCGCCACCTGGAAGTAGATGTCGTTTTCCAGCCCACGCAGGGTGATCGCCAGCAGCGATCCCACCACGCCCATCGGCACCACCAACATCACCGCGAACGGAATCGACCAGCTCTCATACAGCGCCGCCAGGCACAGGAACACCACGATGAGCGAAATGGCGTACAGCGACGACGCCTGGCCGCTGGTCAGCCGCTCCTGATAGGACAGCCCGCTCCAGGAATAGCTGCTGCCGGCGGAGAATGTTGCCGCCAGTTTCTCCATCTCGCTCATCGCCGTACCGGAGCTGACGCCGGCGGCGCCCTGCCCGGTGATCTCGAACGACGACAGCCCGTTATAGCGCGACAGGTTTTCCGGCCCGTAGATCCAGTGCGAAGACGCAAAGGCGGAGAACGGCGTCATGCTGCTGGCGCCCGACGCGTTAGTACCGCGCACAAACCAGCGGTCGAGATCTTCCGGCTTGGCGCGGTACTGTACATCGCCCTGCATATAGACTTTTTTCACCCGGTTGCGATCGATAAAGTCGTTGATGTAGGTGCTGCCGAACGCGCTGCTGAGGGTGCTGTTGACGTCGGCGGCGCTCAGGCCGAGCGCCTGCAGCTTGCCGTTGTCGATCTCCACCTGCAGCTGCGGGGTGTCCGGCAAGGTGTTGGCGCGCACCGCCAGCAGCGCCGGGTTGTTGCCGGCGGCGGCAACGATCTGATCGCGCATCGCCTGCAGTTCGGCGCGGGTGGTCGCCCCTTTGGCCTGCAGCTCGAAGGTGAAGCCGTCGGACTGGCCGAAACCGTCGATCGCCGGTGGGCTCATGGAGAAGACCTGGGCGTCGCGCAGCGAGGCGAAGTGCGCCATGGCGCGTTTGGCGATGGCGTCGGCGGTGTTCGCGCTGCCGCTGCGCTGGCTCCAGTCTTTGAGGCTGACGAACGCCATGCCGGCGTTTTGCCCGCTGCCGCTGAAGCCGAATCCGTTGATGGTGAAAATGGTGCTGACGTTGGCCTTTTCCTGGTCGAGGAAATAGGCGGTCACCGCCTCGCTCACCGCCGAGGTGCGCGCGTTGGTGGCGCCTGCCGGCAAGGTGTATTGTACCATCACCGTGCCCTGATCCTCGTTGGGCAGAAAGCCGGTCGGCAAGCGCAGGTACATCACGGCCGCGGCGATCAACAGCAGGCCGTACAGCAGCAGATAGCGCGTCGGCCGGTGGATTACCCCACCGACCTTGTCGGCGTACTTCTCCTGCAGCCGGTCATAGCCGCGGTTGAATTTGCCCAGCAAGCCCTTGTCGGTCTGCGCGTAGTGCGCGGGCTTCAGCAACGTGGCGCACAATGCCGGCGCCAGCGTCAACGCCAGCACCACCGACAGCACCATCGAGGAGACGACGGTGATCGAAAATTGGCGATAGATCACCCCGGTGGAGCCGCCGAAGAACGCCATCGGCAGAAACACCGCCGACAGCACCAGCGCGATGCCGACCAATGCGCCGGTGATTTCGCGCATCGATTTCTCCGTCGCCTCGCGCGGCGGCAGCTTATCCTCCCGCATCACGCGTTCGACGTTTTCCACCACCACGATGGCGTCGTCCACCAACAGCCCGATCGCCAACACCATGCCGAACAGCGTCAGGGTATTGATTGAATAGCCGAACGCCGCCAGCACGCCGAAGGTGCCCAGCAATACCACCGGCACGGTGATGGTCGGGATCAGCGTGGTGCGCAGGTTTTGCAGGAACACGAACATCACCACTACCACTAACGCCACCGCTTCGAACAGCGTTTTCACCACCTCCTCGATCGAGATGTTGATAAAGTCGGTGCTGTCTTTCGGGTAGGCCACCTTGTAGCCCTGCGGCATCGCACTTTGGTATTCCGCCACCTTGGCCTTCACCAGCTTGGCGGTGTTGAGGGCGTTGGCACCCGCCGCCAGCTTGACCGCGATCCCCGCCGCCGGGTGGCCGTTGAGGTGTGCGCTGGCGGAGTAGTCCTCGTTGCCCAGCTCAATTCGCGCCACGTCGCCCAACCGCACCAGCGCGCCGCTGCTGTCGCTTTTCAGGATGATATTGCGAAACTGTTCCGGCGTTTGCAGCCGCGACTGCGCCTTTACCGTGGCGGTCAGCTGCTGATCGGCGGCGGCCGGCAAATCGCCGATCTTGCCGGCGGACACCTGGGTGTTTTGCGCTTCGATCGCCGTCTGCACGTCGGAAGGCATCAGCGCATAGCTCGCCAGCTTGGTCGGATCCAGCCAGATACGCATCGCGTATTCCGAGCCGAACACCTGCACGTCCCCCACGCCCTCGATGCGCGACAGCGGATCCTGCAGGTTGCTGACCAGATAGTCGGAGATATCGGCCATCGTCGCCTTATCGCTTTCGTCATACAGCCCGACGATCAGCAGGAAGCTGCTCTGGGATTTCTTGACCGTCACGCCCTGCGCGGTAACCGCGCTCGGCAAACGGCTTTCCGCCTGCTGCACCTTGTTTTGCACCTGCACCTGAGCGATATCCGGATCGGTGCCCTGATCAAAGGTGACGTTGATGCTGACCGAGCCGCTGGAGCTGCTGGTCGAAGAAAAATACAGCAGGCCGTCCAGGCCGGTGAGCTGTTGCTCAATCACCTGCGTGACGCTGTTTTCCAGCGTTTCCGCGTCTGCGCCCGGGTAGGTGGCGGAGATGGAAATCTGCGGCGGCGAGACGTCCGGGTACTGCGAAACGGGCAACGAATTGATCGACATCAGGCCGCACAGCATGATGATGATGGCGATCACCCAGGCGAATACCGGCCGCCGGATAAAGAACTGCGCCATATCACTGCTCCCCGCGTTGGGTTTTGTCGACCGAGACTTCAACCGGCTTCACCGCGGCGCCGATCGTGACCTTGCTGGTGCCTTCGACGATCAGGCGATCGCCTTCGTTCAGCCCGCTGCCGATCAGCCAATTGCTGCCCACCACCCGTTCGGCGCTGACGGTGCGCTGCGCCACTTTGTTCTGTTCGTCCACCACCAACGCGGTGGCTTCCCCTTTGGCGTTGCGGGTTATGCCCTGCTGCGGCGCCAGAATCGCTTTGGGATCGACGCCGTTATCCACCGTGGCGTGGACATACATGCCGGGCAGCAGCTCATGTTCGGGGTTGGGGAACACCGCGCGCAGCGTGACCGAACCGGTGGCTTCGTCCACCGCGACTTCGGTCAGCTCGAGCTTGCCGGCATGGGCATAAGGCGTACCGTCCTCCAGCTTGATGGCGACCGGCGTGACCGCGCCGCGCTGTAACGCCGCCTGCTGGCGCCGCAGTTTAAGCAGCTGGGCGCTGGACTGGGTCAGATCGACATAGATAGGGTCGAGCGCGCGGATGGTGGCCAACGCATCGGTTTGGCTGGCGGTGACCAGCGCGCCCGGCGTCACCGATGAGATACCGATACGCCCGCCGATCGGCGCCCGCACCTGGGTATAAGCGAGGTTGATGCGCGCCGTCTCCAGCGCCGCCTGATACTGGGCCACCGACGCCACGGCCGCCAGATAGGCGGCTTTGGCATCGTCCGCATCCTGCTGAGAAACGCCGTTCTCTTTCACCAGCGCCGCATAGCGCTGCGATTTGAGCCGGGTGGATTGCACCGTGGCCTGGGCGTTTTTCAGCTGGGCGGCGGCCTGATCGTAGCTGGCCTGATAGCTGGCGGGGTCAATTTGGTACAATACCTGCCCGGCTTTCACCTCGGCGCCTTCGGTAAATAACCGCTGCTTGATGATGCCGTCGACCTGTGGCCGCACGTCGGAGGTCATGGTGGCGTTGACCCGGCCGGTCAGCTCGCTGCTCAGGGTCACTGACTGGCCGCGCAGCGTGACCACGCCGACCTCCTGTTCTGCGCCCGCGCCGGCTGGCGCACCGGCGTTTTGCCCATCGCAGGCGGCCAGCAACAGCGACAGCCCAAGCACCAAAAGCGTTTTCCTCTGCATTGCAATACGATCCTGTTGAGAATGACTATTCTCAATATATCGAATGCCGGAATGCGCTTCTGAAAGGGTTGCGTAAGGATTCGGTAAAAGTTCGTCGGGCAGCGCCGGCCGGAGCGGCCGGCGTCGGGATTATTTGTGCCGCAGCGGCACGTCTTTCAAGAGCCAGGTCAGCGCAAAAGCCAACGCCATCACCCCGGCGGCAATTTGATACACCGAATGGATCGCCCCGCCGAAGGCCTGCAGGTAATCCTGCTGCAGCGCCGCCGGCAAATGGTGCACCGCTTCTGCACCGCGCGCGCGCGGCAGCTGCGCGCCTTCCGGCAACAGCGCCGCCAAACGGGTGTGCAGCACCTGCGTGAAAATCGCCCCGAACACCGCTACGCCTATCGAACCGCCGATAGAGCGGAACAGCGTGGCGCTCGAGGTCGCGACCCCCATATGTCGGGGCTCCACGCTGTTCTGCGCCGCCAGGATCATCACTTGCATCACCATGCCCAGGCCCAACCCCAGCAGGCAAATGTACAGGTACAGTTGCTGCACCGGCGTGTTATTGGTCAGGGTGCCGAGCAACGTCATCGCCCCCAATGCGCACAGGGTGCCGACGATCGGAAACAGCCGGTATTTACCGCGTTTGCTGATGAGCCGGCCGCTGATGATCGAGCTGACCATAATGCCGCCCATCAACGGCAGCAGCTGCATCCCGGCCTGCGATGGCGTCGAGCCTTTCACCACCTGCAGATACAGCGGCAGGAAAGTCACGGAGCCGAACAGCGACATGCCGACGATAAAGCCGATCAGGCCGCACAGCACGAAGGTACGGTTGCGAAACAGCCCGAGGGGAATGATCGGTTCACCGGCCAGCCGCTCCTCATAGATAAAGCCGCCCAGCGACACCAGGCCAAAGGCCAGAATGCACCACAGCTGGCCGTCCGACCAGGCCATGACCGTGCCGCCCTGGCTGGTGAACAGGATGATGCAGGTGAGCGCCATCGCCAGGTAACCGGCGCCGAGGAAGTCGATTTCATGCCGCACTCGATTGACCTGCGACTGAAACACCGCGCCAATCACCAGCAGGGCGAACAGACCCAGCGGCAGATTGATGTAGAAAATCCAGCGCCAGGAAAAATGCTGCACCAGCAGGCCGCCGATCAGCGGCCCCACCACCGTGGCCAAGCCGAATACCCCACCGAACAGCCCCTGATAGCGGCCGCGTTCCGCCGGCGGGATCACGTCGCCGACCACCGCCAGGGTGACCACCAACAGCCCGCCGCCGCCCAACCCTTGCAGCGCGCGCATCAGAATCAGCTGCGTCATGTTTTGCGCCAGCCCACACAGTACCGACCCAAGCAAAAACAGCACAATAGCGATTTGCAGCACAATCTTGCGGCCGAAAAGATCGCCGAATTTGCCGTACAGCGGCACTACGATGGTGGAAGACAGCAGATAGGCCGTCACCACCCACGACAGTTTCTCAAGCCCACCAAACTCGCCGACGATGGTCGGCAGCGCGGTGGAGACAATGGTTTGATCCAGCGCCGCCAGCAGCATCACCAGCAGCAACGCGGAAAACAGCAACGTGAGCGAAGGCGCCTTGGCTGGCACCCCGCCGCGATCGGGCCGGGTTGTCGGGTTTTCAATCTCCATCGGAGTCAGTTCACTTGTAATTAATTAATCGCATAATTAATATATGAGTCATCCTTTTCTCCGGTCAATGGATCTCACCGCGATGACAGCACGAAACGTTCAAACTCCCGCCAAGCCTCGCCGCCCCGGCCGGCCGAGCGGCGGCGCCAAAGGGGCGGACAAACGCGAGCATTTGCTTGATACCGCACTGAACCTGTTTGCCCGCCAGGGGATCGTAGACACCTCGTTGAACGCCATTGCGCGCGAGGCAAACGTCACCCCGGCCATGCTGCACTACTACTTTCATAACCGCGATCAGCTGCTGGACGTACTGATCGAGGAGCGCTTTCTGCCGGTGCGCAAAATGGCCGGCGAAGTGTTTGACGCCAACGCGGACGATCCCGTCACCGCCTTCACCCTGCTGGCGCAACGTTTTATCGACATCGCGTTGGAACACCCCTGGTTCGCCCCGCTGTGGCTGCGGGAGGTCATGAGTGAAAGCGGCGTGCTGAAACAGCGCATGGATGAACGGTTCGGCGATGAGCGCCGCCAAATCGCGCTGCAATCCATCGCGCGCTGGCAGGCGCAGGGTAAACTCAACCCCGATCTCGAGCCTTCCCTGCTGTTCTTCACGCTGTTCGGCATCACGCTGCTGCCGCTGGCCACCGCGCCGAAATGGCGGCGCGAACGGGATAAAGGCCAGCTGAACGCCGAAGATATCGCCCGCCACGCCGTCGCCCTGCTGCGTTACGGCATCGGCCCGGCGCGTTAACGCGTCGGCACTGAAGGTTTGACCAACCTGAATACCGTTTTGGTGTGCCAATAGTAATCGATCGACGCCGCGATATCCGGCATCCAGCCGTTTGGCTCATAGGGCACGAAGCCGGAAAAGCCCAGCCTGCGGGCAGAGACCTGGAACCCCGCGGCGGAGAAAATGCGCGCATAGTCGGCCAGCGAGCGATCCTGCACCACGGTATGCGTCTGCTCAGCTACCCTTTCACGCCACTGCGGCCACAGCGGGTTGCCGGTGTGGCAACCGGTCACCGCATAGTAAACGCCGCCCGGCTTCAGCGCCCGCAGCATATCGGCGGCATGTTGCGCAATGTCTTCGATCAGGTAGATGACTTCATGGCTGAAGGCGATATCAAAGTGGCTATCCCACCCGTGCAGCCGCGTGTCGGTTTGATAAACCACCGGCAGATTCCCTTTTAGCCGGTTGGCTTCATCGACGGATTGTCGCGCGATATCGACGCCAACCGCCTGCTGGAATGGGCGAATTTGATGCAGCAAACGCAGAAAGCCGCCCTGATTACAGCCAAAGTCCAGCACGCTGATACCGGAGAGTTCATTTTCCGGCACCAAACCGATCAGATGGCGCCAAATAGGCGCATGGCCATCGGCCATGGCCTGTTCTGCGTGCGGATCGCGATACCAGGTGGGAATGCTCAAGGGTGAGTCGTTCATTATGGCCTCCTTAGGTTTCCACTCAGCCAACCACACCCTATGGCGACAAACAACCGAGTACGCATTTTTTGAACACTCACCGATCCGGCTTGCCATGCGCCGGCAGTTGGTTGGTTGCGCAGTGAATGCCGCCGCCGCCGGCCGCGATGGCGTCGATCTCCAGCTGCACCACCTTGCGCTGCGGATAGAGCGCCGTCAGCAGCTCAAGCGCCGCCCGGTCCGCCTGTGGGTCGCCAAACTCCGGGGCGATCACCGCGCCGTTGATGACGAAATAGTTGATGTAGCCCGCTGCAAAATCCGGGTTGTTGCGGCTGAATCGGCTGTCGCGCGGCGCCAGCGGCGGCGAAAGCGTATGCACCTGCAGCCTGCGGCCGTCGGCGTCGGTCGCCGCCTTGAGGATCGCCAGATGTTGCTGGGTAACCGCATGGTCATAAGAGGCCGGATCGGTGTCCAGATTGGCCACCACCACGCCTGGTCGCACGAAGCGGGCGTAAAAATCGACGTGGGCGTCGGTGATGTCCCGGCCTTTAATGCCCGGCAGCCAGATAATTTTGCGCAGGCCGAGCATCGCTTTCAGCTCCTGCTCCACCCGGTCCCGGCTCCAGCCCGGATTACGGTTCGCATTCACCCAGCTGCTTTCGGTCATGATGCCGGTGCCGTGCCCGTCCACTTCGATACCGCCGCCTTCGCCTATCAGTGCGCTGCGGCGCAGTTGGGCGGCACCGTAGCGCTTGGCGGCAAACGCCGCCAACCGCGCATCCTTGGCATGCCGCTGCTTATTGCCCCAGCCGTTGAAGTTGAAATCCACCGCCCCGAGTTCGCCGGCGCCGTTGACAACGAAATTGGCGCCGAAGTCGCGCACCCAGATGTCATCCAGTTCGGTGACGACATAGCTGACGTTGTGACTGCCGCAGGTGGCCTCGGCCAATTGCCGTTCACGCTCGCGGCAAAATACCGTCACCGGCTGAAACTCGGCGATGGCGCGGGCGATACGGCCCTGCGCCGCCTGCACATCCGCCGTGAATTCGCCCCAGATCGCCCGCTGCGCGCCGAAGGCGAGAAATGCCCGCTGCTGCGGTTCTCCTTCGTCAGGCATCCGCCAGGCCGGATTAAGCGCAGCTTCTGCGTGACAGTGTAACGAAACACCCAGCGAGGCCGTCAGGCCGACCCCGGCGACGGCGGAAAGCTGTTTAATAAACACGCGGCGAGTTGACATTAAAGACCTCTTTTAATCATTTATAATTCAAAATGTTAACCGAACAATTCACGTTTATGCGGTTGAATCTTATGCTAGTCTTCCCCTGCCACCGCGACAAACGATATATTTAGTGGATATCTGATTAGACAGGCTTATCGATAATGTTAAAACACTGGCCCCCCTTGAGCGCGCTACGCGGCTTCGAAGCGGCGGCGCGCCTGGGCAGTTTTCATCAGGCTGCCGAAGAGCTGCACCTTACCCAGTCGGCCATCAGCCAGCAGATCCGCAGCCTCGAAGCGTTTCTGGAGCAGCCGCTGTTCTTCCGCACCGGCCGCAGCGTGGCGCTGACCGACGCCGGCCACGATCTGTTCAGCACCGCGCAGGTGATGCTGCAACAGCTGGCGGTCGGCATTCGCCGTTTGGATCAGTACCGCAAACCCAATCAGCTGATCGTCAACACCACTCCGGCTTTCGCCCGCCACTGGCTGATGCCGCGGCTGGGCGACTTCAATCGGCAGCATCCGCAGGTCGACCTGTGGCTGTTCACCAGTTTTGAACCGCCGAATATGGCGACGGACAGTATCGATCTGGCGATCCGCGACGATCTCAGCGCGCAGGCAGACTGCACCTTTAACGTGCTCTGCAGCGACCGGCTCTATCCCGCCTGCCACCCCAGCGTGCTGGCGCTGGCGACGGAGCAGCGCGTGACCCTGCACGGCGAACGGGAGATGGACTGGAGCCACTGGACGGTGGCGGGCGGCGCGCACGTCGGCCAGCGCGACAGCGGGCTGAACTTCTCCGATCCCGGTCTGCTGCTGGATGCCGCCTGCAATGGCCTCGGCATCGCGTTGGTCAGCCAACTGCTGGCGCAGCACGCGCGCGACGCCGGGCTGCTGCAACCGTTAACCGAGCAACGCGTGCGCGGCGCCAACTGGGCGTGGCTGCTGCACCGCGACAGCGAACACAATCCGCTCGCCCGGCACTTCTGCCAATGGCTGCAGTCGGCGTTGCCCGCCGGCACATAACGTGCCACGTCACGATTCGCTACTCTGGTCAGGCGGCCCCGCCTGACCACTGCTACCTTCAATAAAGCGCCGCAACAGCCCGAAGAAAACGCGCTAACCTGCTGTTTCAAAATAATTAGTTGAATTCACCTGATAACTGAAAATCGCTAAAAGGATCTTCTATGTCTGCCGGTTTATTGAAAACGATAGCTCTGAGCGTGGCCCTGGCCTGCACCGTTCCCACCGCCGTTGCCGCCGATCTGACCGCCGGCGCGGTCGCCGCCCCGGATCAGTATGGCGCAAAAGTCGCCGCACACATTCTGCAGGCCGGCGGCAACGCGGTTGACGCGGCGGTCGCCACCGCCTTTACCCTGGCGGTCACCTACCCTGAAGCCGGCAATATCGGCGGCGGCGGCTTTATGACGCTGTATATCGACGGCAAACCCTATTTCCTCGACTACCGCGAAGTGGCCCCCAAGGCCGCCAGCAAAACCCTATACCTGAACGAGAAAGGTGAAGTGATCGAAAATCTCAGCCTGGTGGGCAGCCGCGCCGCCGGCGTGCCGGGCACCGTGCTGGGGCTGTGGGAAGCCCACAAGCGCTTCGGCAAGCTGCCGTGGGCCGAACTGCTGACGCCGGCGATCGGCTACGCCCGGCAAGGTTTCACCGTGGCGGATCAGCAGTATCAGTACCGTGAAGACGCCAACAAGTTGTTCGCCGGTAAAACCAACTTTGGCGACTATTTCGGCGCCATGAAGCCTGGCACGGTGTTCAAACAGCCGGAGCTGGCCGCCACCCTCGAGCGCATCGCCAAGTCGGGCGCCGACGATTTTTATCACGGTGAAACCGCACGCCTGCTGGTGGCGCAAATGCAGCGCGACAACGGGCTGATCGGCGCGGCGGATTTGGCCGACTATCGGGTGAAATGGCGTGAACCGATGCGCATCAGCTGGCGCGGCAACACCGTGTATACCGCCCCGCTGCCCAGCTCCGGCGGCATCGCGCTGGCGCAGCTGCTAGGGATAAAAGAAGATCGCGCCGCCGATTTCAAAGGGGTGCCGCTGAACTCGGCGCGCTATATCCACCTGCTGGCGGAAATCGAAAAGCGCGTGTTCGCCGATCGCGCCGACTACCTCGGCGACCCGGATTTCACTAAGGTGCCGGAAGCACAGCTGATCGCCCCCGACTACCTGCAAAAACGCGCCGCCGAAATCAACCCGACGGCTATCTCGCCGACCGAACAGGTGCGGCCAGGGCTGGAAACCCACCAAACCACCCACTTCTCGATTGTCGATGCCGCCGGCAACGCAGTCAGCAACACCTATACGCTCAACTGGGACTTCGGCAGCGGCGTGGTGGTCAAAGGCGCCGGCTTCCTGCTCAACGACGAGATGGACGACTTCAGCGCCAAACCCGGCGTCGCCAACGCCTTCGGCGTGGTGGGCAGTGACGCCAACGCCATCGAGCCGGGCAAGCGCATGCTCTCCTCGATGAGCCCGACCATCATCACCCGCGACGGCGAGGTCAGCCTGGTGATCGGCACGCCGGGCGGATCGCGCATCTTCACGTCGATCTTCCAGGTGATCAACAACCTCTACGATTACCATCTGCCGCTGGCGCAGGCGGTGGCCGCCCAGCGCGTGCACCATCAGCTGTTGCCGAAGGACACCCTGTACTATGACAGCTTTGCGCCGCTGACCGGCAAACCGGCGGAAGAGCTGAAAGCCATGGGCTACACCCTCGAAGATCAGGGCTGGAACATGGGGGACATTCAGGCTATCCGCATCGATGGCCGCACGCCGGAAACCGCGTCCGATCCGCGCGGCCGCGGCGTGGGCCTGGTGGTGAAAAAGTAACGCGCACGGCGGCCCGCCTCCGGTTAAACGGGCCGCCGCTCTCCCCGCACAGACTGCCGCTGCCCCCTTTTTCACTCATCTATACTGAATCGACAGGCCCGCGCTTAACGGCGACGGCGCCTGCGTTCCGTCTTGAACGATAAAGATAATACTCATCGTAAATCAATCACCTGCATTTATCGTAAGCGGTGTCGGAGGCAAGCAACAATGGCGAAAAGACGAGCAGTACCCGGGGTACATCCCTACGATGGGCCCGCCGGCGGTTGGGGCGCGCTGAAAGCGACGGCCATCGCCGTGCGCACGCAGATGGATACCTTAGAAGCGCCGGTGACGCTGATGCGCACCAACCAGCCCGACGGGTTTGATTGCCCGGGATGCGCATGGCCGGATAAAGAACATCGATCCACCTTCCAGTTCTGTGAAAACGGCGCCAAAGCCGTGACCTGGGAAGCGACCAGCAAGCGCGTGACGCCCGAATTTCTGGCGCAAAATACCGTAACGTCGCTGCTGCAGAAAACCGATTATCAGTTGGAAGACTATGGCCGCCTGACAACCCCGCTGTTCTATGACGCCGGGACGGACACTCTGCGCCCGCTGGGCTGGGACGAGGCGTTTCAACGCATCGCTGCCGTCTTGCAGACGCTGCCGCCGGAACAGGTAGAGTTTTACACCTCCGGTCGGGCGTCCAATGAGGCGGCCTATCTGTTCCAGCTATTCGCGCGGGAGTTCGGCAGCAATAATTTCCCTGACTGTTCCAACATGTGTCATGAGCCGACCAGCGTTGGCCTGCCGCAGTCCATTGGCATCGGCAAAGGTACCGTCTCGCTGGACGACTTCGACAGCGCGGAGCTGGTTATCTCCATCGGGCACAATCCGGGCACCAATCATCCGCGCATGATGGGCACGCTGCATGAGCTGGCGCGCAAAAAGGTGCCGATCATCGTGTTCAACCCGCTGCGCGAGCGGGCGCTCGAACGTTTCACCGATCCGCAAAACGTCATCGAAATGGCGACCTACAGTTCGACCCCTATCGCTTCAACCTACTATCAGGTTAAAGCCGGCGGCGACGCCGCAGCGCTGAAAGGCATCGCCAAGGCGCTGCTGCAGCAGGATGAAACACAGGGCAATGCCGTGGATCACGCCTTTATTGCCGAGCACACGGAAGGATTTGCCGCTTTCGCCGCCGATTTGGCGGCTACCCGTTGGGAAGCTATCGAAGCGGAGAGCGGCCTGGCGCGCCAGGATCTGGAACAGGTCGCCGCCGCCTACGCAAAATCCAACGCCACCATCGTGACCTACGGCATGGGCATTACCCAGCACAATAAAGGCACCGCCAACGTGCGTCTGATCGCCGATCTGCTGCTGCTGCGCGGCAACATCGGCAAACCGGGCGCCGGCATCTGCCCGCTGCGCGGCCATTCCAACGTGCAGGGCAACCGTACCGTCGGCATCACCGAAAAACCCTCGGTCGATTTTCTGACGAAGCTGGAAACGGTGTTTGGCTTCACGCCGCCCAAAGCCCACGGCCATGATGCCGTGAAATGCATGCAGGCGATGATCGACGGCACCTCGAAGGCGTTGATCTGCCTGGGCGGTAACTTCGCCGTGGCGCTGCCGGACCCCGAGCAGAGTTTCCCGGCGATGAAAGCGCTGGAATTAAGCGTGCATATCGGCACCAAACTCAACCGCAGCCATCTGTTGGTGGCGAAACAAACCCTCATTCTGCCCTGCCTGGGGCGCACCGAGCTGGATCTGCAGGCCGGCGGACGGCAATCGGTGACGGTGGAGGATTCGATGTCGATGGTGCATGCCTCGTCCGGCAAACTCAAACCTGCGTCGGAACTGCTGCGTTCGGAACCCGCCATCGTGGCCGGCATGGCCAAAGCGGTGATGCCCAGCAGCAAGGTGCCCTGGGATGAACTGATCGAAGATTACGATGTGATCCGCGATCTGATCGAAAAAACCATTCCGGGCTTCGACGATTACAACGCGCGCATCCGCCAGCCGGGCGGTTTCCGCATGCCGTTGCCGCCAACCGAGCGCCGGTGGCCGACGCCGACGGGCAAAGCGATGTTTTCCGTGTTCAGCGGGCTGCATGAGGATGAGACTGTTGCAGACCAAGACACGCTGCGGCTGATTACGCTGCGCAGCCACGATCAGTACAACACCACCATCTATGCCCTGGATGATCGCTACCGCGGGGTTTTCGGCCGGCGCGACGTCTTGTTCATGAATGACAGCGATCTGCAACGTTTAGGGCTGGAGCATGGCGACGTGGTCGACCTGGAAACGGCGCTGCCCGGCTGCACTCAACGCCTGGAGGGCATCACGGTGATCGCCTACAACATTTCAGCCGGTTCGGTCGGCGCCTACTATCCGGAGGCCAACGTGCTGGTGCCGCTGCATTACATCGATGAGGAAAGCGGCACGCCTTCGTACAAATCGGTGCCGATCCGCGTGACGCTGAGATCCAAAGAGGTGCGCGAGGTCAACATCGCGTAGAGGGAACTCTACGGGCCCCCAAACTCTTGTCTGTTTGGGGGCCATTTTTTTATCCAGCTACGGGCATCGGCTTACTTGCCGTTGGCCAATTCGCCGTACACCACCTGGCCGCGGAAACCGCGCCGCACCTGCTGGAACAGCTCGCGGAACGCCGGGTAATCCTGCGCCTGGCACAGCGCTTCCTTACCGCGAATGGCGTTCACCTGCAGCTGATGATTGACGATCACCTGCTGCCCGTCACGCCGCCACGCCACGCGATAGTCGCCCGCCGCATTGCGGAACTGTCTGTCTTGCGGAATGGCGATGATCGGCACGTTGGCCGGCAGCTGCAGACGGTAGGTTTCGTCGTAGCGCTGCGCGCTGCAGTAGAACGGCGTTTCGTTGCCCGGCGCCGCCGTGGTGGTATACAGCGTGCGGAACGATTTGCCGCCGGGCGGATTCGGCAGCGTCATGCCGCCCACTACGCCGAAATCGACGTAGTCGTCCGCCTTGAAGCGGAAGCGATAACCGAACTGTTTTTTGAGATCCAGCGGATCGCTGTTCATCGCCACTTCGCCGCTGCCGTCGATGCCGGAGGCGGACATGATCGACGCTTCGGCCTGCGCCCGGTTCTGCCGGTTGATCTGCGAGAAGTAGCCCCGCAGGTCAATCTCTTCCACTTCGCTCAGCCGACGCTCGGTTTGCCCGTGCAGATTGCCCGCTTTGTCGAACACGAAATCGACGCTCAGCGCGCTCTTGACCGGCTGCTCGTCGCTGCCCGGCGTGCGCGCCAGCTTGGCGTCGCGCGTCAGCAGCACCGGTGCCCCCAGGTCGCCTTCCGGCAGTTGCCCGAACCGCGCCCACGGATTGGTGGAATCCAGGTACAGTTTGAATTCGGGCACGTAGGTGATGGCGTGGTTAAAACGGCTGAGCAGCGGCACCTTAGGCAGTATCGGGCCTTCGTCCATGCCGATCAGCACCGGCGAGCTTGCAATGCCCTTGGCGGCAAGCAGCGCCTCCAGGATCACCACGTGGTCCTTACAGTCGCCGTAGTGGTTGTCGAGAATGCTCTGCGCCGAATTCGGCTCCAGCCCGCCGTTGCCCAAATACACCGCCACGTAGCGAATGTTTTGCGCCACCCAGCGATAGAGGGCCTCCGCCTGCTCGCGCCGATCGCTGATGCCGGCGGTGATGTTGTCCGCCAGCGCCTGAATGCCCGGCGTCACCTTCGCCGCCGCGCCGGCCTTCAGCTGGTAGGCCTTGGCCAACTGCGGCCACTCGCGGTAGGTGCTGGCCATGATGGTCGGGCTGAAGGTCCAGCTGTCCGCCGCCCAGTTTTGTGATTTCATCGGCGCGCTGCGCGAATAATGCCAGCGCCAGTGCGCCTGCCCATCGCGGATCTGCGGCTGGTCCCCGCCTTCCACGCCGCGCGTGAAGATATGCATCGGCAGCTTGGCCGGCGCCTGCAGGGTCACTTCGGCGTCGTCGAACTGATCGAAAACGCTGAACGTTTCCCACAGGCCGAAATAGTCGGGGAAATACGGGGTGTTTTGCGTGCGGCGCAGCTCATACACCACGCGCGATCCCGGCGCCAGGTTGGAGAACACGATGACGCGCACTTTGCGGTCAGCATACAGCGGCGCCGTGGCGCTGGAGTAGCTTTCCTGGGTATAAATGCGATCGGGCGCCACGTCGTGGCGCTGGCCGTCGGCGGTCAACGTGTAGGCGGCGACCACCTCCAGCGTTTCCATTTTTTCGCTGTAGCTCAGGCGGATCTGGCTGAATTTCTCGACCGCCGCCTTGGTCTTCAGCAGCACTTCGTAGCTTTCCGTCTTCACGTTGGTGGCGTTGGCGTTGACGCGGTAATCCGCGCGATAGCGTACGAAGCTGAAATCGTTGTTGGCCGTGTCGTTCTGGCCCTGATCCGCCGCGGCGGGCGGAGCAACGGCCAACACGGTGGCCGGGTGCGTTGCCGTCAAACCGGCGAATAACAGCAGGGAAGGAATAGCGATTTTCATCTTCGGTCCTTGAAGGGCAATAAACGGCGACGCCGGGCTACGCGCCCGTCCCGGCGTCAAAACAGGCGGGCACACTAATATAATTGAGAATCATTTTCAATAAACGGACCTTCAACGCCCGACTAACCCTGTTCGATCAGCATCACGGCGGTGGTCTCCGGCTCCAGCGCCTCGAAAACGTGCTCGCGATCGGCGGAGTAGCTGATGTAATCGCCGGTGCTCAGCTCCAGCGGCTGGTCCGCCGGCCCGAGACGTGCCCGCCCGCTGCTGATAATCACATGCTCGACGGTGCCGGGGGGATGCGGCCGGGAAAGTTTGGCTTCGCCGGGCTGCACCCGCAGCCGGTAAATGTCGCGCTGCGCCCCCGGTGGGCAGGTGGCCAACAGCGTGGCGGCGTAGTTGCCCTGCTCCGACAGCGCCGGCGTGCCTTCATGCGCGCGGATCACTTGCACCTGCCTGCTCGGCTGTGAAATCAGCCGGCTGACCGGCACGTCCAGCGCCATCGCCAGCGCCCACAGCGTTTCCAGGCTGGGATTGCCGCTGCCGGCTTCCAGCTGCGACAGCGTGGATTTGGCGATGCCCGCACGCTTCGCCAGTTCGGTCACCGACAGGTTCAACCGCTCCCGCTCGCGGCGGATTGCCGCCGACAGCAGGCCGATAGGCGTGATGTTCTGCATCCGATCGTCACTCATTGTTCGTTATACCATCCATTTGTTCGGCTTGACGAACACTCGTGTTCGTGTTCATCATAATGTTCGATTGTTCATTTTAATGATTAAGCCGCTTCACCACAAGTACGGCCAGGCAACGAAGGAAACAACATGAAAACGAAAACGCGCGGTGCAGTGCAAATGATCCTCGCCATGACCATCTCCGGCACCGTGGGGTGGCCGGTGCTCGTTTTGGGGCAGCCGCCGGCGACGGTGGTGTTTTGGCGCTGCGCGTTCGGCGCGCTGGCCATGCTGGCGACCTGCGCCGCATTCGGTCAGTTGAAACAAGGCGCGATCAACCGCCGCCAGCTGGCCTTCGCCATTCTGGGGGGGATCGCCCTGGTGCTCAACTGGACGCTGCTGTTTGCCGCCTATCAGCATGCTTCGATCGCTGTCGCCACCGTCACCTACCACGTTCAGCCGTTCATGTTGGTGGCGCTGGGGGCGCTGCTGTTCGGCGAAAAACTGACGGCCGATCGGCTGGGCTGGCTTCTGCTGGCGTTCGCGGGGATGGTGTTGATCGTCGCCGGCCGGCAAAACGGCGGCAGCGGCGATGGCTACCTGCTTGGCGTGGCGCTGGCGCTGGGCGCAGCCCTGATGTACGCCATTGCGGCGGCGATCGTCAAACAGCTGGCCGCGCTGCCGCCGCAGCTGATCGTGTTGATTCAGCTGACCGTCGGCGCGTTGGCGCTGGCGCCGTTCGCCGGCCTGGCTACGCCGCCGGCGGCCCCCCTCGACTGGCTGCTGCTGGCGAGCCTCGGCCTGGTGCATACCGGTTTGATGTCCACGCTGCTGTATGGCGCCATTCAGAAGATCCCCACGACACTGGTCGGCGCCCTGTCGTTCATCTACCCGGCGGTGGCGATCGTGGTGGACTGGGCTGTGTTCGGCCACCGCCTCAGCCTGCTGCAGCTGCTGGGCACGCTGGCGATCCTGGGCGCTGCGGCGGGCATGAACTTCGGCTGGCGGATCCCGCCGGTCATCCGACGGGTTGATAAAACCGGTTAATCCCGTCCGGCGGGCAAGCTATGCACAATAAGGCATTCGTCTTGCGCCCGGCGCGGTGTTATTTATTTAAACCGTGTAGGGTAGAAGGAGTTGACTATGTGGCATCACCGCCTGCAACGGCGCATCCGTTTCAGCTACTGGAACGAACTGTGCGTCGCAAAAAAATAAGGGAAGGCGCAAGCCTTCCCTTTTGTCATTCACCGTTCAGATCAGAAACGGTCGGTTTTTACCACGTCGTCGAACGGCAGTTTGCCGATGCGCGGATAAGGTTGCCCCGCCGCCTTGCCGATGGCGACCATCAGCGCGATCTGATAGTGCGCCGGTTTGTTGATGATTTCGCCCACGGCGTCGAAATCAAACCCGTCCATCGGGCAAGAGTCGTAGCCCTGCGCCTTGGCCGCCAGCATCAGCGTCTGGGCGAAGATGCCGCTGCTGCGCATCACTTCGTCGCGCTGCACCTGCGGCTTACCGCGATAATACTGATCGACGGCCGGGATCATGAACTGCTGTACCGGCTCCGCCGCCTCGGCCCAAACGTTTTTTACCTGTGACTCCCAGCTCGACAGATCGCCGCAAAGCACGACCAGCATCGATGCGTCGGTCACCTGCGCCTGCCCCCACGCCGCCTCGCGAATTTTCTCGCGCTGGGCGCGATCTTCGATCAGCAGCGGGCGCCAGTGCTGCAGGTTAAAAGCGCTGGGCGCGCCCTGCAGCGCGATAGTCAGCAACGCTTTTTTCTCTTCGAGCGTCATCACGTGCTGCGTATCGAACTGCTTGGTGGCGCGGCGCTGGCGGATTGCGTCTAACGTATTCATTTTACTGCCTCTGTCCATGTGAAAGGCCCTATTGTCGCCAACGCAGCGCGCCTGTCCAGCCCTCGGCGGCTATTTCTGCGCGGTTTCGGCGCGCAGGCGGCCGACCTGCGCCGCCAACTCGGGCCACGGCGCCTGACCGGCGTAGTGCTGCCGCAGGTAGTTGAGCAGGATGGCGATCTGCGCGTCATCCAGGTTATGGCGGAAGCCCGGCATATAGCCCAGCTCGGCGTTCGCCGGCCGCTGTATGCCATCCAGCACCACGCGAATGGCATTGTCCGGCGCCTCGGCAAACAGGTTGGTGTTCAGCGCCAGAGACGGCCGTACTCCTGCCATCTGCGCGCCTTTTTCCTGCGCATGGCAAGCCATGCAGGCGCCGGAAAACAGCCGCGCGCCTTGCGAGCTCAGGGGCTCCACCTGCCGTTCCGCCTGAGCGTTCAACGCGGCCGCCGTCGCGCTCGCCGCCGTTTCAGGATGATAGCTGCGCAGATAGACGGCGATCGCCTGCAGATCGGCCTGCGGCAAGCGGGACAACCCTTCTTCGATCACCGGCGCCATCGGGCCGGCGGCCACGCCGTGGTTGGCCGAGTAGCCGGTACGCATAAAATCGACCAGATCCTGCTGCGTCCAATTGAGCGGCGCAGGCGAGCGGCCGGTCAACGCCGGCGCCGTCCAGCCTTCCGCCACGCCGCCGGCCAGGTGGTCGCTACCGGTTTTTTCGCCGAACAGCACGTTGCGCGGCGAGTGGCAGGCGCTGCAGTGCCCCAGCCCTTCGGCCAGATAAGCGCCGCGGTTCCAGGCGGCGCTTTGGGCCGGGTCTTCCTGCATCGCGCCCGGCGTCAGGAACAGCAGGTTCCAGGCGAAGATGCCCTGGCGGATATTGAACGGAAAGTGCAGATCGGTGGCCGGCGGCCGGGAGTTGACCGGCGGCTGCGACATCAGGTAGGCGTACAGCGCCTGCAGATCGTCGTCACTCGTGCGGGTAAAGGCGGTATAGGGAAACGCCGGGTAAAGGTAGTGGCCCTGGCGATCGACGCCGTGGCGCATGGCGCGTTCAAACGCCGCATAGCTCCAGCTGCCGATGCCGGTTTCCACGTCCGGCGTGATGTTGGTGGTGTAAATGGTGCCGAAGGGGATCTCCATCGCCAACCCGCCGGCGTTGCGCTCACCGCCCGAACGGGTGTGGCACACCGCGCAATCGCCGAGATCGGCCAGCGTTTTGCCGCGCGCGATCTGCGCCTCGCTGAAACTGTGCGTCGCATCGGCGGCGAGCGGCGCGATTTCCGGTTGCCAGCTGGCGACAACGCCGGCCACCACCACGGCGAGCACTGTGAAGCCACCCCACCCGACGATTTTTTTCATCTTACTCATCTTTGCTGTCCTTGTTCGTTACGGGGGGTTAATGGCCGGCCTGAGCGCGCAGTGCGGCGAGCACCCGCTCCGGCGTAAACGGCACCTCGCGCAGGCGCACGCCGAGCGCGTCAAACAGCGCGTTGCCGATCGCCGCCGCACTCGGCACCGAGGCGGACTCTCCGGCGCCCATCGGCGCTTCCTCCGGGCGGTCGATCAGCTGGATATCGATCTGCGGCAGTTCGTCGAAGCGCAGGATCGGATAGCCGCCCCAGTCTAATGACGTCACCCCCGTCTCGTTGAAGGTCACAAACTCTTTCAGCACCCGGCTGGCGGACTGGATAATGTTGCCGTGCACCTGATGGCGCACCCCGGCCGGGTTGATCATGCGGCCGCAGTCATGCGCCACGAAGATTTTATCGAGCGTGATCTGCCCGGAGCGGCGGTTGACGCTGAGATCGCACACCCAGGCCGCCCAGGCGGCGCCGAAGCCAGGGAACTTGCTGTGGAAATAGCGCGCGTAGGCGAAGCCCCGGCCGCTCACTACTTCGGCGCCGGCGGCGCGCGCCCGGTGCGCCGGGCCGTCTTGCCAGTTCGCCTGCCGTTTCAGGGATTCAATCAAGGCCACCGCACGCGGATCGTTCAGATAGCGCAAACGAAACGCGATCGGATCCTCACCGGCGCGCCAGGCCAGCTCGTCGATCCAGGACTCATGGGCGAACACGTTGGGCAGCGCCGAAACGCCGCGCATCCACGAAGCCCGCACGATCGGCGCGGCGTCCTGGCAGACGACCCGCATGTGCGGATACTCGTATTGCGGAATGGCGGTGCGATCGCCCATCTGCTGCACGTCGGCCCGGTTGGCCACTTTGCCGGTCAACACCAGCGGCAAGGTCACGGCATTGTTGGAGGGATAGCTGGTTTTCAATTCGTAGGCCGCCACCCGGTTTTGCGCATCGAGGCCGCCGCGCACCCGAATCAGCTGGCCGGTGCCCTTCGGCTCCCAACCGGATTCCTGTTCGCGCATCAGCTGCACGCGCACCGGTCGGCCGGTGGCCCGTGCCAGCAGCGCCGCGTCCGCCGAGACGTCGTCGGCGCAGTTGCGGCCATAGCAGCCGGAAGCCTCCATGCGGGTGATGTGCACCTGCCCAGGCGGCAGCTCGAGCAGCCTGGCGATATCTTTGCGCAGATCGTGTGGGTTTTGCGTGCCGGACCACACCTGCGCCCGCCCGTCTTTGACCTCCGCCACCGCGCAGGAAGGGCCGATCGAGGCGTGCTGATGGTAAGGCCAGACATAGTCGGCCTGCACTTCGGTATGCAGCAATGCCAACGCGGCGTCCGTGCCCGCGTCGTCGCGCAGCACGCGGTCGGTTTTCGGATTGGCCTCCAGCGCGGCGGGCAGCGCTTCCGGCGACAGATCCGGCAATCCGGCCCAGGGTTGCCAGGTGGTTTTCAGTTGGCGCATGGCGGCGATTGCCTGCTCCTCGCGCTCGGCCACGATGCCGATGAAATCGTTGATCACCACCAGTTTCACGATGCCCGGCAGGTGCGCGATCGAGCTTTTATCCACCGACAGCAGGCCACTGCCCAACGGCGCGCTGCTGTCGGCGCCTGCGTATGGCGGGCGCACCACGCGGCCATGCAGCATGCCGGGCAAGCGCAGGTCGTGTACGTAGGTCAGCCCACCGCTGACCTTGGCCGGAATATCGACCCGGGGCACGGCGCGGCCCACATACTGGTTCTGCCGTTCACTGTTCAGCTGCACGTTTTTATCCAGCATCACGTGCAGATTTTGCCCACTCGCCAGCTGCGCATAGCTCAGCGATCGCCCTGGGTTCCCGGTCACAAATACCTGCCCCGCCGCCGCCGTCAGCTGTTCGGCCGGCAGTTCGAAGGCTTTGGCCGCCAGCGCCGTCAGCAGGTGCCGCACCTGCGCCGCCGCCTGTCGCAGCGGCACCGACGTCACCTGAAGGGTGGCGCTGGCGATGGTCGGCCCCTGATCCGGCGTGCGTTGCGTATCGCCAAGGATCATCGTGACTTGCTCGAACGGCACGCAAATTTCATCGGCGACGATCTGCGCCAGCGCGGTGCGAATGCCGGTGCCCAGATCGACGTGGCCATTGAACGCCGTCACCCGGCCGTCGGCGGTGAGGCTGATAAAGCTGTCCACCCGATCCAGCGGCAGCTCGGCGGGCGATGCAACCGCCTCGGCGGCGAAGGCGTTAAACGGCGCGGGCAGCAGGCTGCTGACCATTACCACACCGCCGGCCTGCAGCAGCTGGCGGCGGGTCAGTTCGAGGCGGCTCATGCTTGCCTCCGCGCGGCCAGCAGATCGCGGGCGCGCTCGGCGGCATGCAGGATCTCGATATGCGTGCCGCAGCGGCACAGGTTGTAGGCCAGCTCTTTCTTGATGGTTTGTTCGTCCGCCTCCGGCTCGCGTTCGAACAGCGCGACCAGCGTCATGATCATGCCGTTGGTGCAGTAACCGCACTGCGCCGCCTGCTCCTCGATAAACCTCTGCTGCACCGGATGCAGCGCCTCCGGTGTACCCAGGCCTTCGAGCGTGGTGACGGATTTTTTTCCTACGGCGGACAGCGGCATTGAGCAGGAGCGTGCGGCGACGCCGTCGATCAGCACCGTGCAGGCGCCACACTCCCCCAGGCCGCAGCCGTATTTGGGGCCGTTCAATTGCAGATCGTTGCGTAAAACGTACAGCAGCGGGGTGTCGGGCGAGATATCGCCGAGTGGAACCACCCGGCCGTTAACATTGATTTCCATGGTGAAACTATCCCTTAAGCAAACGGATTTAATCCGTAACATCACTGCGATGAATAATTGTGCAGCGTGCTAATAATTATCATCAAAAGACTTGATAATGTTAAGGGAATGTAGCCGCCATGGCTTTAACGAAAAGTGGGTATTTTCTATAAATTTCCTATAGATAAGCCTGGTGTTATGATTGCGTGCCGTGATTATTGGCGTTCGTCAACGCGGCCTCGGCGCCGTCGACCAACAGCCGGAGGCCGGCTTCGAACAGCGCGTCTGCCCCCTTGTCCTGCAGCTTTTCCCAGCCTCCACACAGCAGCGGGTAGCGCCGGCGATCGGCTTCGTTCAGCGCATCATCGGGCTGCATTTGCTGCTCTTCCAGCACCCAACCCACCACAAAACGCCCGACGGCGAACAGCAGATTAACGGCGTGTTCCGGCGTAAAGCCCGCCCGGCACAGCAGCGCCACCTTGGCCTCGATGATGGCGAATTGCGGTTCCTGCGGCCGGGTGCCGGCGTGCAGGCGCGCCCCGTCGCGGTAAGCCAGCAACGCGCGGCGGAAATTGATCGCATTGGCGGTCACCCAGGCCTGCCAGGGCATGTCGACGGGCACCTCTTCGCGGTGGTCCAACATGATGGTTTCCGCCATCGCCTTCAGCAGCTCGGCCTTGTTTTTGAAGTGCCAATAGAGCGTGGGGGATTGCACGCCCAGATGTTGCGCCAGGCGGCGGGTGCTCAGGGCATCGATGCCGATGTCATCCAGTAACGCCAGCGCCCCGCGCAGGACGGTTTCACGCGTTAAACGCGCCGCAGTATTTTTTTCGCTCATCTCTCTATCACTGATAGGGTAACTGTGGAATACTCCATACTCTATCACTGTTAGAGTCACAATTTTGAAAAAACCCATGCTGGTTATTTTGTTGACGGTGTTGCTGGATGCGGTGGGTATCGGTCTGATCATGCCTATTCTGCCGGCGCTGCTGCGCTCGCTGGGCGGCCTCGATGCCGGCAGCGTGCATTACGGCGCTCTGCTGGCGGCCTATGCGTTGATGCAATTCCTGTTTTCGCCGATCCTCGGCGCGCTGAGCGATCGTTTCGGGCGGCGGCCGGTGCTGTTGATTTCGCTCGCCGGTGCGGCGGCCGACTACCTGCTGATGGCGTTCGCGCCGACGCTGGCCTGGCTCTATCTGGGGCGGTTGCTGGCGGGCATTACCGGTGCCAACATGGCGGTCGCCACCGCTTACGTCACAGATATTACCCCCGCCGGCCAGCGCGCGCGGCGTTTCGGCCTGGTGGGCGCGGTGTTCGGCGTCGGCTTTATCGTCGGCCCGCTGCTCGGCGGATCGCTGGGCGAATGGCATCTGCATGCGCCCTTCCTGGCGGCGGCGATGATGAATACCCTCAACTTGGTGATGGCGTTTTTCCTGCTGCCCGAATCGCGTAAATCCCGCCCCCGCGCCGCCGAGAAAATTCGCCTTAATTCCTTCTCGTCATTGCGCCGGCTGCACGGCAAGCCTGGCCTGCTGCCGCTGGCCGGCATTTATCTGGTTATGGCGCTGGTTTCGCAGGCGCCGGCCACGCTGTGGATTTTATACGGTCAGGATCGTTTCGGCTGGAGCATGATGGTGGCGGGCCTGTCGCTGGCCGGCTACGGCGCCTGCCACGCGCTGTCGCAGGCCTTTGCCATTGGCCCGCTGGTCGCGCGGCTTGGCGAGCGCAAGGCGCTGCTGATCGGCCTGGCCGCCGACGCCGTGGGCCTGGCGCTGTTGTCTGTCGCCACGCGCGGCTGGGCGCCGTTCGCCCTGCTGCCGTTCTTCGCCGCGGGCGGCATGGCGTTGCCCGCGCTGCAGGCGTTGATGGCGCACAAGGTGGACGACGATCATCAGGGCGAGCTGCAAGGGACGCTCGCCAGCATGGGCAGCCTGATCGGCGTCGCGGGGCCGCTGGTGGCGACGGCGCTGTATGCCACCACGCGCAATGTCTGGCCCGGCCTGGTGTGGGCGTTGGCCGCCGCCCTGTACCTGGTGGTGCCGCCGCTGCTGGCGCGCTCACGAGCCAGGGATGCGGCGCCATAACTTTGCCGTTCTTTAACTTTAGAAAGCAGAAACCGGCATTTTGCCGCCGGGATCCGCTGACCTATGCTAACCCGGTGTGATGAAACGCGTTTTCATGGCATGTCTTCCGGAACGTTTTGCTTTATTTGTTCGTCGTGAACCCTGGGCCGCGCCTGACTGGTGCGGCTTTTCTTTTTGCCCGGCAGTGCCAGCGGCGGTGAATTTTGCTATGTTAACCCGCAGATAAGCTTCCCGTTTTCAGCCGCCGGACCGACTCATGTTTACCCATAAAGCAATCGCCGAGCTCAACGCCCTGGAGCTGATGGTTTATAACTACGTCAGCAAACACAAGAATCAAGTGATGTACATGACCATCCGCGAGCTGGCCGAGGCCGCCGGGGTGTCCACCACCACCGTGCTGCGGTTTTGCAAGAAAATGGGCTGTGAGGGCTATTCGGAATTTCGCATCCGTTTCAAGCTGTACCTGGAACAAACCGATGCGCCGCCGGCCGATTCCGGCATCGGCGAAATCCTCAGCTTTTTTAAAAGCGTCAGCAACGAAGAGTTTAATCAGCTGATCGATCAGGCGGTGCACCATATCGCCGCCGCCGAGCGAATTATTTTCGTCGGTATCAGCACCTCAGGCGCGTTGGGGAAATATGGCGCGCGTTTCTTTTCCAACGTCGGGAAATTCAGCACCCACATCGACGATCCTTATTATCCGGTCAACAGCGACATGTATAAAAACGCGGTGGCGATCATGCTGTCGGTCACCGGCGAAACCGAAGAGATCCTGCGGCTGGCCAGCCAGTTCAGCCTGCACCACTGCAAGATCATCAGCATCACCAACAACGAAACCTCTTCACTGGCACGGCTGGCGGACTTCAACCTCTCCTACCACGTTCCGCAGCATTTGATCGGCGGGCATCACAATATCACCACGCAGATCCCCGTGCTTTACATTATTGAAACCATCGGTAAACGGCTCGGGCATATTAATTCGGCAAAATAAAACAGGTTGTTTTTTTATTGTGACAAATCACTTTCCACGGTGATTTGTTATATCGTGACATTTCTTTCGCTCTTGCTACTCTATTCTCAACGCAGCGTTATTACCCTTCATTAAATAAACCGATGAGACATTGACGATGAAACAGTTGCCGAAGGATTTTCTGTGGGGGGGCGCGGTTGCCGCGCACCAGGTTGAAGGCGGTTGGGATCGGGGCGGCAAAGGGCCAAGCATCGCCGATGTGCTGTCCGGCGGCTCGCACGGCGTGGATCGCGTGATGACCGACGGCGTGCTCGACGGCTATCGCTACCCCAACCACGAAGCGGTGGATTTCTACGGCCGCTATAAGCAGGACGTGGCGCTGTTCGCCGAGATGGGCTTCAAATGCTTCCGCACCTCGATCGCCTGGACGCGCATCTTCCCGAACGGCGATGAAGCGACGCCGAACGAGGCCGGCCTGCAGTTTTACGACGATCTGTTCGACGAACTGCTGAAATACGGCATCCAGCCGGTGATCACCCTGTCCCACTTCGAAATGCCTTACCATCTGGTGAAGGCCTACGGCGGCTGGAAAAATCGCCGGGTGGTGGAGTTCTTCGTGCGCTTCAGCGAGGTGGTGATGCGCCGCTACCGCGAAAAAGTGAAGTACTGGATGACCTTCAACGAGATCAATAACCAGAGCAACTACCGCTATCCGCTGTTCGGCTACTGCTGCTCCGGCGTGGACTACACCCAGGAAGACAACCCGGAACAGGCGCTGTACCAGGTGCTGCACCACCAGTTCGTCGCCAGCGCGCAGGTGGTCAAACTCGGCCATCAGATCAACCCGGAATTCAAGATCGGCTGCATGCTGGCCTGCGTACCGTTCTACCCGTATTCCTGCAAGCCGGACGACGTGATGTACGCCGTCGAGGCGATGCACCAACGCTATCTGTATACCGACGTGCAGATGCGCGGCTACTACCCAAGCTACCTGCTGCGCGATTGGGAACGCAAAGGGCTTAAAATCGAGATGCAGCCGCAGGACGCGCAGATCCTGCGCGAGGGCTGCACCGACTACATCGGCTTCAGCTATTACATGAGCAACGCCCTGCAGGCTAACGCGGTGGACGGCAGCGACGGTATGTTCGGCTTCCCGGGCAACGTACCGAACCCACACGTCAAAGCCTCCGACTGGGGCTGGCAGATCGATCCGGTCGGGCTGCGCTATTCGCTGAACGTGCTGTATGAACGCTATCAGAAGCCGCTGTTTATCGTGGAGAACGGCTTTGGTGCCTTCGACAAGGTAGAAGCGGACGGCCAGATCAACGATGACTATCGCATCGACTATCTGCGCGCCCATATCGAAGAGATGAAGAAAGCGGTGATTGAAGACGGCGTAGACCTGATCGGCTATACGCCGTGGGGCTGCATCGACTGCGTATCGTTCACCACCGGCGAGTACAGCAAACGTTACGGCTTCATCTACGTCGACAAGCATGACGACGGCACCGGCACGCTCGAGCGTTCGCGCAAGAAGAGCTTCGACTGGTACCGCCGGGTGATCGCCAGCAACGGCGAACAGCTGTAACCGCACGGCAGGCAATCAGGGGCGATTTTCGCCCCTTTTTACTGCGCCTTATTCCGCCGCCTGCCCGGCGGCGAGATACTTCGCCATTTCCGCCGGCGGCACCATGCCACCACCGGTCGCCCATACCAGGTGCGTCGCCTGCGCCAGACTCTCGGCACTGATGCCTTGCTCGCTGAGCGCCTTCGCATGGGCTGCAACGCGCCACGGCCCGGCCATGCCGGCCAGCGCAGACGGCTCCAGCTGAAGATGCTCGTGCTTGTCCAACAGCCCGAGCAGCGCAAACATCTCTTCGTCGCTCAGGGTGTAAAACGCGCTCAGCAGGCGCTCCATCGCCCGGCCGACAAAGCCGGAGGCGCGCCCCACCGCCAGCCCGTCCGCCGCGGTGCGGTTATCGATGCCGAGATCTTGCACCGCAATGCCGTCATGCAGCCCGCTGTAGACGCCGAGCAGCATGCAGGGCGAATGGGTCGGTTCGGCGAAAATACAGTGAACGTGATCGCCGAACGCCAGCTTGAGGCCAAACGCCACGCCGCCCGGCCCGCCGCCGACGCCGCACGGCAGATACACAAACAGCGGGTGCTGCGCGTCCACCACGATGCTCTGTTCGGCGAACTGCCGCTTCAGGCGGCCGCCGGCCACCGCGTAGCCGAGGAACAGGGTCTGCGAGTTTTCATCGTCGATAAAGAAACAGCGCGGATCGTTCGCCGCCTGCTTGCGCCCCTGCTCGACCGCCACGCCGTAATCTTCGGCGTACTCCACCACCGTGACGCCGTTATCGCGCAGCTTTTGCTTCTTCCACGCCCGCGCATCCGCCGACATGTGCACGCTGACGTCAAACCCCAGCCGGGCGCTGATGATGCCGATGGATAATCCCAGATTGCCGGTCGATCCGACGGCGATGCGGTACTGGCTGAAGAACTGACGAAATTCGTCGGAAAACAGCCGGGCGTAGTCGTCGCCGGTCTGCAGCAGCCCCGCCTCCAGCGCCAGCGTCTCCGCGTGCGTCAGCACCTCGTAGATGCCGCCGCGCGCCTTGATTGAGCCGGAGATCGGCAGATGGCTGTCCTTTTTCAGCAGCAGCTTCCCGCCAAGCCGCAGCCCATAGCGCCGATCCAACGCCTGCTGCATGGCGGGGATCGCCACCAGCTCGGATTCGATGATCCCCCCAGTGGGCTGCGTTTCGGGAAAGGCCTCGGCGAGATAAGGCGCGAAGCGCGCCAGGCGCTGCTCCGCTGCGGCGACGTCGGCGGCGGTCAGGCCGACATGGGGCAAGCCTGCGGCCAGCGTTGTCGCACGCGGATTGAACCAGGTGATAGGCTCGAGGGCGACCATTCGTTGCAACAGCGGATGCTGCGCAACCCACGGTTGAATCTGTGATTTTTGCATAAATGTCCCTGACTGATTTGGCGTTGCCGTCACCATGCCGCGAACGCCGGCGGCTGACAAATGATAAATACTGAATTTGAGGTGCAACAGATTGATGCAAGCACGGCGCTAGCCGGCCGCGACGCCAAACAGCATGCCAACGCCGGAGGAAACCGCCATCGCCAGGGCGCTCCAGATCAGGATACGCGCCACGCCCGGCAAGATCGGCGCACCCCCGGTTTTCGCGGCGATACCGCCGAGAATGCCGAGGGAAATCAGCGCCGATGTCACCAGCGCCGGCCGCGTCCAGGCAACCGGCACCCACAGCGCCACCAGCAGCGGCAACAGCGCGCCGAGAGAGAAACTGAGGGCCGATGCCAACGCGGCTTGCAGCGGCCGGGCGCGCGTGGCGGCGGAAATGCCCAGTTCGTCGCGCGCGTGGGCCTCCAGCGCATCATGCGCCATCAGCTTTTCCGCCACCTGCCGGGCCAGCGCCGGGTCCAGCCCGCGATGCACGTAGATAGACGTCAGTTCGCGGAACTCCCCCGGATAGTCTTCGAGCAGCTCCGCCTGTTCCTCGGCCAGCGCGGCCTTCTCGGTGTCCGCCTGCGACGACACCGACACGTACTCGCCGGTGGCCATCGACATCGCGCCCGCCACCCACCCGGCGACGCCGGCGATCATCAGTGCGGAATGCGAGGCGCTGGCCGCCGCTACGCCCAGCAGCAGGCTGGCCGTTGAGACGATGCCGTCGTTGGCGCCGAGCACCGCCGCCCGCAGCCAGCCGATGCGTTCAATACTGTGCCGCTCTCGATGCATCCTTTCTCTCCCACGTTCTCTTTCCGCTAGTCCCGCGCCGCCGCTTCCAGGCCGGTGATGTCGATTTTGCCCATCAGCAGCATCGCTTCCGTGACCCGCCGCACGCGCGCGGCGTCGGGGTCGTTCATCAGCTCGGTCAGGCGCCGCGGCACGATCTGCCAGCACAGCCCCCAGCGATCGCGCAGCCAGCCGCACTGCTCCGCCTCGCCGCCCTCGCTCAACGCATCCCACAGCCGGTCAACCTCCGCCTGATCGTCGCATTCCACCATCACGGAAAAGCTGTGATTGAACGGATCCAACGGCCCGGCCTCGATCGCCGCATAGCGCTGGTCGCCCAGGGTGAAGGAGGCCAGCTTCACGCTGCCGGCCGGGCCGCTCGGCGTATCCGCCGGCAGATCGGAAAACCAGTTCACGGACGAACCGGGGATCAGCGCGACGTAGCAATTCAGCGCCGCCTCCATGTCTTTTTCAAACCACAGATGTTGCGTAATTCTGGCCATCGGCGCCTCCTTCAGGCATCGAGGATCGGCGCGAACCCGCCAAAGATCATGCGTTTGCCGTCAAACGGCATCTCGCCCAGCGCCTTCATGCGCGGATCGTTCATCATTTTCTGGTTGGCGGCGTCGCGCACCGCCTTGGAGGGGTACTCTATCCAGCTGAACACCACCACTTCGCCCTCCTGCGCCTTTACCGCGCCGCGAAAGTCGGTGAGTTTGCCGTCGGGTACGTCATCGCCCCAACACTCCACGATGCGCGTGGCGCCAAACTCTTTGAACAGCGGCGCCGCAGCGGCCGCCAGCCGGTGATAAGCCTCCTTGTTGGCGGCCGGCACCGCCACCACAAACCCGTCTACGTATTTCATCCTGGTATCCTCTTGTCTGATTAAGGACAGTCGGTTCAGCACGGGCGACGTTGCCCGTGCCCCCTACCAGTTTAGACGGCGGGCGCGCGGCCCGGATCGGAAGTTCAGCGGCCCGGATCGTTCGGCGGGTAAGATTCCGGCGTGGCGACCCGATTACGGCCGGCATTTTTCGCTTTGTATACCGCCAGATCCGCCAGTTTGAGCAGATCGGCCAGGCTATGGCCGGAACCGCCCGGGCAGGTCACCATGCCGATGCTGACGGTGATCTGCAGCGGATGGCCGGCCGGCATGGTGATCGATTCCGCCTCAATGCGTTGCCGCAGCCGTTCGGCCAGCTGCAACCCCTGCTGCGGCTGGCCGAGCGTCGAGACGATGGCGAACTCTTCGCCGCCCATGCGGCCGAACAGATCGTTGACGTTCAGATCGGCGGCGATCGCACGGGTAAACGCCATCAGCGCCTGATCGCCACCGGCGTGGCCGAAACGGTCATTGATCGATTTGAAATAGTCGATGTCGAGCATCATGACGCACACCAGCTCGCCTTTCTGATCGATCACCCGCTCGCCGCGCTGCATAAACGCATTGCGCGTCAGCACGTGGGTCAACGCATCGTGATTCGCCACGTGCTCCAGCGTGCGTAACAACGCGTTGCGCGCATAGTTCATGCTGGCGACGGCGATCGGCCCCAACGCCAGCAGCGCGATACCAAGGCGCATGGATACCGCGTTCTGCAGCACCTTCATGTCGAGCGTAGTGCTAAGCAACCCGAAATCGATCGCCAGATGACACCACAGCACGTAAACCAGCACCGCGATCATGGTGCTGAACAACGAAAAGGACATCGCCAGCCACAGCAGCACCGGCATCGGGAAGATCACCGCGCCGGGGCCGCCGATCAGCACGCTGCAGACCGCCGCCAGCACCAGCAGCGCCAACACCGCCAGTTTCCCCCCCGCCTGCGGCCATTGGCTGCGCTGTATCAACATGGCGCAGGCCGCGCGCAGGCGATGTCGCCAATCGGCGGGAAACACCAGAATGAACGGCATCAGCGTGACGTAGTTGGTGAATTCAGATGAGAACCACAGCGCAAGCGAGGTCAAATAGGGCCTGCCGAACAGCCACTGCGAGGCAACGGCCCCCACCAAGCCGGTAGCGGCGGCGGCGGCCAGGCAGATACCGAACAGATACATGCTGGACGCGCCGCGTTGCAACATGCGCGCCGGCGGCGACAGCCGCATGAACAGCAGATAGCCCACCACCACGCCGGCCAGATTGGCGGCGTTCAGCAGCAGCGCTTTCTCCAACGCGCTGCCGGTCAACAGATCCGCCGCCAGGTAGCCCAGCACCGCCATCCCCCAGCCGGCGCGCGTCGCCCACTGCGGGCGGCGCACCAAAACGGCCAGCAGCACGGCGTTAGCCGGCCAGAATATCGCCAGAAAACTGCCGGGCCGGCTCACGATGCCCAGCAGACACAGCGCGAACACCAGCAAAAAAATGCTGAGCGCGGGCCAGATTTTCCGGGTATCGGACAACGAGGTGGTTTGCATCTTGGATCCAGAGACTTCCGCTAGCGTAAGGTGACAGTCTTTGCGTGTCACAACCGTCGACGATGAGGAGAAGATAAACGGCCGACCCGCCTATTATTGCCAGTTTTGCCGGTCCGGACACCTGTTTATTCATCAAGGAAAAATATATTTGTGTATCAATATATTGACGATACTCGCCTATCTGGCGCAGAAACTGCCAAGGCATCCCGGCCGTCTTGATCATTATGGTCAATTCGTCGGATTTTTACCGGTAAAACCGCCGTCTTTTTGCTTGATAACAAAATAAAATCGGGCAATGTGCGGATCTCTCCTTTGCCCTCTATCCAAACTCATTAAACGATAATTATAATGATAATCATTATTATTTATTATTTGCCATGGAATGATATGCACCTGTCAGTTCTTCGCCGCCCCAACAAAAACAAAAAAAATCACGTTTTCCGCTCGCTGCCCCTGGTCGCCGGCCTGTTCCCCGCCCTGGCGATCGCCGCCGCGCCCGACGCAAAAAAGGAAGACGCCATCACGGTGACCGCCACCGCCCTGCCTGCCGGCAGCTATAGCGCCGATACCGCCTCAACCGGCAGCAAAACCGCCACGCCAATCGGTGAACTGCCGCAATCGGTCAGCGTCGTCACCTCGCAGGTGATTGACGACTTCCAGGTCAAAAGCGTCAATGACGCGATGAAATTCGTCAGCGGCGTCACCCAGGGCAACACGCTCGGCGGCACCGAGGATGGCTTCGTCAAACGCGGTTTCGGGGTTAACTCCGACGGCTCGGTCTTCATCGACGGCGTGCGCAGCAACCAGGGGCTGAGCATGGACGCCACTACCGAGCGCGTCGAGGTGCTGAAAGGTTCCGCTTCGCTGCTGTATGGCATCCTCAGCCCCGGCGGCGTCATCAACCTGATCAGCAAAAAACCGCAGTATGACTGGAACACCCGCATTAGCGGCGCCACCAACAGCTTCGGCGGCGGCAGCGGCAGCGTCGATGTGACCGGCCCGCTGGGCGGCGGCTTCGCCTTCCGCCTGATCGCCGAGCGCCAGCACGAGGATTACTGGCGTAACTTCGGCAGCGACGAACATACGCTGATCGCTCCTTCACTCAGCTGGTTCGGCGACCAGGCTTCCTTTAACATCGCCTACAGCGAGTACAAATACGACATTCCTTACGATCGCGGCACCGCGTTTATCGACGGCAAACAGGTCGACGTGCCCTATAACCGCCGGCTGGATGACTACGCCAACCGCGCCTGGGGCAAGAACAAACGCCTGAACGCCCATTATGAATATGCGCTGGATCCGATCTGGACCACCCGCCTCAACTACGCCTGGCTGCAGCGCCGTTACGACAGCAACGAAGTGCGCGCCACCGCGACCGGCATCGTTTCGCGCCGCGCCGACGCCAACCGCGGCTTCAATCACCAGACCGATTATTATTCCTGGGATGTGACCGGTTCGCCGGAGGTGTTCGGCATGCAACACGACCTGCTGCTGGGCGTGGACTACGAGAAGAACCAGACTTACAAGGCCTACTCCTATCGCGGCAAGGTGTCGAAAACGTTCAACATGTACGATCCGGCGTATGGCGAAGCGCCCGTCACCGACAGCACCACCTACAACGACGCATTGAGCAACCTGCGCACGACGCTGTTCAGCCGTTCCCTGTATGCCAAGGACAGCATTCATCTCACCGACCGGTGGATTGCGGTGCTCGGCGCACGCTATCAGTCGTATTACCAGAACAACAGCAACGGTTTCCAGAAGCCGAAAAATACGCTCAATGACAAAGACAATCAGTTTTTGCCGCAGGCGGGGCTGGTGTATAAGCTGACGCCGAACCTGTCTCTGTACGGTAACTACAGCCGTTCCTTCACGCCGTCCACCGCCATCGACGATAACGGCAACGTCGCCACGCCGGAAACCGGCACCACCTATGAGGTGGGCGGCAAATGGCAGATCACCCCGGCGTTCGACGCCACGCTGGCGCTCTATCGTATTGATGAAAGCAATATGTCGATCTTTATCAACGGCGTGACCCGCAGCATTCCCAAGGCGCGATCCACCGGTGCTGAACTGGAGTTGAACGGCGAAGTGGCGCCCAACTGGGATCTCACCGCCAATTACAGCTACGACAAAACCGAGATCGTCGAAGACAACCTCAATCCGGCCAACGTCGGCAACCGGCTGGTCAACGCCCCGACCAACATGGGCGGTCTGTATCTCAGCCACCGCATGACGCTGCCGGTGGTGCCCGGCGAGGTGCGCGTGGGCGGCGGCGCACGCTATGTCGGCCGCCGCGCCGGCGATCCGGAGAACAGTTTCACCATGCCGGCCTACACCGTGGCGGATGCCTTTGTCGCCTGGGACAGCAAGCTGCTTGACAAACATACTCAGCTGAAACTGAATGTGAAAAACCTGTTTAACCGCGAATACTACGCCTCCAGCGCCGGTAACCTGCGCGTGATTGAAGGCGAACCGCGCAGCCTCAGCCTGCAGGCGACTGTCGATTTTTAAGCCGCTCTCTCCGGGCGCCGTTTGGCGCCCGTTTTCTTTTCGCCGCGCGTCAAAGCGCCTTGCGGTACATCACGAAACCGGGGCGCTCCGCCACCTTGTCATACAGCCGCATGGCGGTCTGGTTGGTTTCGTGGGTATTCCAGTAAACACGCGGCAACCCCAGCTGCTGCGCGCGTTCATAGACCGCCGCGATCAACGCCCTCGCCACCCCTTTGCCGCGCACCGTCTCCGCAGTGAACAGATCCTGCAGATAACAGTTAGGCTGCAGCTGAGAGGTACTGCGGTGCAGGAGATAGTGCGTCAACCCGACCACCTGACCCTGATGCTCCGCGACCAGCGCAAACATCGGTTCATAGGCGTCAAAAAAACGCCGCCAGGTGGTCTGCGTCACCTCGTCGGGCAGCGCCGTTGCCCCCTCACGGCCGTAAAATGCGTTATACCCTTGCCACAGCGCCAGCCAGGCGGCGTAGTCCCGCGCTTCCAGCGGCCTGACCATGATGCTTTCACTCATGATGTCCTCTTCGATGATGTCAAAATGCCCCGCCTCCAGCATAGAGCAGTAAGCGTCAGCGCGCAGGCGGCGCGCAGGCGGCGGCATCACATTGGCGAGAAAATCCAGCAGCGCGCGGTTGAACACCGCCGGCCGCTGCAGCGGCGCGAAGTGGCTGACGCCCGGCAGCGTCACCAGACGGGCGCCGGGAATGCTGCCGCTTAGGTAAGCGGCATGTTCGGCGCGGATAAACTCATCGTGTTCGCTGTGAACGACCGTCACCGGCACGCGAATGGCCGCCAATTCCTGCGCGGTGTAGTTCGGCTGGCTACTCATCATCAGGCTCACGGCGGCGACGAATTCATCGAACTCCTGCGGCGTCGGCGACAGCGCGGCATAGTCCTGTATGTGGCGGGCGAAGCAGCGCTCGACGATCGGGTTGGCGGCCGGCGGTTTAACGCCGCTGGGATCCATATTGCAGCCGAAGAAAAAGACGCCGTCCACCCGCTGCGGCGCCCGATGGGCGGCGATAAGCGCGACGCAGGCGCCGTCGCTCCAGCCCGCCAGCGCGGCGTGCGGGATCCGCAACGCATCCATCACCGCCACCAGATCATCAGCCATCCGGTCGTAACGGTAAAGCCGGGCATCGCGCGTGCTGCGCCCGTGCCCGCGGCTGTCGATGACCAGCACGCCATACCCGGCGGCCAGCAGCGCCGGCAGCTGATACCCCCAGTTGCCGCTGTGGCCCAGGCCGCCGTGCAGCAGGATCACCGTCGGCGCCGCGCCATAGGCGGCATACCAGATGCGCGCCCCGTCATGTTCGACAAACCCCTGCCTGGACGTGGGCGGCAACGGCGGCGCGCCCTGCGCGGCAAAGCGGGTCAACTCGTCGTCGGTTTGCATCTTTTCCTCCTCATTCGCCGACGTTGTGCGCCAACAAGGCATCAAAGGAGTATAGATCGCCCCGGCGAGCGGTGCCGTTCGCTTTCCCGACATATACTTAAGGGAGGAATCGCAAAGGAGGACGGTGAGATGAAGAAAATAATTCTCGTGTTTTTGATGCTGATGCTGAGCGGGTGTATCGGCGGCGGCGGCGGCCCGTCGAATGCGCCGTCGGCATCGCCAAATGAGCCTTATACCTGCACCAAATCCAGCGCCAACAGCGACTGCTCGCAATCGGTGGAACCGTCGATGTACTAGCCGCGTTCGGCGGGCCGTAGCGTAACGGCCCGCCGCCTCAGGGCTGGACTAGGAGGAGTGCTCCTCTTCGTTGGCCTGATATCGCGTCGCCTGCTGCTTCATAAACACCACTTCCTGCGGGCTGGACAGGCTCACTTCCTGCGCGCGCAGCAGCTTGAGGATATTGAACAGCAGTTCGCTCTTGGTGGCGCCGACCATGCGCGGGCTCGGCACGTAGCCGGTCACGCTCAGGATAATGCCGTCCGGCCCCAGCTGGCTGAAGCGCACGTAAGGCGCCGGCGTTTCCAGAATGGTTTCGTACTCGTTATAGGCGCTGAGCAAGATATTGCGCACCTGCTCCGGATCGATGGAGGTCGGGAACGTCAACGCGATGGTCACCACGCCCTGCGCGTTGCCCATGGTGGCGTTGCGCACGTTCTGCGAGATCAGCTGCGAGTTCGGTACGATCATGGTGGAACGGTCGCTGAGCTGGATTTCGGTGGCGCGCACGTTGATACGCCGCACGTCGCCTTCCACGCCGCCGATGCCGATCATATCCCCCACCTTCACCGGGCGCTCGGTCAGCAGGATCAGGCCGGAAATAAAGTTCTTCACGATCTCCTGCAAACCGAAACCGATACCGACCGACAGGGCGCTGACGATCCACGCCAGGTTGCTCCACTGGATGCCCAGCGCCGCCAGGGTGATCAGAATCACCAGCACATAGCCGATATTGCTGAACAACGTCACCAGCGAGGCGCGGATGCCGACGTCCGAGATGGTTTTCGGCAGCAGTTCAGAACCCAGCCAGCGCCGCACCGCGCGCAAAATATAGATGCCGATCGCCAGGCAGATCACGGCGTTGAGCAGGTTGCCGGGTACGATATTGAAACGCTGCAGCCCTTCACCGGTCAGGATGGAGACGATTTTCTCCATCAGCGAGCCCGGCGTGGTGCTGCCGAACGAGCCGTTGAACAGCGCGACGATCATCAACAGCAACAGGGAACATTTGGCCAGCGCGGTGGTGATGATCGACATCTGCTCCAGATGGCGATCCTTGAAGCTGAGCGTTTTCTTCAGCATCTTGCCGCTGACGGTCTGCGGCGAAAACAGCGCGGCGCACAAATCGGTGGCGAACAGCACCATAAAATAGAACGCCATCAGCACCAGCACCACCCAGATCAGCTGGTAGGTCAGGAAGCGGGCGAAGGCGATGTAGCCGATGAGCAGGGAAAACAGGATCACCATCGAACAGACCAGAGTGACGAGGTGCACCAGCCCGCCGACCAGCGTGCGTTTTTCCAGGTGCGCGCCCTGCTGTTCCAGACGGCGACGAATGCGCTGGCCGCGCAGCGGCGCCGCCAGCAGCACCATGCCGATCAGCCCCGCCACCAGGCCGTTGCCGAAGATGGTGGTGGCCAATGAAGCGCTGACGACGTTGTTGATCAGCTCCACGGTGCCGAACGCCAGCGCCAGGCCGGCCAGCAGCGGCGAGAAGTAACGCAGCCCGGCGGCCACGTCGTTATCCATGGACGCCAGACGCCACGACGGGCGATTCAGAGACAGCGCCGCACGCCCCAGCCCGGCGATCAGCGCGCAGAAAATCCCAAGACGGTTGAAGCCTTCCGCGAAATCCTCCAGCGTCACCGGCAGCGGCTGCACGCGCACAAAGACGTAATACAGCAGGTTCAGCGCGATGGAGGTGGTGACCACCGTCACCGCCACGGTGACGATCGCCATGAAGCTGCGGCGCAGGCGCCCGTCCGGCAGGAAACGGATGCTGACCCAGGCGAGAAAACGCTCGGAGAAATAGCGCCCCCAGGACCAAACAATCACCGCCAGCGCCAGCAACGCCAGCGTGCCGTACCGCCACTCCTCCTGCCAGCTGGCGTCCCAGGCCGCTTTCATCTCGGCGTTGAACTGATCCAGCCGCTGCACGTCATCCGCGGACGGCTGCACCACCGGCGCCCAGAATTTAATGCCCAAAATGCTGCCGGTATTCAGCGCCAGCTGGGTTTTAAACGCCACTCGGCGCAGATCGCCAATCTGCTGCCCCAGATCGAAGGCGCTGGTCTTGATGGCCTGCGCGCGTTTCACCGCGTCATCCAGCTGTTTTTTGCTATTGTTCAGCGCGTTGCGCTGCTGAGCCACCGCCGGGGTTTCCGGCAGCGCGCCGGCCGCCGGGGCCGGCCCCAGGACGTCCAGCTGCGCTTTCAGTTTGTCCTGCTCGGGCTGCAGATCGGTGGCAAGTTTTTCCATGCCGGCGACCAGGTCGTCGGTCGCCAACCGCAGTTTGCTGAGCTGGGTGTCGGTGGTCGCTTTGGAAACCAGCTGCTTCATGCTGTCCAACTGCTTTTGCGCGGCTTTCAGCTGCGTAGCGGGATCGGGCGCGCTTTCGGCGGCGGGATCATCCTCGGTGGCGGCGACGGCGGCGAGCGGCGTCAGCTGCAAACCAAACAGCAATAACAACAACAGCAGGAACGGGCGAGGCTTTAACATAAATTCAGTGCTCAGCATCATTATCTGATAGACAGACGAACAGGCGGCGGATGAACCGTCGCTTAACCATAAACGCTAATTATAATAGCTGCTTAATGTCGGCCGAAATACAGTAATTATTCCCATTGTGTGCCACGCGCTCCCACCGGACTTAGCCTGCTGATTATTCAGGCGCTTTTACACTGGCGGCGCGGCGTAAAGCGCTCTATACTCCTGCCACCGATTAACCTGCAACCAATAAAAGGAGACTTACTATGCTGACGTGTGAATTGTTTTTTCACTCACACTTCTTTGGTAATCGTCGCCGCTCAAGCATTACCGGTATCGTGCTGCGATAACCCAGCTTGAGCGAAGCTTACTAAAATCCAGGATCTTCCCTCCGGCTTACCGGGTTGTCGTCAGCGATGTTTGACGATAGGCATTGTCATGCCTGTAACTCTTGAGTAAGCAATGAGCACACTACTTTCTGCACAATCTGTCGGTTACGACAACGCGTTCGGCGTCTTGCTGAGCGAGATTTCCTTCAGCCTGAAAAAAGGCGATCGCATCGGTTTGATCGGCGACAACGGCTGCGGCAAAAGCACCCTGCTGCAACTGCTCAGCGGCGATCTGCCCACGCACGCCGGAACGGTGACATTGTCACACCAATGCCAGATGGCGCGCATCGAACAACACCTGCCGCCCGAGCTGCACGCCAGCACCCTGCTGGATGCGGTACTGGCGCAGTTGCCCGCGGGCCAACACCTCAGCGAACGCTGGCGCTGTGAAGCGCTGCTTGCCGAGCTGGGGTTTGAACCGGGGAGCTGGACGTTGACCGCCGGCACCCTCAGCGGCGGCCAGCACACCCGCCTGCTGCTGGCGCGCGCGCTGATCCGCCAGCCCGATCTGCTGCTGCTCGACGAACCCAGCAACCACCTGGATCTGCCCACGCTGCTGTGGCTGGAGCAGTTCTTGCGCAGCTGGAGCGGCAGCTTCGTGCTGGTATCGCACGATCGCTATCTGCTCGATCAGGTGACCAACTGCACCTGGATCCTGCGCGACAAAACGCTGCAGTTCTTCCGTTTGCCCTGCTCCGCTGCGCGCGCCGCACTGGCGGAACAGGACGCTGCGGACGAGCATCGGCGCCAGGCCGAGCAAAAAGAGATAGACCGGGTGGAAAAAAGCGCCAAACGCCTGGCGACCTGGGGCAAGGTCTATGACAACGAAGATCTGGCGCGCAAAGCCAAGCAAATGGAAAAGCGCGTCGATCGGTTGAAGGAAGAACAGACCACCCTGACCGCCGGCAGCCCGTGGCGGCTGCGATTACAGGGAGAGGCGCTGGACGCCGATCGCCTGCTGGCGCTGCCGCAATGGGACGTGCGCCCGGCGCCGGATGCGCCGGTGCTGTTCAGCCTGGAACATCTGCGCGTCAAAAGCGGCGATCGCATCGCCATCGTCGGGCGCAACGGCTGCGGGAAATCGTCGCTGCTGCGCTTGCTGTGGCAGGCGTATCAGCACCCCGCGGAACGCCCGGCGATCTTCCACCCGCGCGTGCGCATCGGCTATTACGATCAGAGCCTGCAACAGCTGCGCGATGAAGACACGTTGAGCGAAGCGCTGGCGCAGTTTGCGCCGCTGACCGAGGAACAGCGGAAAATGGCGCTGATCGGCGCCGGTTTCCCTTACCTGCGCCACCATCAGCAGATCCGTTCGCTGAGCGGCGGCGAGCGTTCGCGGCTGCTGTTCGTCGGCCTGACGCTGGCCAACCATTCGCTGCTGCTGCTGGACGAGCCCACCAACCACCTGGACATGGCAGGCAAAGAAGAGCTGGCGGAAACGCTGCGCCAGTTCGCCGGCGCCGTCATATTGGTCACCCATGACCGGATGCTGATCGAACAGAGCTGCAACCGCTTTTGGCTGATCGACCAGCAAAAACTAGAGGAGTGGCACGATCTGGCGCCGGTGTATCAGCGCCTGGCGGGCGAAGCGCCGGCGCTACCGACGGCGGGCAAGGCCAACGCAGGCGGCCCGACGCCAGATGAGCGACTGGAAGGCGAAGAAGCGCTGTTGACCGCCCTGTTTGCCCTCGAAAGCAAACTGGAGGATGACCTGGCGCGCAAGCCGAAGCACCAGAAACCGGCGCTTCAGGCGCGCTGGCGCCGCGAGATTGCCGACATCACCGCCCGGTTGAATCTGGGCTAACCTTGACAGGCCGCCCTCCGGCGGCCTGTTTTTTGACGGAGCGCGGCATGGCATTTTCCCTTGAGCAGGCTACGCACGCGCAGCGGCCGCTGCTGGCGGTCATGCTGTCCGATTGCCTTCGCGAGCTGGGCGCCGATGGCGATTACCCCTATCTTCCGCTCTACTGGCGCGAGGTCGGCCGCTACCCCTATTTGATTTTGAGCGATCGGCAAACGGCCGGTTTCGCGTTGGTCCGGCGCCTGGACAGCGCCACCGTCGAAATGGCGGAGTTCTACATCAAGCCCGAGTGGCGGCGCACCGGGCTGGGGCAACGGGCCGCCCACGCCTTGTTCACGCAGCACCCCGGCAGCTGGTCGCTGTCGATCAGCCCGGATAATCCGCGCGGGCTGGCATTTTGGCGCGCGGTAATACCGGCCGGGGCCACGACCGAACCGCTTTCGGCCCCCGATGCCATGATGCAGCTGCGTTTTTCATCCCCGCCGCGCTGAGCGACACATTACCTTCATCCTTTTATGGCAGGGTAACCCGATTCGTTCTTTGCTATCGAGCCTGCCATGACTTCACTTTCCCCACGGGACATCGAGGCGCGCTACCGCTTTGCGCGTGAGATCGCCCGCGCCGCCGCCGATCTCGCTTTCAGCTTTTATCAACGGCGGCAAACTCTGGCTGTCGACTTCAAACAGGGGCTGCAGGACGTGGTCAGCGAGGCCGATCGCCGCGTCGAAGCGCTGATCCGCCGCATGATCAGCCGGCGCTTTCCTCAGGACGGGTTTCTCGGCGAGGAAAGCGGCAGCACCGGCGAAAACGCCGCCTGCGTTTGGGTCGTCGATCCGATTGACGGCACCGCCTGCTTCCTGAACGGATTGCATACCTGGTGTATCGCGATAGGCGTGGTGATCGACGGCGAGCCGACGATAGGCGTGGTCTACGATCCCAACCACCGCGAGATGTTCCGCGCCTGTCGCGGCCACGGCGCCTTTCTCAACGGGGAACCGATCGGCGTGCATGCCGGGCGCAGCGTCGCGGATGGCGTGATGGGCGTCGGGATTTCACCGCGCGCTTCAGCGGCGGAATTCAGCGGCTTTCTCTGTCGCCTGCTGCAGGCGGGAGGGATGTTTGTGCGCAGCGGCTCCGGCGCGTTGATGACCGCCCAGGTGGCCGCCGGTCGGCTGCTGGGCTATTACGAACCGCACATGAATGCCTGGGACAGCCTGCCTGGCTGGGTGCTGACGCGCGAAGCCGGCGGCGTGGCGAATGACTTTATGCACAACGACGGGTTGCGGCGCGGCAACCCGCTGCTGCTGGCCAACGCGGCGCTCTACCCGCAGTTGGCCGAACTGATTCAAATGCCGGGCTTGATCGGCTCGACGTGCCCTATCGCGCGCGTGATGGCAGGATAAAGCGAGCGCAGCCGGCGCTCGACCCGATCGACCGCATCGTGCGCGGCGGCGATGGTGACCGCCGGCGACACCCGGCAGTGGAAGTTGACGATGATGCCGCCGTCGGTCTTGCGCGCGCGGACGTTGTGTACGTCTTGCACGCTCTCCCCCTGCTCCAGCGCCGACTGCAGGATGCGGCGAATATTGGCCAGCTCCGTCGCATCGACATCCTCGCTGGTCAGCCAATGCGGCGTTTGCGGCTCCAGGTGCGTCTCTATCTCGGTGTCTTCACCGATCGCCTGGCGCAGGATCCCCTCTATCTCCGTGGCAATGTCATGCGCCTGCGCCACGCTGGCGTTGGCCGGCACCGCCAAATCCATGCCAATCGCCATGCGCGTCGGCAGCTGCTGCAAGGTCACATTCTGCACCTGCGCGCCGTGGTTGGCGGCGATCGCCCGAATGCGCGTCGCCATGTCTTCATCGCTGCGGGTCTGCGGCACCGCGATGACGGTGAATTCCGCGCTGGCGTACTGCTCCCGCAGCCGCTCAATGATCTCTCGCTTCAGCGCGTCGATGCGTTCCAGCGGCAAGGTGCGGCACACCGCCACCGTGATTTCGACGAACAGCACCGCGCCGGCGTTGCGAATGCGCACGCTGTCGCAGGCCAGCACCGCCGGAAAACTTGCCAGCGTGGCGCGGATCGCCTCGGTAGCCCCGGCCGGCGCGGCATCCATCAACGAGTCGAAGGAGCGTTTGCCCAGTTTGATCGCGGCGACAAAGATAAAACCGGCGACGATCAGCGCGGCGATGGCGTCCGCGCGGCCAAAGCCCAACAGCACAAACACCATGCCCAGCAGCACCACGCCGGACGAAAGCATATCGGAGAAGAAATGCAGCGCATCCGCTTCCAGCGCCGCGCTGTCGGTCGCTTTGGCGACGCGGTTGAGCGCCCGCACGCGGAAGAAATCGACGCAGATGGAAATGAGCAGCACCGCAATCACCACCGGCGCGGCGACGATCTCATGCGGCTGCCCGAGCAGGCTGCTGCCGGCCTCATAAACGATCCAGCCGGCGGCGCCCAGCAACAGCAGCACCTCGAACAGCGCCGCCAGGTTTTCCACCTTGCCGTGGCCGAAGTGGTGATCGTCATCGGCGGGCTTATCGCTGATGCGCACCGCCAGCCAGGTGATGCTGGTGGCGATAAAATCGGTAAAAGAGTGGATCCCTTCAGATATCAGGCCAATACTGCCGGTAAAAATGCCGGCGACGAACTTGCCCGTAGCCAGTAACCCGCTGGCGATCATCGAGTTTCTGGCCACGGCCTGTTTTTCATTCTGCATTATGCTGCTCACATTCGGACGGTGATTTATTTTTTTACTTTAGAGGATAATTGCCAGACAAAGGCGATCAGCAGCATACTGCCAGAAAATGTCAGCATGAGGCTAGTAAGAAAATTGGATTTTCCGGTGGAATAAAAATAAATCTCATTAACGCCCACCGAGATCATTAAAATGGCGTAGAGCAATCCCAGAATAAGAATCGTCATTATTATCAACTCCCGTATCAGGCCGCGCGTTCGCGCGCCGCTAAAAATCCTCCCCATAATAAATAGCGGTTACGGGGAGGATGCATCTAGGCGGATCTTTTGCGTTCATCAATCATCCCATTTGGTGCTCATATAGGCCGCTAACAGGCCCAGTGAGCTGATCATTGCCAGGAATCCCATAAAAATAGTCATGTTTCCCATTATTTTGTCCTCAGGTTAAATGTTATCGATAAAAGCCCCTTGCGTTAAATATCGGGGTTGGTCGGTATCCATGTTTTTTAACGTCCTCCTCATTAAGGCTTTACATCTCCGCCCGCAACATCGGGCGGAGCGCGGTTAAATACCCAATACCTGCTGGGCAATTTTGAAATAAATAATCAGGCCGGTGCCGTCGATAAAGGTAGCGATAAACGGCGCCGATACCACCGCCGGATCGATGCCGAGACGTTTCAACAGCATCGGAATGATCGACGAGACAATCGCACTCCACACGGTGATTGCCACCAGCGACAGGCTGACCACCAACGTCACCTCCATGCCGACGCCCATGATCCAGGCGCGTACCCAGGCCGCCAGGCCAATGGTGACGGCGATCAGCAGCGAGGTCGTCACTTCCTTGCGGATCACCGCGCCCAGGTTGCGCAGGCTGACCTCACCCAACGCCATGGCGCGCACCAGCGTCGAGGTGATCTGGGTGCCGCTGTTGCCGCCGGTGCCGATCAACAGCGGGATGAAGAACGCCAACGCAATGGCCGCTTCGAGCTGATCTTCAAACGCCTTCAGCACGTTGCCGGTGTAAGCTTCGGCGACGAACAGCATCAGCAGCCACACCGAACGTTTACGCCACAGCGCCCACGGGCTGGTCTCCAGATAAGGCTTGTCCAGCGGCAGGCTCGCGCCCTGGCGCTGCGCGTCTTCGGTGTTTTCATCCTCGACCAGGCGGGCGATCTCGCGCTCCCCCAGCACGCCGACCAGCGTGTTGTTCGCCACGACAGGCACCACGTCCAGGCCGCCCTTGCCGAGCAGATGCGCCACGTCGTTGCGATCGTCGTCGGGCGAAACCTGAAAATAGCTGTGATCCATCATCACGCCGACCGCTTTATCCTGCTCGTCGCACTGCAGCAGTTTTTTCACCGACAGCGTGCCGCGCAGATGATAATCGTCCGCGGTAATAAATACCCGGGTGGGAATTTCGTCCGTTTTAAGCTGTGAAAGTAAATATTCCCGGGCATGATTGACCGTCATCGTCGCGGGAACAGTAATAAAATCGGCGTTCATATAGCCGACGACCGAGGTCTCGTCGAGAGTTTCAGTCGCGCTCAGCGCCGGAGAAGAATAATGTTGATGTGACTTGATCATTGTCAGTCCCTATTTCTGTTTTGAACTTCAACAGCGAATCGCATAGGGGCGTAACCACAGAGGGAGTGCAGACTGCCTATCTCCGCGTCCAGGTTTTAGCACTATACAACGTATCCGAACTGTTACTCGGAAGTTACTTTGGGCTGAACCTTAATCCGATAAAGCCTGTCTTAACCTTGGGCATCTCTCGATGTCGTCAGATCAGTAACCTGTGTTTGTATAGGAGCCTCGCCAAACGAGATACTGCATATAAACTACCGGCGCAGTATAGGCAGTGTTTTCTTCAGCGGGAAGAAAAGATTGCCCGTCGTTTATGGAGTATTTAGGATAATGTTATTAAACACGAATCTATAAAAACGGCTGATATAAATCAGCCGTTTTTATTTCTCAGTGCTCGAGAAGATAGACGTTTTTATCGTACAAGGCACCTTGAGGGGTAAAATCGATCCCCTTCACGTAGGGTTTAATGAGCGTGGCATTGGCTTCGTAGTACACCGGTGCCACCGGCGTATCGTCGGCCAGCACCGCCTCGGCCTGCTGGAAATATTGCTGCACCTGCTGCGGCGTCTGCGCCGCCGTCGCCTGATGCAGAATGCGGTCATAGTCCGGGTTATGGTATTTGGGGCTGTTCTCGCTGCTGTCGGAACGGAACACGTTCAGGAAGGTGGATGGATCGTTGTAATCCGCCAGCCAGCGGGTAAAGGCCACGCCGTACTGCCCGCGGTTGATATTATCCAGCGTCACTTTACGCTCCTGGCTTTGCAAGCTGGCCTCTACCCCAAGGTTCTTTTTCCACATGGCGGCGGCGGCGATGACGATCTTCTTGATGGTGGCGTCGTTGCTGTACAGCACGGTAAAGCGCAGCGGGTTCTCGGCGTTGAAACCGGCCTGCGCCAGCAGTTGCTTCGCCTGGGCGTGCCGTTGTTCCTGCGGCCAGCCGGCCGCAGCACCGGGCTGCAGGCTATAGCCGCCCGCCCCCGTTGGAGTAAAGGTCCAGGCCGGTTGTTGGCCGTATCCCAGTACCTTGCCGGCGATAATCTCTTTGTCCAGCGCCAGATTCAGCGCCTGGCGCACCCGCAGGTCGTTAAACGGCGCCTGGCGGTTGTTGAAGGCGAAATAACTGGTGGAGAGCAGCGGATAGGTCACCAGCTGTTGCTCGCCGAGCGTTTTTTTCAGCTGCTGATACAGCTCCGGCGGCGTGGTATACCCCAATTCAACCTCGCCGGCGCGAAAACGCGCCACTTCCGGGAAGCCCTGTATCGGCAAGAACGTCACCTTGTTGAGCACGGTGTTGGCATTGTCCCAATACTGCGGGTTACGTTCCACCACCACCTTTTCGTTCACCACCCACTGGCTGAGGCGGAACGCGCCGTTGCCGACAAAATGCGCTGGTTGAGTCCAGTTCTTGCCGTACTGCTCCACCACCTTGCGGTTAACCGGCAAGACCGGGAAATGCACCAGCTGCTTGAGCAGGTAGGAGTTGGGCTCCGACAGCGTCACCTGCAGGGTGTGCGCGTCCAGCGCCTTGACGCCCAGCTCGCTCGGCGGTTTGCTGCCGGCGTTGATCGCCGCGGCATTCAACACGTAGGCCGAAGCCAGATAGCTGCCGTACGGCGACGCGGTTTTCGGATCGGTGAGGCGCCGCCAGCTGTAGACGAAATCGTCGGCGGTCACCGGATCGCCGTTCGACCATTTGGCCTGCGGCCGCAGATGGAAGGTCCAGACGTTGCCCTGATGCTCCCATTTCTGCGCCAGCGCCGGGACCGCTTCGCCGTCTTTCCCGACGCGCAGCAAACCTTCGAACAGATCGTTGAAGATGTAGAACTCCACATTGCTCTCGGCCAGGTTCGGATCCAGCGTCGCCGGTTCATACCCATTGGCACGGACCAATTCCTGTACCGGCGCCAGTTTAGCGCCCGCCGGTACGTCGGCAGCCTGAGCTGTCGTCGCGTTAAAAGCCAGGAGGATTAAACCAGCCAAATTCTTGCCATTAAATGAATATTTCACGTCGATATCCCTGTTAAGTGTTTTATCTCGTTCAATATGCAATGTGGCAGTGGAATAAATTAAATCATTAATCGCTATGAGTCATAACCAAAAGCGGTGTTGAATTTCTTTCATTATCAAAGGAATATCCCTCACCGCGCTTCCCGCTTTCAACACAATGCGCGTTGCCGTCCCCTACTTGATGTTCACGGTCGTGATACCAAACAGCGGCAGGCCTTTAACCGGTTCTGGGCCGGGCTCCCCCCACACCATTAATGATTTACCGCTCGCTTGCGCCTGGATCGCCAGATTCACCAGCAATTTCGGATAGGGTTCATTAGCCGCTACCGACAGTGGGAACACGTTTTCGTATAGCCCTCCATCGATCGCCATTTCCACATGTACGCAGTCATTGACCACATCGATGACTACGATCGGATTGGTATAAAATGGTCCATTAGACATAGGCACCTCTCTCGATATTCTTACTGAGCATGAGTCTTAATTCGCGTCGGCGGTCATGGCCGTGAGCGCATGTTATTAACGCCTTAGCGAAATCCAGATGGAAAGAATGAAACGACGGAAGAAAAACATCGCCAGACGACAACAAAACGTCAACGTTGCAACGGACAAACCTCCATTACAGGTTTGCCAAAGAACCGGTACAAGTCAAATATAAAACCAATCTTAATTGTCACACTCATGAATACACTGACAATATCCAATAAAAAAAGAAAAGTAATGAACGGTGCCGAATGAAAAATACCAAACTCTCAACCACTTACAAAAACAAAAAACAATTTAATACATGTAAATCAATAAATTAACAAAACAAACAGAAGGTTAACAGCAAAATAATAGACTGGAGAAATCAATAGCATTTCAATTTAAAAATAACGTTAAAAAACCAGCTTGATATTTCTTTGTCGCCTAACTACCTTTAAATGGCTTCTGAGCCTGCATGAAGCCATTGCCGGTTAAAAAACCAATAACTGGCGAATGATTGAATAAACAATGATTATCAAAAGAGCAAAACGGAAATAAGATTCATTGGCGTGGAAATATGACGTTAATGTTCTGTTTGCCATAGCATTTCTCTGTCGATGGCAAATGACTATTTCCATTCAGATGCAATTACCTGTCTGGTGGCTAACCGGATTCAGCGTGATATGCACTTCAGACTGACTCAGCAAAAATCACAGGAGTTTACCTATGCCTTCATTGCAAGATATTACGCCTGAACAGGCTAACGCATTGAATAAACAATCACGTGACGCCTATAGCGCGGAAGTGCAGAGCCGACAGGCGCTGCTCAACCAACATCCGCAATTGAAACCGGCGTTCAACCAGCAAGTGCATCCGCAATCCTTGTGTGGATGCGGGTGCCAACAAAATATCTGCGGCTACTTCAGCTTCCAGGGCTGTGGATGCGGGTGTGGCTGCGCGCCACATGCGGAGACCGTGCAAATTTCCGCACAGCTCGCCAATATTGGTCCCAATGCCCCATCAAGCGGTACATCGGTGCATTTTATCGGCCAGGCCACCGGCACCGGCTCAGGCGGTAACATCAATATCTCGACGATCTATTTACAAGGCACCGTGCCCGATGCCGAAAATCTGATCGGCGTTCCGTTAACCCTGCAATTGGCCATCAACCCCGGTTCGATCGTCCTGACGCTGCTGGAGAATGGCCGGGTGCTGGCCTCTTTGGTTCATCCGTCGCAGTACGCAGGCAGCATCAACGGGCAATTCTTCGGTGTCGGCAACGGTGAGTTCGTGCTGGCGTGACAAGAAGCAAGCCTGACGGGCGGCCTCCTGCGATGGCAGGTTGGCCGCTCACTGTGAAATAACACGCCCCAATTCTATTCAGGCAATCAATACAGATTATTCCAGCCGAAACTTAACTTATCCTTAGGGCAATTCATTTTGTGAGCGATCGTCAAAAATAATTTAATACGAATCGTTTTCACTATCATTATTGATGTTCTTGGCTAAAATCGGGCTGCTTGCGCTTGCCAGGCGATATTCGTTTTCCTCATTCGAACGCTAAAAAGGATAACTGCATGAAGCTGCGTATTTCATCTCTCGGCCCCGTCGCCCTGCTCGCCTCCTCGATGATGCTGGCCTTCGGCGCTCAGGCGGCCTCCACCGATCAGGGCATCGTTATTTACAACGCCCAACATGAAAATCTGGTGAAGTCCTGGGTCGACGGGTTTACCAAAGACACCGGCATCAAGGTCACGCTGCGCAACGGCGGCGACAGCGAGCTGGGCAATCAGCTGGTGCAAGAAGGCAGCGCTTCGCCTGCCGACGTCTTCCTGACGGAAAACTCCCCGGCGATGGTGTTGGTGGATAACGCCAAGCTGTTCGCCCCGCTGGACGCCGCGACGCTGGCCCAGGTGGAACCGCAGTATCGCCCAAGCCACGGCCGCTGGACCGGCATCGCCGCCCGCTCTACCGTGTTCGTCTACAACCCGGCCAAACTGACCGAAGCGCAGCTGCCGAAGTCGCTGCTGGACCTGGCCAAGCCGGAATGGAAAGGCCGCTGGGCCGCCTCGCCGTCGGGCGCCGATTTCCAGGCGATCGTCAGCGCGCTGCTGGAGCTGAAAGGCGAGAAAGCGACGCTGGAGTGGCTGAAAGCGATGAAAACCAACTTCACCGCCTATAAGGGCAACAGCACGGTGATGAAAGCGGTCAATGCCGGCCAGGTCGACAGCGGCGTGATCTATCACTACTACCCGTTCGTGGATGGCGCTAAAACCGGCGAAAACAGCAACAACATCAAGCTGTACTACTTCAAACATCAGGATCCGGGCGCGTTCGTCAGCATCTCCGGCGGCGGCGTGCTGGCTTCCAGCAAGCATCAGCAGCAGGCGCAGGCGTTCATCAAGTGGATCACCGGCAAACAGGGCCAGGAGATCCTGCGCACCAACAACGCCTTCGAGTACGCCGTCGGCGTCGGCGCGGCCTCCAACCCGAAACTGGTGCCGTTGAAAGATCTGGACGCACCGAAAGTAGACGCCGCGCAGCTGAACAGTAAAAAAGTGGTCGAACTGATGACCGAAGCCGGCCTGCTGTAAGGCCCGCCGGCAAACCGAGAGTTTTTGATCGTTATGTCAAACCTGAGTACCCACGCCGCGCAGACCGCGCGGCGTTATTCTGTTGTCTCCCGTCACCAGCGGCCGGGGGCGATCGTGGTGGCCAGCGCCGTATTGCTGTCGCTGCTGGCGCTGTTGCCGCTGGGATTCGTTATCGGCGTGGCGTTTGAAACCGGCTGGCAAACGGTCAAAGCTCTGGTTTTCCGCCCGCGCGTGGCGGAACTGCTGTTGAACACCCTGCTGTTGGTGGTGCTGACACTGCCGATCTGCGCCGTGCTGGGCGTGGCCCTGGCCTGGTTGACCGAGCGCACCACGCTGCCGGGCCGCCGTCTCTGGGCAGTATTGGCCACCGCGCCGCTGGCGGTGCCGGCCTTTGTGCAAAGCTATGCCTGGATCAGCCTGGTGCCGTCGATGCACGGCCTGGGCGCCGGAGTCTTCATCTCGGTGCTCGCCTATTTCCCGTTTATTTACCTGCCGGCCTCCGCCGTGCTGCGCCGTTTGGATCCCGGTATCGAAGACGTCGCCACCTCGCTCGGTTCTCGGCCGCTGGCGGTCTTTTTCCGCGTAGTGCTGCCGCAGCTGAAGCTGGCGGTCTGGGGCGGCTCCCTGCTGATCGCATTGCACCTGCTGGCGGAATATGGCCTGTATGCCATGATCCGCTTCGATACCTTCACCACCGCTATCTTCGATCAGTTCCAGTCGACCTTCAACGGCCCGGCGGCCAACATGCTGGCCGGCGTATTGGTGCTGTGCTGCCTCGGGTTACTGTTGCTTGAGGCTCTCAGCCGCGGCCGCGCGCGCTATGCCCGCGTCGGTTCCGGCAGCGCCCGCAGCCAAACGCCGCGTCGCCTTTCGCTGACGCTCGCCGCGCTGGCGCTGCTGCTGCCGATTTCGCTGACCGCGCTGGCGCTGGGCGTGCCTTTCATTACCCTGGCCCGCTGGCTGTGGCTGGGGGGATTCGAGGTGTGGCGCAACGCCGAGCTGTGGCCCGCGCTGTGGCAAACGCTGTCGCTGTCCGCCGTCGGCGCGTTGCTGATCACGCTGTGCGCCATTCCGATGGCCTGGCTGTCGGTGCGCTATCCGGCCCGGCTGTACCGCGTGCTGGAAGGCTGCAACTACGTGACCAGCTCGCTGCCCGGCATCGTGGTGGCGCTGGCCCTGGTGACCATCACCATTCACAGCTTCCGGCCGATTTACCAAACCGAAATCACCCTGCTGCTGGCGTATTTGCTGATGTTTATGCCGCGGGCGCTGATCAATCTGCGCGCCGGCATCGCGCAGGCGCCGGTGGAATTGGAAAACGTGGCGCGCAGCCTCGGCAGATCGCCGGCGCAGGCACTGTGGAGCACTACGCTGCGGCTGGCGGCGCCGGGTGCCGCGGCGGGCGCAGCGCTGGTGTTCCTGGCGATCGCCAATGAACTGACCGCCACGCTGTTGCTGGCGCCGAACGGCACCCGCACGCTGGCCACCGGATTTTGGGCGCTGACCAGCGAGATAGACTACGTCGCCGCCGCGCCTTATGCGCTGATTATGGTGGCACTGTCATTGCCGCTCACCTGGCTTCTTTATTCTCAATCTAAACGCACGGCGGGACTATGAGCACGCTCGAACTGCACGGTATCGAAAAATCTTACAACGCCATCAGGGTGTTGGAACACATCGACCTGCAGGTTGCCGCCGGCAGCCGTACGGCGATCGTCGGCCCTTCCGGCTCCGGCAAAACCACCCTGCTGCGCATCATCGCCGGCTTTGAAATTCCTGACGGCGGCCAGATCCTGCTGCAGGGGCAAGCCATGGGCAACGGCGGCGGCTGGGTGCCGGCGCATCTGCGCGGCATCGGCTTCGTCCCGCAGGATGGCGCGCTGTTCCCGCACTTTACCGTCGCCGGCAACATCGGTTTTGGCCTTAAAGGCAGCAAGCGTGAGAAACAGCGGCGCATCGAGGCGCTGATGGAGATGGTGGCGCTGGATCGCCGTCTGGCCGCGCTGTGGCCGCACGAGTTGTCCGGCGGGCAGCAACAACGGGTCGCGCTGGCGCGTGCCCTGTCGCAGCAACCCCGGCTGATGCTGCTGGACGAACCGTTCTCGGCGCTGGATACCGGCCTGCGCGCCGCCACCCGCAAAGCGGTCGCCGAACTGCTGACGGAGGCCAAGGTGGCGTCGATTTTGGTCACCCACGATCAGAGCGAAGCGCTGTCGTTCGCCGATCAGGTGGCGGTGATGCGCAACGGCCGGCTGGCGCAGGTGGGCGCGCCGCAAGATCTCTATCTGCGGCCGGTCGATGAGCCGACCGCCAGCTTCCTTGGCGAAACGCTGGTGTTGACCGCCGAACTGGCGCACGGCTGGGCCGACTGCGCATTGGGGCGCATCGCCGTCAACGATCGGCAACGCAGCGGCCCGGCGCGCATCATGCTGCGTCCGGAGCAGATTCAAATCGGTTTGTCAGATCCGGCGCAGCGCGGCCAGGCGGTGATCACAGGCATCGATTTCGCCGGCTTCGTCTCTACGCTCAACCTGCAAATGGCCGCCGGCGGCGCGCAAATCGAGATCAAAACCGTCAGCCGCGAAGGCCTGCAGCCCGGTTCTCAGGTCACTCTCAACGTGATGGGCCAGGCGCATATTTTCGCCGGTTGACTCACTTAAGGCCGGGCTTCCGCCCGGCCTCCTCAACGGCAAGTCTTGTCGTGGCGCGGCTTTTTCGGCGCCAGCAGATAATCCACCACGCTTTCGTCAACGCAGCTGTCGATGCCGTTCAGCACCAGCGTATGCCCGTCGCGTTCGCGGGTGATCAGCGGGCTTTTAAAGGCGGCGGCCATCACCTGCGCGTTACGGTACGGCGTGGTCGGATCGTAGCGCTGCGCGACGAACAGCAGCGGCGGCAACGCGGCAGACGCCACGGGCATATGCGGCCGATCTTTGCCGCGGTACGGCCATAGATCGCACATTTCCAGTGGGTATTCGTGCAGCGGCAGATAGTGGGCATACATAGCGGCGGTATTGATCTCCTGCCGCTGCCGGCGCAACAGCTGCGGATCGGCCGTCGGGTTGGCGACGTCGGCGCAGGTGATGACGTTCAGCGCGTCATCGGCATCCGGCGAATAGCTTTCGTCGATCAGATCGGAAACCTGCTGCCCGGCGATCCCGGCATCGAGCTGGCGCAGCACGGTCGCCAGCTCGTGCCAGCGCTCCGGCCACAGCAGCAGCGAACGTGTGACCGTCAGCACGTCGTCGGCGGAGATTTCATACCCCGCCGCGGTGACGAACGGCTGCTCATGCAGCTTGCGCAGCAAGGCATGATAACGCTGCAGCGCCTGATTGGCGCCGCCGCCCAGCTGGCAACTGTCGGTTTTGCCGCAGTAGGCGGCGAAGCGCAGGAAGCTTTGCTGGAAGCCCCGCTCCTGGTTCAGCCGCTGGGTGAAATCGTCTTCCGCCAGATCCACCACCCCGTCGAGCACCAGCGCGCGCGTTTTCTTCGGAAAACGTTCGGCATACAGCGCCGCCACCTTGGTGCCGTAAGAGTACGCCACCGCCGTCAGCCCCGGTTCGCCCAGCGCGTGGCGGATCGCGTTCAGATCGTTGACCGCTTCGTCGGTGCCGATATGTTGCAGCACGTCCGCGCCGGTCTGTTTGATGCAGGCGGCAATCAGGGTGCGCGTCTGGTTCTCCGCACCGGCCACGTCGTTGTCGTCCGGTGACGGGGTTTCGTCGCCTTCGGCCACCTGACAGGAGATTTTCGGCGTCGATTGGCCGACGCCGCGCGGATCGTAACCGATGATGTCGTAGGATTTTCGCAATCTGGCGACGTGCGCGTCGTTGCCCAAATCAGGATTGATGCCCGGCAGCCCCGGCCCACCGCTGATCATCACCACGCTGCCCTTTTTCGGCCCGGTGGCGGGCAGCAGGGTCAGCGCCAAACGCACGGTCTGTTCGCCCGCCTGCGCCGCATGAGCGGGCGGCGTGGCATAGGCTAACGGCACCTCGAGGTAACCGCAGCGCAGGCCCGGCGGCGGCGCCTCATCGAACCAGCGCTGAAAACCGCTGTTGAGACAAGATTGCCAACGAACGCCGTTTTCGGCCGCGGCACCGTGGAGCACAGGCTTGGCCTGGGCGGGCAACACGGCGGCGGTCGTAGCGAGCAGCGCCAGAATACGCAGTACTGACATGGGGAGTCCTTTCAACTCAACGAATCGGTCAAAGGTTAACGATACCCGGTTAAACAGCTAGCCAATAGAACACAAAAAACCGCGCGGGTGAAGCCGTCACCGTACGCCCGGCAAGACATTTCTTTGCTCGGATTGCTCTTATAACGCACAGAATGCTGCAAAAAGTGCCGTTCACCTGCTAGGCTTAGGGTTCGTTAACCCACAAGGACCAGGAGAGTTGCATGTTTGGAAAAGCGGAAGACAAAGCCAATGAAGCCGCAGGCGCGGTACAAGAAGCGTTCGGCAAAGCCGTGGATTCACCGGAGCATCAGGTGCGCGGCGCGGCGCGCAAATACGCCTCCCAGGCCAGCTATGCCGCCCGAGACGCAGCGGACAGCGTAAGAACCCAGGTGGAAGCCAACCCGCTGGCCGGCGTGGCCGTTGCGGCGGCGGTCGGCATCGTTTTCGGCTTCTTGCTGGGACGCAAATAAGCGGCGAATGCGCCGTTCGACAACAGGCCCGTTACGGGCCTTTTTTTTCACCCTTTTCTCCCCCTGCGCGCAAACTTTCATCTATCACAGCCATCGCTTATAAAAACCAACGCCTTCAACTACGATTAGTTTGTGACCAGAGCGAGGCTCTGCGATCCGGCAGATAACCCTATGAGGATTATCACCATTATCCATGCTGTTTAAGCCGCTCTCCTTCACGCGGCTAAGAAAGGTTGATTATGGCTCGTACCACCCCTATCGAACGTTACCGCAACATCGGCATCTCCGCGCATATCGATGCCGGCAAGACCACCACCACCGAGCGGATTCTGTTTTACACTGGGGTCAGCCACAAGCTGGGTGAAGTGCATGACGGCGCGGCGACCATGGACTGGATGGCGCAGGAACAGGAGCGCGGCATCACCATCACCTCGGCGGCCACCACCTGCTTTTGGAACGGCATGCAGCATAATTATCCGCAGCACCGCATCAATATCATCGACACCCCCGGGCACGTCGATTTCACCATTGAAGTGGAACGCTCGATGCGCGTGCTGGACGGCGCCGTGATGGTCTATGACTCGGTGGGCGGCGTGCAGCCGCAGTCGGAAACCGTTTGGCGCCAGGCCAACAAATACAAGGTGCCGCGGCTGGCGTTCGTCAACAAGATGGACCGCATCGGCGCGGACTTTTTCCGCGTGCGCAAAATGATGATCGAGCGCTTGAAAGCCAACCCGGTGCCGATCGTCATTCCGATCGGCGCCGAAGACCACTTCAGCGGCGTGGTGGATCTGGTGCGGATGAAGGCCATTCTGTGGGACGAGGCCTCGCAGGGCATGAACTTCAGCTTCGAAGAGATCCCGGCTGAGCTGCGCGATTCGGCGCAGGAGTGGCGCGAAAACATGATTGAGGCCGCCGCCGAAGCCTCGGAAGAGCTGATGGAGAAATACCTCAACCAGGTACCGCTGAGCGAAGAGGAGATCGTCCACGGGCTGCGGGTGCGCACCGTCGCCGGCGAAATCCAGCCGATGCTGTGCGGATCGGCGTTCCGCAACAAAGGGGTGCAGCGCATGCTGGATGCGGTAATTGAACTGATGCCCTCGCCGCTCGACGTGCCGCCGATGGAAGGCCACGGCGAACACGATGAAATCATCACCCGCAAAGCCGACGACAACGAAAAATTCTCGGCGCTGGCGTTCAAGCTGATGACCGACCCGTTCGTCGGCCAGCTGACCTTCGTGCGCGTCTACTCCGGGGTGCTGGCCAAAGGCAGCAGCGTTTACAATCCGATCAAGGGCAAAAAGGAGCGCATCGGCCGCATCGTGCAGATGCACGCCAACGATCGTAAGGACATCGACGAGCTGCACGCCGGCGACATCGCCGCCTGCGTCGGCCTGAAGGACGTCACCACAGGCGATACGCTTTGCGACCCCGGCGCCATTATCACGCTGGAACGCATGACCTTCCCCGAGCCGGTGATCGCCCAGGCGATCGAGCCGAAGACCAAGGGCGACCAAGAGAAAATGGGCATCGCGCTGCAGCGCCTCTCTTCGGAAGATCCGTCGTTCCGCGTGCGCACCGATGAAGAATCCGGCCAGACCATTATCTACGGCATGGGCGAGCTGCACCTGGAGATCATCGTCGATCGCATGCGCCGCGAGTTCGGGGTGGAGACCACCACCGGCAAGCCGCAGGTGTCGTACCGCGAAACCATCCGCAAGCGGGTGGCCGACGTGGAAGGCAAGTTCGTGCGCCAGTCCGGCGGTAAAGGGCAATACGGCCACGTGGTGCTGACCGTCGAACCCAACGACCCCGGCAAAGGCTTCGAATTCTTCGATGAGATCAAGGGCGGCGTCATTCCGGGCGAATTTATCCCGGCGGTGAAAAAAGGCGTGCTCGAGGCGCTGAACAACGGCGTGCTGGCCGGTTATCAGGTGGTGGACGTCAAGGTGCACCTGACCTTCGGTTCTTACCATGACGTCGACTCGTCGGAGCAGGCGTTCCGCATGGCGGCGATTTTCGGCTTCAAGGAAGCCTGCCGCCTGGCGGATCCGGTGATCCTTGAGCCGATCATGTCGGTGGAGGTGGAAACGCCGGAAGATTACGCCGGCAACGTGATGGGCGACCTCTCCTCACGCCGCGGTCTGGTGCAGGGCATGGAAGAAATACCGGGCGGCGGCGGCAAGGAAATTCGTGCCAAGGTGCCGCTGTCCGAGATGTTCGGCTACTCGACGACCCTGCGTTCGATGTCGCAGGGCCGCGCCACCTACACCATGGAATTCAGCCACTACGCCGAAGCGCCGCGCAACGTGGCCGAAGAGATCATTCACCACAGCAAGCGTTAACCCTCGCGCCCGCCTTCGCGGCGGGCGTCACCCCTGCTTGTCCTCCAGCGCCACCACCACCGGCTGCGGCTTGATGCGCATGGCGTACACCACGCCGGCGATCAGGCAGACGATGCCGGCCAGCGTCAGCAGCGGCGGCCAGGCCTGACGCAGCAGAAAGGTATAGGCCAACCCCGCCAGAATTTCGAACACGATGAGCGGCCCCACCAATACCGTCGGCAGGCGCTGGCTGGCTTCGTTCCAGCATAGCGCCCCCAGCCAGGAGCAGAACACGCCGATGACCAGCATCAGCGGGATAAACACCTCAGGGCGCGGGCCGAACGGCAAGGCGAACGCCGGCTCGCTCAGCGCCAATTGGCCGCAGACCGCCAGATAGCCCAGCAGCGCCAGCGGCAGCGTCACCAGCCCTTGCGCCGTGGCCCAGGTAGCCGGCCGCTGCGTCGGGTTCTCCCGCAGCCAGCGCGAGTTGCGCAGCGGGAACCAGGTCCAGCACGCCACCGCCAACACGGCCAGCCCCAGGCCGCTGAGATAACGCCAGCCGTCGATCGGCAGCGCGTTGCCGCGCAGCTCGGCGACGTTCACGCACGCTAACCCGCAGACGATCAGCAGCAGTGCCGGCGCCAGCTTGCCCCAGGCCAGCCGCCCGTCGTGCCGGCCGTAAAACAGATTGGCGCAGATGGCGATCACCACCGGCAAGGTGCCGATGATCATGGTCGATACCGGTGCGCCAGTACGCTGAATGGCGCTGGCCAGGCACAGGTAGTACAGCAGGTTACCGATGGCCGTCAGCTTGAGCGCCTCCAGCCAATCCTGGCGCCGCAGCTTGCGCAGGCGGCGGCGATCGAACCACGCCAGCGGCAAGGTGATCAGCCCGAAGGCCAGATAGCGCCCGGTGGACTGCAGCGCGGCGGGATAATCCGGCACCAGCAGCGGGCCGACGAAGATCAATCCCCACATCAGCCCGGCGGCCAGGGCAAACACAACGCCAATGAACATAACGACTCCGACAAACGGCCGGTGCGGCCAACCCGCCCGACAAGACAGCGGCAGAGTAGCGAAAACGCGGGGAGGAATTATTGTAGCAGGTTGCTGTTTTAGCCCAATTTCACCTGTTTCTGGAAACGCACTGGCGTGACGCCGTAACGATTGGCGAAGGCACGCGTCAGGTGTGCCTGATCGGTCAGCCCCGCCGCCGCCGCCACCTGTGCGGCGGGCATGCCGCGCTCCAGCATGCGTTTGGCCTGCGACAGCCGGATCGCCATCAGCATCTGCTGCGGCGAAACATGGTATTCGGCCTTGAACTTGCGCAGGAAATGGTACGGGCTGAGCGACACCAGCTCGGCCAGCTGATTGAGGGTCACCGCCTCGGCAAAGTTGTCGTGCAGGTAGCTTTTCACCACTTCGAAACGGTGCGCCGCCTCGGCTTTTTCCCGCTGCCCGGTGCGGATGTGCGGGTGCAGCAACTCGACCGCCTCCAACAGCAGGCCGTCCAGCGTGAGCGGATCGTCGGTTTGCCACAGCGTGGCGAGAATGGCGGACAGGCGCTGCGCCGCCCGCGGATCGTGGCGCACCGCATCGGTGAACCACTGGCTCCGATCGCCGGACAGTTGCTCCAGCGCCTCGGGCGCCAGATAGAGCATGCGGTAACACCAGCCGCCCGGCGTTTCGGCTTCGCCGGTATGCAGCTCATCGGGGTTCATCAACACCAGCGCGCCCGGCGCCGCCAGATGCTGCGCGCCGCGATAGCGGAAACGCTCCGCCCCGGTGTCTACGGTGCCGATAGCGAAGGCGTCGTGGGTATGCGGCTCGAAGGCATAGCGTTCGATATGCGCCTGATAAAGTTCGACGCCCGGCAGATGCGACAAATGCCGGAACTGCGCGCAATCCTTCTCGAACGGAAACTGTTGTGGTACCCCTTGCACCCGACCTCCTCGTCCGTGCTGACAATCTGCTCAGCATAGCCAAAACATCGCCGGTTGAGTAGCCGCCCTGGCGCTTTCGTGCCCCTCGCCTGGACGATCGCCGCCATTCGGCGTAGGGTTAAGGTCCCTGTCCCTTTCAGGCGCGCCGCATCGCGAAGCTCATCGGCCCCTGACACTCCGCAAACAAGAGGCAACAATGTATCCGGATACTCAACTGTATATCGATGGACAATGGCGCAACGCGCTGGCCGGGAAAACCCTGCCGGTCACCAACCCCGCCACCGACGAGATAATCGGTCAAGTGGCGCACGCCGCCACAGAGGATCTCGATCTGGCGCTGGCCGCCACCGAGCGCGGATTTAACGTCTGGCGCGACACCGCCGCGCACCAGCGCGCCAACCTGATGCGCAAAGCGGCGGCGCTGCTGCGCGAACGCGCCAATGCCATCGCCGCCGTCATGACGCAGGAACAGGGCAAACCGGTGGCGCAGGCCAAAATCGAAATTCTCAACGCCGCCGACGTCATCGACTGGTTCGCCGGCGAAGCCACCCGCACCTACGGGCAGATCATTCCGTCCCGCGCCCGCGACGTGCAGCAGCAAACCCTCAAGCTGCCGGTCGGCCCGGTGGCCGCCTTCACGCCGTGGAACTTCCCGATCAACCAGATCGTGCGCAAGCTGTCCGCCGCGCTGGCCGCAGGGTGTTCCATCATCGTCAAAGGCCCGGAAGAAACGCCGGCCTCGCCGGCTGAGCTGATCAAAGCCTTCGCCGACGCCGGGATCCCGGCCGGGGTGATCGCGCTGGTGTACGGCACCCCGGCGGAAATCTCGGAATACCTGATCCCGCATCCGACCATTCGCAAGATCTCCTTCACCGGCTCCACCCGCGTGGGCAAGCATCTGGCGGCGCTGGCCGGCCAGCATATGAAAAAGGCCACCATGGAGCTGGGCGGCCACGCGCCGGTGTTGATCTTCGACGACGCCGATCTCGACGCGGCGGCCAAAGAGCTGGCGCAGTCCAAGTTCCGCAACGCCGGCCAGGTCTGTATCGCCCCGACCCGCTTCCTGATCCAGCAAGGCGTTTATGAAGCCTTCGTGGAGAAATTCACCGCCGCCGTGCGTGAGCTCAAGCTCGGCAACGGGCTGGAAGACGGCGTGACCATGGGGCCGATGGTGCTGGGCCGCAGCGTCGATAATATCGAGGCGCTGGTGCAAGATGCCGTCGCCCACGGGGCAAAAGCCTGCACCGGCGGCAAGCGCGTGGCGGGTAAAGGCAACTTCTTCGAGCCGACGGTGCTGCGCGACGTGCCGCTGAGCGCGCGCGCCATGTCGGAAGAGCCGTTTGGCCCGGTCGCCCTGCTGCGCCCGTTCGCCACCTATAACGAGGCGATCGCCGAAGCCAACCGCCTGCCGTACGGGCTGGCCGCCTACGCTTACAGCCGCAACATCGCCACCGTCAATGCGCTGGGGCGCGACGTGGAGAGCGGCATGCTGAGCATCAACCACATCGGTTTCGGCCTGCCGGAAACGCCGTTTGGCGGCGTGAAAGACTCCGGTCACGGCACCGAAGGCGGCAGCGAAGCGATCGAGTCCTACCTGGAAACCCGCTTCGTCACCGTCGCCGGCCGTTAATCGCGTGTCGGATGAATAGCCAAAAGCCCCGCAGTGCGGGGCTTTTTTTTACTCGCGAGCCAGCTCGAACAGCCGCCGCGCCGCCGGGGTCAGCCCCAGCATGTGAATGCAGGCATGCACCATGCCCGGCAACCGTTCGCAGCGCACCGGCACGCCCGCCTCGCGCAGCCGCTGCGCATACTGCTCGGCCTCATCGCGCAGCGGATCATATTCGCAGCTCAGGATGGTGGCCGGCGGTAACCCGCGCAGCGTGGCGGCGTGCAGCGGCTCGGCGCCAGGTTGCCCCCGGCGCTGTCGCCGCCCACCGCCAGGCGCTGCGCGTCGATCCCCAACTGCGGCGCCTGTTGCGCCACCCAGCAGAGCGTCTGGTAGACATCTTCCAGCGGCTGCGGAAACGGGTATTCCGGCGCCAGACGGTAGTCGACCGACAGGATCACCCGGCCGGTGGCGTTGGCCAGCGCCTGACAAGGCCGATCGTACAGCGCCAGCGAACCGAGGCACCAGCCGCCGCCGTGGGCGAACAGCATCGCCGGCTGCGCGTTTGCGCGGTTTTCCCCTGCCGGTAAATAAGTACGCAGCGCAATCCTGTGTCCATCGGCGGCGACCACCGTATAGTCCCTGACGCCGCCGCTCGGTTCCGCCTCGCCCTGCAGCCGGCGTAAACCGGTTTCCGTGGCCGCGCGCATTTCCGCCAGCGACGCGGGGGGCGGCGCATCGGCCGACGCCGTCAAAAAGGCGGCGATGCGTTCATCGAGCGGCATAGGGCTCTCCTGCCAGGAACGGCGTAATCAGGGCAATAAATTCCTCATGGCACTCCTCAGTAATGAAATGCCCGCAGTCGGCGACCGTTTCGCCCCGCAGATCGTGCGCATTGCCCCGCAGCGTCGTCAGCGGCGCATTACCGGTCGCGTGCTCCGCCCCTACCGTCAACACCGGCATCGTCAGGGGCGTGGCGGCGCGCAGCCGGTTCTGCCGCACGGTCTCCGGGATCGCCCGGTAATAGTCGAATCCGGCGCGCAGGCCGCCCGGCGCCGAATAGGCGGTGATATACACCTGCGCCGCCACCCGATCGCGCCGATAGGACCAGCGATTGAAGATATAGCCAAGATACTCCTGCTCACGCCCCTGGGTCAGGGTCTCCGGTAAATCCGCCAGTTGGTTGAACATGAAATGCCACAGGAAGATGTTCTCCTCCGGCGCGACGAAGATCGGCGGCGGCGGCGCCAGCCCGGGGATCACCGCCTCCGTCAGCACCAGGCGTTCCACCGCCTGCGGGAAATCGCTCGCCATGGCGTAACCGATCCACATGCCGATGTCGTGGCCAACCAGTTGGTAACGTTCATGGCCCAGCAGCGCCATCATCGCGTGCAACGCTGCACCAATGCTGCCGGTGTCGTAGCCGCCAGCGGGCTTGTCAGAATCGCCGATGCCCGGCGGATCGACGGCGATCGCCTGAAAACCGGCCGCCGCCAGCGCTTGCATCACATGGCGCCAGGTGTACCAGGTTTGCGGCCAGCCGGGGATCAGCAGCACCGGCCGCCCTTCACCGGCCACCACGCAGTGAAGGCGCCGGCCGTTGACCTGGAGATAGACGTGTTCCGCCGCGAGATCCGCCAACGGGACCTCGTTCTGTAGGTGTTGCATGGGGTGACTCCCTGAAGGATTAGGCTCAGCGAATGCCGAGCAAGGCATTGATCTGCTGTGGGTTGACCGGCGCGCCGGCGAAGTCATCGAACACTTTGTCGGTGACGTGGATAATGCGATCGCGAATGAACGCTGCGCCTTCGCGTGCGCCATCCTGCGGGTTTTTCAGGCAACATTCCCACTCCAGCGCCGCCCAGCCCGAATAACCGTACTGCGTCAGGCGTGAAAAGATGCCGTTGAAATCGACCTGGCCGTCGCCCAGCGAGCGGAAGCGGCCGGCGCGATCGATCCAGGATTGATAGCCGCCGTAAATCCCCTGCCGACCGGTCGGATTGAACTCGGCGTCCTTGACGTGGAACATGCCGATAACCTCTTTATAGATATCGATAAACTCCAAATAGTTGAGCTGCTGCAGCACCATATGGCTCGGGTCGAACAGCACCCGGCAGCGCGGATGATGGCCGACGCGCTCATGAAACATTTCGAATGTCACGCCGTCGTGCAGATCCTCGCTCGGGTGAATTTCGTAACACAGGTTGATCCCCTGCTCATCGCAGGCGTTAAGCACCGGCAGCCAGCGCCTGGCAAGCTCGTCGAACGCGGTATCGATCAGTCCTTCCGGACGCTGTGGGAACGGAAACAGATAGGGCCAGGCCAGCGAACCGGAAAAGGTACCCAGTTCGCTGAGCCCGAGCCGCGCCGACGCCTTCACCGCCAACAGCATTTGCTGCCGCGCCCACTCGCCGCGCGCCTGCGGATTGCCCTGCAGCGCCGGCGGCGCGAAGCTGTCAAACAGCGCATCGTAAGCCGGGTGTACCGCCATCAGTTGGCCGAAGATATGGCTGGTCAATTCGCTGACCACCAACCCCTGTTCCGCCAACATGCCGGTCAGATCGTCGCAGTAAGTTTGGCTTTCCGCGGCGGTGGCCACGTCGAATAAACGCCGATCCCAGGCCGGGATCTGCAGCGCGCTAAAGCCGGTCTGCGCCGCCCATTCGGCGATGGCGGGCAGGCTATTGAACGGCGCTGTCTCATCGCTGAACTGCGCGAGATGCAGGCTTGGACCTTTGAGGGTTTTCATCGTAAACTCCAATTAGTTGTCGATTGACAAACAATAGGAGCAAAGCGCGATGACCGCAAGCGAAATTTATAAAGACATTGGTATTCCCGCCGATTTAAGCGATCCTATGTCGCTGAATGGCAGGTAAATTGGAGCAGTGAATGGCAGGCAGACCGCGCGAGTTCGACCGCGAACAGGCGCTCTTGAAGGCGCGAAACTTATTCTGGCGACAGGGTTACGAAGGCACCTCGATGTCGGATCTGGTGGCAGAATTGGGCATTGCTTCCGCACGCATCTACAAGGCGTTCGGCTCCAAAGAGCAGCTGTTCCGCGAGGCGATCGTCAGTTATGAAACCGAGGAAGGCGGCTTCGCCGATCGCGCCTTCGCGCAGGAAAGCGGCGTTCGCCCGGCGATCCAACGTATGCTGGAAGATGCCGTGCGGCTCTACAGCCGGCCGGATTTGCCGCAGGGTTGCATGGTGGTCTCCTCCGCCGCCAGCGTCAGTGCGGAGAACGACGGGCTCAAAACCTGGCTGGCTGAGCATCGGTTGCAGCGCACCCAGCAGATCGTCGAACGGCTGCGGCAGGCGGTGCAAGCCGGCGAACTGCCGACCGGCACCGACGCCGACAGCCTGGGGGACTTTTTCGCCGTCTTCCTGCACGGCCTGTCGATTCAGGCGCGTGACGGCGTCACTGAAGCGCGACTGTTGGCGGCGGTCAAGGTGGCGCTCACCGCCCTGGGCGACGCTTAATCTTCCGGCAGATCGAAAATCACCAGCGTGCCTTCGCTGCCCGGCAACACGCGGTGCGGCACGCCGGCCGCGGCCTGATACAGCTGGCCGGCCTGCACCACAATCGTTTCCCCCGCCACCTGCAGCCGCAGCTGCCCGCGGATCACCAGCAGCCCTTCGCTGTAATCATGCACTTCATCCGCAATGCTGCGCTCATCCATGCGCAGCACTTTGATATTGGCCGCACCGACGCGGCCCAGCACGGTAGAACGCCAGGCCTCAGGCAGTTCGGCCGCCTGCAGGTTTAAATCGAACAGCATCGGTATCCCCTGTGGTTATCGAACGTAGCGGCACTCTACGCCGACTGCGGCCGGCGTGGAAAGAATCCCGGGTTGTAGCTTATGCCCGCCAGGCCTATACCGGCACCCGGCGGCTGATCTCCACCACCTGATCGCTGGGCAGGTAATAATAATCCGTGACGTGCATGCCGTTGCGCACCATCAGCGCGAACAGGTTGCGCTGCCAGGACGGCAACCGGTCGCTCGCCTCGCGGCGCACCACGGTTTCATGGCCGAGATAGTAAGTCGCCTCGTCGAAGTTCAGGCCGCATTTTTGCGCCTCAACGTGCTGCAGCAGCTGCGGGATGTTCGGCCGCTCCATAAAGCCGTAGCTGGCCACGCCGCACCAAAACCCCGGCGCCAGTTCGCGCATCACCAGGCGTTCGGCATTCGATACCCGCGGTTCATTGACGATGGCAATGGTCAGCGCCAGCACGTTGGCGTGCAGCGAGCCGTTGCGTTTGACGTGCCATTTCATTACCGGCGGCGTGCCCTGCAGGCTGCGGGTGAGAAAGACCGCGGTGCCCGGCACCCGCGGCACGGATTCACGCTGGATTTTCGCCAGGAAATCCGCGATCGGCACCGTCGTCTCGCCGAGGGTGCGCACGGCCGCCAGCACCCCGCGATGCCAGATCAGCATCACGGTATAGACCGCGGCGGCCAGCAGCAGCGGGATGTAACCGCCCTGCAACACCTTGGTCAGGTTGGCCGTCAGGAAGCTCAGATCGACCACGAAGAAACACCCTGCCACCAACAGGCTGGCGGCCAGCCCCCAGCGCCACACCTCGCGCATCGCCACGAACAGCAAGCCGGTGGTCATGATCATGGTCAACGAGACGGCGATGCCGTAGGCGGCGGCCAGATTGTCCGAGGATTTGAAGAACACCGTCAGGAACAGCGTCACCACCATCAGCAGCCAGTTGATGGCGCCGATGTAGATCTGCCCATAGCTTTCCTCGGTGGTTTGTTTAACCCGCAGCCGCGGCAGCCACCCCAGCTGGATTGCCTGGCGGGTCATCGAAAACGCGCCGCTGATGATCGCCTGGCTGGCGATGATCGTCGCCAGCGTGGCCAGGATCACCAACGGGATCAGCAGCGCCGGCGGGCACAGGCGGAAGAAGATGTTCTGCGTGACGTCGGCGCCGGCCAAAATCAGCGCGGCCTGGCCGGCGTAGTTGAGCAACAGGCTGGGAAAAACGATGCCGAACCAGGCCAGCCAAATCGGCCGTTTGCCGAAGTGCCCCATGTCGGCGTACAGCGCTTCGGCGCCGGTGACGCACAGAAACACGCCGCCCAGCACCAGGAAACTGGTCAGCCCGTTCGAGAACAGGAAATGAATGCCGTACATCGGGTTCAGCGCCAGCAGCACCGCCGGGTGCTGGGTGATGCCCCACACGCCCAGCGCGGCGATCGACAGAAACCACAGCGCCATGATCGGCCCGAACACGCGGCCGATACGTGCGGTACCCAGCGGCTGAATGGCGAACAGGCTGAGCAAAATCACCACCGCCGCCGGCAGAATGTAGGGCTGCGACGCCGGCAGCACGATATTCAGCCCCTCGAGGGCGGAGAGCACCGAGATGGCCGGCGTGATGGCGCCGTCGCCGTAGATCAACGCCGCGCCGAACAGGCCGGCGAACAGCACCAGCGGCCGGGATTTCCGCCTGCTGACCAGCAGCGACATCAGCGCCATGATGCCGCCCTCGCCGCGGTTGCCGATGCGCATGGCGAACATGGCGTATTTGAGCGAGGTGACGATCACCAGCGTCCAGAAAATCAGCGACAGCAGGCCAAGGATCACCGGCGCCGACGGCGCATCGCCGGAGAGAAACAGCACGGTTTTCAGGGTGTACAACGGGCTGGTGCCGATATCGCCGAACACCACGCCCAAAGCGCCCAGCGCCAACGGCGCCAGGCCGGTCTTGTTCGAGGTTTCCGTATCATTGCCGACAGACATCTGCTTGCTCCTTAGCCTTGCACAGTGAGTTGGAATTATTGTCACTTTATTGCCGCCGCGCCACTCGCTCGGCAGCGATAAGCATAACTTAACCGTCATCTTCGCCAGTGACAGTATCGCCCGTTTGCGGCACAGAAACCGCCGCCGGTGAGCAACGGTTTAGAATCGGCCGAGCCGGATGGTCTATAGTCCTTATGCGATTGTCACTTTCTTGTTTGCGCCCGCCGTGGGAGAAGTGAAATGAACGTCCGGCTCAACACCCATGTTTCCGCCCGGCGCCTGCTGCCCAATGGCTGGGACGTCATCGCCTTTCCGCTGATCATCGGCCTGATCGCCATGATGGCCATCGGCCTGCATCAAACCCTGCAACCGATCGTCACGCTGAAAACGCAGGCGATATCGCTCGATCCCGCCAACCTGCCGGAATACGCCCTGCGCACCACGCTGCGCATGCTGGTGGCGATGGTGGCCGCGCTGGCGTTCTCGCTGGTCTACGGGACCCTGGCGGCCAAGAGCCGGCGCGCCGAAAAGGTGCTGGTGCCGATCCTCGATATCCTGCAGTCGGTGCCGGTACTCGGCTACATCTCTTTCACCGTCACCTTTTTCATCGCGCTGTTCCCCGGCCGGGTGCTGGGGGTCGAGCTGGCGGCGATGTTCGCCATCTTCACCAGCCAGGCGTGGAATATGACCTTCAGCTTCTATCAGTCGCTGCGCACCGTGCCGCGCGATCTGCAAGAAGTGGCGCGCGGCTTCCATCTCAGTCCGTGGCAACGTTTCTGGAAGCTGGACGCGCCGTTCGCCATGCCGGGGCTGATCTGGAACATGATGATGTCGATGTCCGGCGGCTGGTTCTTTATCGTGGCGTCGGAAGCGATCACCGTCGGCAACAATACCTTTACGCTGCCGGGCATCGGCGCGTATCTCGCGCAGGCGATCCTCAGCCAGGATCTGCCCGCGATAGGTTGGGTGCTGCTCACCATGACGGTGGTTATCCTGGCCTACGATCAGCTGCTGTTCCGGCCATTGGTGGCATGGGCGGACAAATTCCGCATGGAAACCACCCGCTCGGCGAGCGCCCCCACTTCCTGGCTGTTGAACCTGATGCGCCGCACGCGCCTGATCCACCTGCTGCTGACGCCGCTGGGCGCGCTGCTGGCCAAAACCGCGCGCCTGAAACTGAGCCTGCCCGCCCGGCCGTTACGCCGCGGCAATAGCGCCCAACGGCAGCGGCGTTCGCGCATGATCGATCGGGGTTGGAGCGCCATCGTCATCCTGCTGACGCTGGCGATCGCCTGGCGCGTCATTCTCTATGTACAAACCGGCGTGACGCTCAATGACGTGGGCCATGTGATGGTGCTAGGGCTGATCACGCTGCTGCGCGTGACGGTGCTGATCGCCCTGTCGTCGCTGATCTGGGTGCCGCTCGGCGTGTTGATCGGCCTGCGCCCGACGCTGGCCGGGAAAATCCAACCCATCGCCCAGTTTCTGGCCGCGTTTCCGGCCAACCTGCTGTTCCCGGTGTTCGTCATCACCATCGTCCACTTCCGGCTGAACCCCGATATCTGGCTGTCGCCGCTGATCGTGTTGGGCACCCAGTGGTACATTCTGTTCAACGTGGTGGCCGGCGCCACCGCGTTGCCCAACGACTACCGCGAGGCCGCCGCCAATTTTCACATTCGCGGTTGGCAATGGTGGCGCCAGGTGATGCTGCCGGGCATCTTCCCCTATTACATCACCGGCGCCATCACCGCGTCGGGCGGCGCCTGGAACGCCAGCATCGTGGCGGAGTTCGTGCAATGGGGAAGCACCCAGGTGAAGGCGCACGGGCTGGGTGCCTACATCGCCGAAACCACCGCCGCCGGCGATTTCCCCAAGATCATTTTAGGCATCGCCGTGATGTCGCTGTTCGTCACGCTATTCAACCGTCTGCTGTGGCGCCCGCTTTACGCCTACGCCGAATCCCGCTTCCGCATCGATTAAGGAACCGTTCAGATGTCAGACCTTCACCCAACGCAGGCGACGCACTCGCCCGGCGAGGAAATTTTAGCGGTCAACGCGGTCAGCCATGGCTATGACAAGGCACATGGCGAGCTGCTGATCCTCGACGGGGTCAATCTGTCGCTGCGGGCGGGCGAGATCGTCGGGTTGCTGGGCCGCTCCGGCTCGGGCAAATCGACGCTGCTGCGCATCATCGCCGGCCTGGTTACCCCCACCGCCGGGACGGTGAACTACCTGGGGCAGCCGCTGAACGGCCCCGCCAAAGGCGTCGCCATGGTGTTTCAAACCTTCGCGCTGTTCCCCTGGCTGACGGTGCTGCAAAACGTTGAGGCCGGCCTCGAGGCGCTGGGCGTCGCCCCTGCCGAACGGCGCGAGCGGGCATTGGCGGCCATCGATCTTATCGGCCTGGACGGCTTCGAAAACGCCTACCCGCGCGAACTTTCCGGCGGTATGCGCCAGCGCGTAGGCTTCGCGCGCGCGTTGGTGGTGGATCCGACGCTGCTGCTGATGGATGAGCCGTTCTCGGCGCTGGATGTGTTGACCGCCGAAACGCTGCGTACCGACCTGCTGGATCTGTGGACCGAGGGGCGAATGCCGATCAAATCGGTGCTGATCGTCACGCACAACATCGAGGAAGCGGTCTTCATGTGCGATCGCATTCTGCTGCTCTCTTCCAACCCCGGCCGGGTGATCGCCGAAATCAAGGTGCCGTTCAGCCACCCGCGCAACCGGCTGGATCCGCAGTTCCGCCGCCTGGTGGACGACGTGTACGCCAAGATGACCGCCCGCCCGACCGACGGCAACGTCAAAAAGGGGCTGAAGTTCGGCACCCGACTGCCGCACGTGTCCACCAACCTGATCGCCGGCCTGATCGAAACCCTGGCCGCCGCGCCCTATTTCGGCCGCGCCGACATGCCGGAGATCGCCCTCTCGCTGCATCTGGAGGTCGATGAGCTGTTCCCCATCGCCGAAGTGCTGCAGTCGCTGGGCTTCGCCGACGTGCGCGAAGGCGACATCTTCCTGACGCCGCCGGCACGCGCCTTCGCCGACGGCGACGTTCAGGCGCGCAAAGTGCTGTTCGCGGAGCATCTGCTGCGCTATGTGCCGCTGGCCGCGCTGATCAAAAACGTGTTGGACGAACGGCCGGGACACCGCGCACCACGCGTGCGTTTCGAGCAGGAGCTGGAGGATTCGCTGTCGGACAGCGCCGCCAAAGAGACGCTGGATACGGTGATCAACTGGGGCCGTTACGGCGAAATCTTCTCCTACAACGATCAAACGGCGTTCTTCAGCCTGGAGGACGTCGAGTTTTAACCCGCCCCGACGGGCGTGTGTGCCGTGGAGCAAAAATATTCAACAAAACGGTTGAATATTAGCCCGCCTGTTCTATATTCAACCATATGGTTGAATTATCTTCCTCACAGCTGGACGCCATTTTTCATGCGCTGGCCGATCCGACCCGCCGCTCGATGCTGCGCGCGCTGGCCGGCGGTGAACGCAGCATCGGCGAACTGGCCGCGCCGTTGCAGATGTCGTTCGCCGGCGCCTCCAAGCACGTGAAAGCACTGGAACATGCGGGCCTGGTGCAACGCACCGTGCAAGGAAGAAACCATATCTGCCGGCTCGAACCCGAGCCTATGGCGCAGGCCATGCAATGGCTGCAAACCTATGAACATTTCTGGACTGAACGGCTGGCTATGCTCGAACAGGCGCTGCTGCAGCCCGAACAGCTTCCTCCCAAGGAGTGAACCATGAATGATTACGGCATGATTATCGAACCCGGCACGCTGCGCATCCAGCGGCTGCTGCCCGGCCCCATCGAGCGAGTGTGGGCTTACCTGACCGAATCCGACAAGCGCGCCACCTGGCTGGCGGCCGGGGCCATGACGTTGGAAAACGGTGCGCCGCTGGAGCTGGAGTTTCGCAACTCCGATCTGGCGGGCGAACACGAACAACCGCCGGCCAAGTACAAACAGCATGGCGGCTGCGTCAGCAACCGCGGCCATATCACCTGCCTGTTCCCGCCGCGCCTGTTGAGCTTTACCTGGGCCGAGCAGGATCAGGGCCGCCCTTCCGAGGTGACCTTCGAGCTGACGGAACAGGGAGATGCCGTGCTGCTGACGGTGACCCACCGTCGCTTGGCCAACCGCGACGAGATGCTCAGCGTCGCCGGCGGCTGGCACACCCATCTGGATATTTTGCTGGATCGCCTGCACGATCGGGCGCCACAGCCGTTCTGGAGCACCCATGCCCGGCTGGAAGAAGAGTACCGCGCCCGCCTGTAATTACGTCTCATCCCTGCGTCTGAACGCCAGATAACCGGCGATCAGCGTAAAACTGCCGACCAGCAACACCAGTAGGATAAAACCGTGGTGATTGCTGGCCAGCGGGATCCCCCCCACGTTCATACCGAAGAAACCGGCGACGATATTGATCGGCAATGCCAGCACGGTAATCACCGTCAGCGTGTAGAGCGTGCGGTTGTTCTGCTCCATCAACTTGGCGCCCAACTCCTCCTGCAGCAGCCGGATCCGTTCGGTCAGGCTGGCGAGATCGTTCAACACCACGGTGAACTCTTCGGTAAACTGTCGCAGATCCTGCACCACTTCGCGGCTCAGCCAGGTCGGCGGCCGGTTCAAGAGGCGAAACAGCGCGGCCGGCTCGGGCGCCAACAGGCGCTGAAAGCGTAATAACATGCGGCGCATACGTCCCAGCTCGGCACGGTTGCGTTTGACGCGGCTGGTCAGCAGGCGATCCTCAATGGTATCGACATACTGGTTGGCCTGCCGCACCACCTGTTCCAGCACGTCCTCCTGCTCTTCCAGCAGATGTGCCAGCAGTTCGGTGGATGAGGCCAGCTGCAGCGCCGTCAGGCGGCCGAGCAGCCGTTCAATGAGCCGCACCGGTTTGTGCCGCACGGTGACCACCAGCCCTCGGCAGCAATAGAGCCACAGCGTCGCCGTCTCCGGGTTGCTCTCCTCGGGGTGGAAGATCACGTCGTTGAGCACCGCGAACAGATCGTCGCCCTGGCGCTCGATGCGCGTGGTGTGGGAGCCGTGGCGAATTTCGTGAAAGAAAAAATCGGAAATGGCGAAATGGTTTTTCAGCCACTTCTCCGCCGCCGCGTGGTTGAGATTAAGGTGCAGCCAGATAAAACCATCGCCGGGCGGCAATGCCTGGTAGGCCTGGCAAACCTGCTGCGAGTTCAGGCGCGCCGGCGGCTCACCGGAACGAAACACATGGCCGTAGATCAGCCCGGTCACTTCATCATCAAAATCCAGTTTGTGCATCTTTTCCGCTAACCGTTGCACCATAACGCCTTATCCCGCCTATTGCCGTTAACTCAAGACCGTTCCCGCTGTTATAGCAATCTTTATTTATCGGCGTTAATGATTTTCACCGTTCGCGATGATTAATATTTTCGTCATAAAAAAGCCACATTAATTCAGAATACTTTTCAGGCGACAGCTACCGCATTCAACCCTCTCAGGAAGGTCATTATGAGCGATAACAGCGCCGTTCAAACGGGCGTACCGGCCGCATCCAGCCTGCCCAAACTGCATCAAAAGAACAGTCGACTCACTGTTCTTTTTTTTGTGTTTTTATTAATTCTGGGGATCGCCTTCGCCGGAGTGAATTTATTTAACGACGTCAACGACGCCGGTGCCGTTTACACCAGCTACATTCCATTTTTATTATTGGGGCTGGCGCTGCTGATAGCGCTGGGCTTTGAATTCGTCAACGGTTTCCACGACACCGCCAATGCGGTGGCGACGGTGATTTACACCCACTCACTGTCGCCGATGGTCGCCGTGGTCTGGTCAGGTTTCTTCAACTTTCTCGGCGTGTTGCTTTCCAGCGGCGTGGTGGCCTTCGGCATCATTTCACTGCTGCCGGTCGAGCTGATCCTGCAGGCCGGCACCGGCAACGGCTTCGCCATGGTGTACGCCCTGCTGTTCTCCGCCATCATCTGGAACCTCGGCACCTGGTGGCTCGGGCTGCCCGCCTCATCATCGCATACGCTGATCGGCTCGATTATCGGCGTCGGCGTAGCTAACGCGCTGATCCACGGCCGCACCGGCACCAGCGGTGTGGACTGGGGCCAGGCGATCAAGGTGGGCTATGCTCTGCTGCTGTCGCCGGTGATCGGTTTCGTTTTCGCCGGCCTGCTGCTGCTGGCGCTGAAACTGTTCGTCAAGAACCGCCAGCTGTACAGCGCTCCCCAAGGCAATACTCCGCCGCCGCTGTGGATCCGCGGCCTGCTGATCCTCACCTGTACCGGCGTTTCCTTCGCCCACGGCTCCAACGACGGTCAGAAAGGCATGGGTCTTATCATGCTGATCCTGGTGGGCACCATGCCGATCGCTTACGCCCTGAACCGCTCGATGCCGCCGGAGCAAATTCCCCGGGTGGCGGCATTGGCGGAGGTGACCAAAAACCAGCTGCTGCGCCAGTTCCCGGCCAGCGGCCAAACGCCGCCACGCGAGGTACTGACCGGCTATGTGCGCACCAGCGAACTGACGCCGGAAGTCGTACCCGCGTTGGCGCAACTGACCGGCGCGATCGGCGATCAAATCCGGCAATACGGCTCGGTCGATAAGATCCCGGCGCAGGCGGTGTCCAACACCCGCAACGACATGTACCTGGCGTCCGAGACCATCAAGCACCTGAAGGCGGAGCATCAGCTGCAGATCAATCCCGACGCGCAGCGCAACCTCGACGCGCTGAAGGGAGAACTCGACAGCGCCACCCGCTTCATTCCCTTCTGGGTGAAAGTGGTGGTGGCGATTGCGCTGGGGCTCGGCACCATGGTCGGCTGGCGCCGCATCGTGGTGACGGTGGGCGAAAAGATCGGTAAATCACACCTGACCTACGCCCAGGGCGCCAGTGCCGAACTGGTAGCGATGACCACCATCGGCGCGGCCGATGCCTTCGGCCTGCCGGTTTCGACCACCCACGTACTGTCGTCCGGCATCGCCGGCACCATGGCGGCCAACCGCTCTGGCCTGCAGATGACCACCCTGCGCAATCTGCTGATGGCCTGGGTGCTGACGCTGCCGGCCTCGGTGCTGCTGTCGGCGGTGCTGTACTGGATCTTCAACCATTTCTAATACCGGGCTGACACGGAGAACATCTGATGACCATGCATGAAGTCAACCGCGACGACGGTTTCAATCAGCGCCTGCTGCAAGAGTTTTACGACAGCTACGACGAAGAGCTGGAAATGGAGCTGGACGACCTGCGCTTCGACGCGGCGGAAGTGGACAGCGACCAGAAAAAGGCCTGGCGCAAGCAATACTTCCGCGAGCTGCTGCGCCTGCAGGGCGAACTGGTGAAGCTGCAGGACTGGGTGCTGCGCACCGGCCACCGGCTGGTGATCATCTTCGAAGGCCGCGACGCCGCCGGCAAGGGCGGCGTGATCAAACGCATCACCCAGCGCCTCAACCCGCGTACCTGCCGCGTGGCGGCGCTGCCGGCGCCGAACGATCGCGAACGCACCCAGTGGTATTTTCAGCGCTATATCGCGCATTTGCCCGCCGCCGGCGAAATGGTGCTGTTCGACCGCAGCTGGTATAACCGCGCCGGTGTGGAACGCGTGATGGGGTTTTGCAACGACGACGAGTACGAAGAGTTTTTCCGCAGCGTGCCGGAATTCGAAAAAATGCTGACGCGCAGCGGCATTCAAATCGTCAAATATTGGTTCTCGATCACCGATGAGGAGCAGGAGCTGCGTTTCCTCAGCCGCATTCACGATCCGCTCAAACAGTGGAAGCTCAGCCCGATGGATCTGGAAAGCCGCCGCCGCTGGGAAGACTACACCGAGGCCAAAGAGATCATGTTAGCGCGCACTAACATTCCCGAGGCCCCCTGGTGGGTAGTTCAGGGCGTCGACAAGAAAAAGGCCCGTTTGAACTGCATCACCCATCTGCTGCAACAGGTGCCTTATGAGGAAGCCGAAGGCAACGTCATCACACTACCGCAGCGCAAACGCAGCCCGGAATATCACCGTAGCCCGGTGCCGGACAATATGGTGGTGCCGGAAATCTACTGACGCCGACGCAGAGGCGCAGCGCGCCTCTGTTTTCATGTTTTCACCATGCCAACAAACGATCCAGCGCCGCCATCGTCCCTTTACGGCCGTTAAACGTCGCCCGATACCAGACCGTGTCATGTGCGGTGACCAGCCGCTCGCTGACCCAGCTTTGCCGGGCCACTTCGCGCAAGGCGCGCGTACCGTCGACGGATCGGTACACCAGCCAGGCGCCAAACATTGCGCCGGCCGAGGCGATCCACGGATTAGCCACCGCCGCCAGCTGCGCGATCAACAGCAGCAACAGCGCCATCTGCAGCACCGCTTTCCCGGCAAAAGCGCGCAGAAAAAAGGTGCGCATCTGATTTTCCAAGGCAAAACAGGGATTGGTTAACACCTGGCGGGTTTCCTGTACCGGAATGCCCTGCACATAGACCATCCACTGCGAAGCCTGCCGGGGATTCATTGCCACGCCCTTTTCCACCCACTGATGCAACCGCATCGAAACGGCGACCGGCCAGGCAATCCCGAACAGCAGGCAGTAAAAAATCGCCGCGTTGACGCCACACAGCCCCAATCCGATCGCGGCCACTACCGCCAGCAGAACCTTGCCGGAGTAAAACCAAAACGGCACCACCTGGTAATTCATAAAGTTCCCTCTTAAGTGAATTCGCAACCCCGCCAGATTACTCCTTTATCAAGACGTTAAGCGCTGCGGAACAAAAAAATTTTGCTGTCGCGCAGAACGCGATCCGGCTGCCTGTTCTGCGCCGCCAAACCTGATACCCTGCGGGTTTGTTTTTTGACAGGAGTCTTCCATGCGCCAACGCATTATTGTCTGCCCGCTGATTGAAAACGATAACGCCTTCCTGCTGTGCAAGATGGCCGCGCACAAGGGCGTATTCCCCGGCCAGTGGGCGCTGTCCGGCGGCGGCGTCGAGCCGGGTGAGCAAATAGAACAGGCGCTGCGACGCGAAGTGCGCGAAGAGCTGGGCGCCGCGCTGATCCTCGACAGCATCACGCCCTGGACCTTCCGCGACGACATACGCATCAAAACCTTCGCCGACGGCAGCCGCGAGCAAATCTATATGATTTACCTGATTTTCGACTGCCATGCCGCCAACCGCGACGTGACGATAAACGACGAGTTTGACGACTACGCCTGGGTGCCGCGCGAGCGCCTGGCGGAGTACGATCTGAACGAGGCCACCCGCTTCACCCTGCGGCAACGCGGGCTGCTGTAACAGTTTGAGCGAATATCACCCTATTTTCTTCACATTTGCCGGGCAGACTCTTTTGATATTTTTTAATCACTTAGGGTCATTATTGCCGTCGTTATGCTTTTATCTCTCGCTTTTCTCCGTCTGCCCGTCCGGCGCTTCGGCGCCGCCCTCCTGTTCAGCCTGCTGTTCGTTTTAGCGCCCGTGCATGCCGCCACGCCGCCGCTGGTACTGAATGCCAAGTCGGTGCTGGTCGTCAATCAACGCACCGGAAAGACGCTCTATCAAAAGCAGCCGAACCGCGTGCTGCCGATCGCCTCGCTCACCAAACTGATGACCGCCATGGTCGCCCTGGACAGCAAACGCCCGATGAGCAGCCCGCTCAAGGTCACCGCCGCCGATCGCGATCTGCTGAAGAAAACCCACTCGCGCCTGACCATCGGCTCGGTGCTCAGCCGCCGCGACATGCTGCACATCGCCCTGATGTCTTCGGAGAACCGCGCCGCTGCGGCGCTGAGCCGCAGCTATCCCGGCGGGCGCAAAGCCTTCGTGGCGAAAATGAACCAGAAAGCGCGCGCCATCGGCATGAAACGCGCCCGCTTCTACGATCCGACCGGGCTGACGCCGCGCAATGTAGCGACCGCCAACGATCTGCTGAAGATGGTCAATCACGCCTATCGCTATCAGTCGATTCGCCGCTTCAGCACCGACAAGCAGCAGATCGTGCGCCCTGGCCGCGGCCAGCTGGTCTACCGCAGCTCCAACGGCCTGATCAATAACCCGGCCTGGCAGATTCAGCTGCAGAAAACCGGCTTTACCGACGAGGCCGGCCACTGCCTGGTGATGCGCACCACCATCAAAGGACAACCGGTGGTGATGATCCTGCTCGGCGCGCAGCCGCGCTACGGCCACTACCGTGACGCCATTCGTCTGAAGGCCTGGCTCGAGGGATAACAACGCGGCGCTTTACCGTTCTGCGCATATCCAAATCCGTTTTGGATCAATGGAATATCCTATCGCCAATCAGTATTAAGGCGCGCGCCGCCCGCATGGTATTTGTCAGGCATATCTGATGAGGAAAGGAGCGGGAAAATGGCTTATGCCTTGAGCATATTGGAAAAGAGTCCGATCGCCGACGGGGAAAGCGCCGCTCAGGCGCTGGTGCGCACGCTGCATCTGGCGCAACAGGCGGAACGCTGGGGCTATCGGCGCTTCTGGCTGGCGGAGCACCACAACACGCCGCAGCTCGCCTGCCCATCGCCGGAAGTGCTGATCGGCTACCTGCTCGGCCAGACGTCGCGCATTCGCATCGGCTCCGGCGGCGTGATGCTGCAACACTACAGCGCCTACAAGGTGGCCGAAAACTTTAACCTGCTGGCGGCGCTGGCGCCGGGGCGCGTCGATCTCGGGGTGGGCAAAGCGCCCGGCGGGCTGCCGCTCGCCACCCAGGCGCTGCAGGCCGCCCATGACCGACAAAATAAACCGGCTTTCCCGCAGCAGCTGTCGCAGCTGACCGCCTATCTGAACGACGACGCCGAACCGGGACTGAGCGCCACACCGCTGCCGCCGCACGCCGCCCAGCGCTTTCTGCTCGGTGCCAGCAAAGAGAGCGCGACGCTGGCGGCCGAATCCGGCTGGGCCTTCGTGTTCGCCGCGCATCTGAACGGCAATCCGCAGGATATCCGCGAGGCGCTGGCGCACTACACCGCACTGAGCGGTGGCCGCAAGGGGCTGCTGGCGGTGGCGGCTATCGCGGCGCCGAGCGCGGAACAGGCCGCGGCGCTGGCGGCGGATATTCAGCAATACCGCGTGCACGTCGCCGGTGAGCAGAGCGTGACCGTCGGCAGCCTGGCCCAGGCGGAGAGTTTCGTGCAGCAGGCCGGCGCCACCGACTACCGCATCGAACCGCGAGAAAGCCATATCCTGCTCGGCACTGCGCCGCAGGTGCATCAGCAACTGGCGCAGCTGCAGCAGCGCTACGGCGTGGACGAGTTCATCATCGACACGCCGATCGGCGAACCAAGCGCCCGGCTCACCTCACTGCAGCTGCTGGCGGAGGAGAGCCTGACGCCGGCCTAGTTGATCGCCGCGCTGGCCCGCATGGCGTCGGCCAGATCCTGCGCCAGCGGCGCCAGCTGTGCCGGCACGACGTTGGCCAGGCTGACGCGGATCGCAGCATCGCCCTTCAGGCGGAAAGGTTCGCCGCCCTGCACCAGCCACCCCCGCTGCGCCATCAGCTGCGCGGCGGCGGTTTCCGACCGCACCGGCAACCACAGATGCAGCCCTTCCCCCACCGCCAGCGCCGTGTGATTCAGCGCGTTGAGCCGCCGCACCAGTTCATCCCTTCTGGCTTGATACGCCTGTTGCGCCCGCTGCAGCTGCCCCTCCTGCAAGGCCTGCCCCCACAGTCTGGCGGCAATCTGCTGCAAGATATGGCTGACCCAGCGTTCGCTGATGTACTGATCGGCGCGCATCGCCTGCAGCAACGTCGGGTTGCCGCAGGCCAGCGCGATGCGCAGATCCGGGCTGAGAAACTTGCTCAGCGACAGCACGTACAGGCCGCGATCGCCGTCGAACGGCAGATGCAGCGGCTGCTGCGACAGCGGCCCCCAGAAGTCGTCGACGATCGCCAGACACTGCGGATTTTCGCTGAGAAAACGCCGCCACTGCTGCGCGCGTTGCGCAGAGAGCGAGGCACCGGTCGGATTGTGGGCGCGCGACGTCAGGATCACCGCGCCCGCCGCTCCGCTTTCCGGCAACCGGCACCCCTGTTCATCCATCGCCAGCGGCAGCGGCCGCAAACGCAGGTGGCGCAGCAGCGTCAATAGCGGCGGCCAGCAGGGATCTTCCACCCACACCGCCGCGCCCGGCTGCATATGGCAGCGCAGCGCCTTTTCCATCGCGTCCAGCGCGCCAGAGAATACCGCAGGCTCCCCCAGGCTAACGCCCTGGTGGCCGAGCCACTCGCGCCCCAGGCCGGTCAGCACCGGCAGATCGCCGCTGATGTCATAGCCGTTTTGTTGCGGGAATCCCTCCGCCGCGCCCAGCGCCAACGCCGGCAACAGGGCGGCATCCAGATTGCCGCTGGCCAGATCGCACATTCCCGCCGGCACCTGGCGCGGCGTATAGGCCGCACTCACCGCCGCCAGCGGCGGTTCCAGCACCACCGTTCCCGCCCGCCCACGCGTCGCCACCAGACCGGCATCGCGCAATCGGGCGTATGCGCTGGCGACGGTATTCGCATTGACCTCCAGCTCCGCCGCCAGCTGGCGTACCGGTGGCAGCAGCTCACCCGGCCGCAGCGTGCCGCCTTTGATGCGTGCGGTGATCTGCTCGGCAATCTGGACAGCGCCGCCGCCTTTTGCATACAATGAAGTCATACATAAATCCTTTTGTACTAGTTCAATCAAGATTAGCAGCTTCCGCGGCCAAAAGTAAGGGGTTCCATGAATAAACATTACGTGCTCGACATTCAGTATGCAGGAAAAGCCTTTGCCCGCCTGGAGATGTTCACCCCCTGGGCCGCCGATCAGCTGGAGCAGGCCTGCGCGCTGTTCCCGGCTGCGCAGGGTTATCAGGTGCAGCTCAGCCAGGTCAGCGAACGCCGTATCGTCTACCAGAGCGGCGCGCAAGGCATCACCGTGCTGGGCGAATCGCTGGCGCTGACGCCGTTCACTCACGCTCACGAGGTTAAACAATGAAAAAAGCCGTCGCCATTCGACACGTCAATTTTGAAAACTTGGGCATCCTCGGTTCCCTGCTCTCGCTGCGTGGCTATCAGATCGACTATTACGATGCCGGCCGCGATGATATTCGTGCTATCAATAATGAAGAGACCGATCTGTTGGTGGTGCTCGGCGGGCCGATCAGCGCTGCCCAGCACTTTTCCGGCGCGCTGCGCTATGATTTTCTCGACCATGAATTGGCGCTGGTCAAACAGCGCCTGGCGCAGCGGCGGCCGACCCTCGGGGTGTGTCTCGGCGCTCAGGTGATCGCCCAGGCGCTGGGTGCCGACGTGATCTCGCTCGGCGTCAAAGAGATCGGCTTCGCCCCGCTGACCACGCTAGCGGCGGAAGACGACTCGCCGCTGGCGCCGCTGGCCGATACGCCGGTGCTGCATTGGCACGGCGATATGTTCACGATCCCGGAGGGCGCCCGCTGCCTGGCCGGCACGGCGGTTTGCCCGCATCAGGCCTTTGACTATCAGGGTTTTGCGCTCGGCCTGCAGTTCCATCTGGAGGCAGATCATCGCGATATCGAACGCTGGCTGATTGGCCATGCCTGCGAGCTGGAACTGGCCGGCGTCGCGCCCCAGACCCTGCGCGAACAGGCGGCGCGCCACGGCACACAGCTGGAACAGCGTGCGCGACAGGTGTTCGCCCGCTGGCTGGATAATAACGAACCAAGGATGTAACTCATGCAACAGACTTCACCCTTACGGTCACCGTCCATCGACGTGATCAGCATTCAATCTCAGGTGGTCTACGGCAGCGTCGGCAACGGTATCGCCTACCGCGCCCTGCTGAAAAAGGGGCTGGAAGCGCTGCAGGTGCCCAGCGTGCTGTTCGGCTGCCCACCCTATTATGGCAAACCGCACGGTGGCGTCATCTCCGGTGAGTGGTTCGGCGGCTTTCTCGACGATCTGATCGCCCGCGGCGTGATGAAACGCACCCGGGCGGTGATCGTCGGTTACCTGGGCGACGTGATGCAGTGCCATATTCTGGCCAATTGGCTGCAGCGGGTGCGCGCCCTCAATCCGCAGATAAAGATCTATATCGATCCGGTGATGGGCGATTACGGCGAAGGGATCTACGTGGATGAACGCATCGTCAACTGCTATCGCTCGCCGTTCCTGCGACTGGCCAACGGCCTGACGCCGAACGGTTTCGAACTGGAGCAGCTGTGCGGCCGCTCTCTGAGCAGCCGGGAACAGACGCAACACGCCGCGCAGGCGCTGTTGAACGACACTACCGAATGGGTGCTGGTCACCAGCGCGCCGGGCGTGGCGCAGCACGAAGACGAGGTGGGATTGATGTTGGTCACCCGGCAGGAAACCCAGTGCTTTACCCATCCGAAGGTCAAATCGGCGGTCAAAGGTACCGGCGATCTGTTCACCGCACTGCTGGTGAGCCATCTGCTACACGGCGCCGCGCTCGACGTAGCCGTGGCCGCAGCCGGCGGTGAGGTGTGCGACGTACTGGCCGAAGCGGCGCATTTGGGATGGGAAGAGATCGGCAGCCTGCGGGCATTAAAACCGTAAGGTCTGTAGAGCGTCAGGGGGCAGCGCACTGCCCCTGATAAATATCAGCGTTTTTTCTTTTTGTTGAAATCCAGCTCGAAGGCAAACACCGCACTTTGAATTTTGCGTTCCATCGCCAGCCCCAGCTTGAGAAAACGGCATGACAGGCGCGAGAAGTGTACCACCTGGTCGTTGTCGTCGGTTTCCTGATCGTCGTTGACCACCACCAGCTCCATGTTGACCTTGAAGCTGCCGTAGCTGCCCAGATCCAGCAGCGCTTTCTTGAACTGCAAGCCCGGCTGGAAGAATTCCGGCAGCGGGCCATCGAAGCGCAAACCGACGCCGCCGGCAGAGAGATCGTGGATCCGCAGCTCATAAGGCGTACCGTCCGGGTATTCGCCGGTGCAGAAGAATTGACGCCAGTGCGGCGTGGTGATGCGGAACTGGCGACGGCGCTGAATGTAAACCAGCTCCTGCGGCAGACGGGTCGAGCAGGCCTGGACGCCCTGATGTTCGGTCAGCTCCGCCTGGCCGACGGAAAACTCGATTTTGGCGTCGTTGCTTTCAATCACGATGGTGCAGGCGCCGTCGATGGCGCTCGCGGCTTCCTCGCCGCTAAACACGATATTGTCCGGCCCGACGCTCAATAACAGACTTTGAAACCGGTGCTGCTGATTTTCTACGCGCAGCGGCGTGCGTTGTTTGCAAATTTCACGCAGAATCGCCAGAACTTCAAAACGCTCCCGTTTGATAAACAGTCCGTTATCGCTGTGCTCCACACGTCTCTCCTGACTTTTTTTCTAATTGACGTCTTACGTATTCCTTACGGTTATCATCTCTGGGAATATTCCTAAAGTCAAATTTGCCAGCGTTGCCAGGCCTGCGGCAACAGGCGCGCGAAACGTTTCGCCCACGCCTGCTGCCCGCGTTCGTCGGCGATCAGATCCTGGCGAATTTCGATGCCGACATAAGGTAAACCGCGGCGTTCCGCATGAACCGGCAGCGTATAGTCGGTGGCGTCCGTCATCGCATAAGGTTCGTTGATGCCCACCTGCAAATCCCCCTCTTCGCGCAGCAGCTCGGCCAGCAGATGGGCAAACTCCGGATAGCGGTTAAACAGCAGCCCCACCTGCCAGGGGCGCGATTCCCCCTTGAACACCGGCGTAAAGCTGTGCATGGCGATCACCGCCGTCGGCAGTTCACGCAGTTGGCGCTGCCCCAGATGATCGTCGATGGCGTGGTGATACGGCAAAAACACCTCGCGCTCGCGCGCCAGCGCGTGTTCGGCGTCGATACCGATATTGCCGGGGATCGGCGTCAGCTCGGACAAGTGCGGGATCGAGCTGGCGATGCCGGGCGCCCGGTTGCAGTCGATCACCAGCCGCGAATAGCGCTGATGGATCAGCGTCGCGTCCAGCTGGCGGCTCAGATGGCGCGACACGCTCAGCGCGCCGATATCCCAGCCGATGTGGCGTTCGATCTCCCCCGGCGGCAAGCCGAGATCGCCGAGGGATTGCGGTATCGCCTTGCCGGCGTGATCGCACAGCAGCAAAAATGGCGCTTTGCCATGCGGGATTTCAACGGCGGCGGCAGAGGGTTCATCGGCGGACAATAACGGCGGGATAAACGAGTGAGGCATGCAAGGCTCCGGCGGTGGAAAGCGAAACGTTTATCGTAGCGCTATCCCGTCGCCGGCCCCAAGGTCGTGCTTAGATCAAAAAGGCATGAGTCAGACTACAATCATGCCGTCTCGGCTGGCTGCGGCTGATGCACCGCAATATAACGCTGATACCGTGACGGCTTGAGCCGCGTGGTGTCCACCAGCACCAGCCCGTCGATGCAGTTGTTGAACGCCGGATCGGTGCCGAAGTCGATAAACTGCACCCCGCCCGGCTCGCACAGCTCGGTGTACTGTTTGTACAGCGTCGGAATCGAACAGCCGATGTTGCTGAGCAGGCTCTTCAGCCGCACCAGATCTTCCTGGTAGTTATCCCCGGCAAACTGCGCCAGCACCTGCGGCAGCGACGCCGGATAAGGCCGGCGCGACTGCGCGAAGGCATGATCCGGCGAGAAGTAGAGCCGATAGAAGGCGATCAGCAGATCGCGCGCCGCCAGCGGCATGCCGCCGGAGATCGACACCGGGCCGAACAGATAACGGTACTGCGGGTATTTCGACAGGTAGGCGCCGATGCCCAGCCACAAATAGTCCAGCCCGCGTTTGCCCCAATAGGCGGGCTGAATGAAGCTGCGCCCCAGCTCGATGCCCTGCGCCAGGATCGGTTCCATATCGCGGTCGTAGTGGAACAGGCTGTTGCTGTAGATGCTTTCCAGCCCTTTGCGTTCGATTTGTTCGGCGGTAGGGATAAAGCGATAGGCGCCGACGATCTCCAACTCCTCCTCATCCCACAGCACCAGGTGATAATAGTCCTCGTCGTAGCTGTCCAGATCTCGGCGGCGGCCGGAGCCTTCCCCTACCGCACGGAAGGCGATCTCGCGCAGGCGACCCAGTTCGCGCAGGATCGGCGTGCGCGCTTCGTCGTGGCGGCGGTAGAGGTAGATGGTTTTACCGTCCGGCGTCACCCCCAAGCGTTCGCAGTTCGCCAGCGCTTTTTTCAGCTCCAAACGCTCTTCCGGCAGCGCGATCGGCGATTCGCTGGCGAACAGCCCCGGCTTGCCCTGGCCCAGGCGATACACATGACGGCGAAAACGCTCCGCCAGATCCTTGGCGCTGGTGTGACCGTCATGCCAGTTGGCGAACGGCACGCGGCCGCCGATGCGGATCTTGATACGCCCGCCCCGCTGCTGGAACATTTCGCGCACCAGCAACAGCGTCGACAGCGGCCGGTAGACCAGCGAGGTAAAGTAGAACAGGTTGCTGTTGCGCGCGCTGATATGAATAGGCACGATCGGCGCGCGCGCCTTGGCGGCCAGACGCAGAAAGCCGGTATGCCAGTGGCCGTCGCGGATACCCTTCGGACTCATGCGCGACACTTCGCCGGCCGGGAACAGGATCAGCGCGCCCTGATTGTCCAGCTGCTGCTGCATGCCTTCAATCTGCTTGCGGCTGGTTTTATAAGCGACGTTATCCACCGGCACGAACAGGTTGCGCAGCGGTTCGATGTAGGTCAGCAGCTGGCTGGCCACCACTTTCACATCCGGGCGCACCGCCGCGACGGCGCGCAGCAGCACCAGGCCGTCGAGCGAGCCGATCGGGTGATTGGCCACGAGCACCACCGGCCCCTGGCTCGGAATGTTTTCCAGATCGCCGTCCACCAGCTCGCAGCTGAGGTTGAAGTAGTCCACCACCTGCTCGATCAGATCGAGCCCTTTCAGGTGGGGATAGTCGGCGGCGAACTGTTTGAATTCTTTTTCGAAGAGAAGGGTTCTTAGCAGGCTGCGCTGCCAGGCAGGGGTATTGCGGTGTGGAAATGCATCTTGCAACAGAGAATCCAGGCTGAACATCGCGTTATCTCCTGACGTAGTCGCTGCAAACTTAAGCCAGAGCCGTGACTCTGACGTGTCAGTTACATGACAATAAAATGAATCCATCGACTATCAGGTATAGCAAAGTAATGGCGATTTGGGAGCGAAAGACGCATTTTCGCCCCCATTGCCCCTCACATCGGCGCCAGCAACGCTTCGATTCGGCGGTTCACTGCTTCTCGCAGGCGCAGCAGCGGCCCGGCCTGGTGCGGATAACGCTTGAAGGTGATGCGCATGCCCAGCTCGCGTTCGATCAGCGCCTCCACCGTCGCCCGGTCGGTCAGACTCTCCAGCAGCTGCAGCGCGCGCATGTCCTGCAGCCCCTGGTGCAGCACCCGCAGGCGCAGCGACTCCACCGGCTGCAGATCCTCGCCCGGATAGACCACGAACGGATCGCCGGAGGGAAACGCATGGCCGCTGTCGGTCACTGCGTACGGATTGATGCGCTCGCGCGAATGGGCGCTGTTATAGAAGTTGAATCCCCAATGCAGGAAGCCGGCGATGCGGTACAGATACAGCTGCACGCCCAATATGCGGTTGCGCGCCGAAGGCTGGGCGAAGAACCGGTTGGCGACCTCGGTCTTCTGCACGCAGCAGTAATAGGCCCACAGGCCGGGCACCCGGTGCTCGATAAAGGGATCGATATGATCGGTCGCGGCGACCGGGGTTTCCACCAGGCCTTGCTGATAGAAAGCGAAATCCGACAGCGCGTCGAAGGTGCGGAAGCCGTCCAGCAGCGGCCGCAGCGCGGCGGCGGCGCGCCGGTAGGCCGCCAGGTTGTCCAGCGTCGGCTCATCGGAAACATGGAACCACACCTGCCGTTCCAGCCCCCGTTCGCGGAACCAGGCGGTCAATTCGGGCAGCAGCGCCTGCAGGAAACGCTGATACGGTTCGCCCTGCGCATCGGTGTGCCAGCCGAAAAGCGCTCGCGCCTCGCCCTGCTCCTCCACCACGATCTTCGGCGCATGCGCCGCGCCCCATTGGGTAAACAGCGGCGCGATTTCGAAGTGCTCGATGCCCTCTTCCTGCGCCAGCGCCACCCACTGCGCCAGGCGGCTGAAATCGAAGCCATATCCCTGCGCCGAACGCGTCACCCTCACCAGCTGCACCGTGGTGCGCTCGCCGCCGACGGCGGTATCCAGCGGCGGCGTAAACAGCGGCGTCAGCAGCATATTGACCCCGGCACGCACCGCACAGCGCACAAAGTGGCGCACTGCGCGCCAGTAATCCGGGCTGAACACCGCCAGACGGTAGTAATCCGCCAGGCAGTCGGTGTGCAACCACTCGGTGTGCAACAGCGTTTGCGGCGGCAACGCCGCCGGCACCAGATGCAGCGTCAGCGTGGCCTCGGCCAGCGCCTCGCCGCTCTGGGCATCCAGCAGCCGCAGGGTCAATGGAAAGTCGCCGGCCAGTTGCACATCGGCCGGCGGCGTCAGGGTCAGCCACAGGCTGCCATAATAGCGGCAGGCGGCGAAAAAACGCCGTTGCGGCAGCGGCATCAGCGGATCGGGAAATAACCCCGGCTCGGTCGTCAGGTAATTCTCGTCGGTCTCGCGATAACAGGGAAAACCGCTCGGCACCGATTGCACCTGGCGCACGCTGATATACTCCGCCAGCGGCCCGTCGAGTTGATAACACAGCTCATGGCGGGTTTCGTTGCCGGGCGTTTGCAAACAGTACACCGCCTGCCAGGAAAGCACCTCGTTATTTAACCCGCTCAGCCGTTCCTCCACGGAAATAGGTGGCACGCTGTGGCGATGAAATACTTTCTCCAGGCAATGAGTAAATACCAGAGACAGGCGCATGATGTTCGGCCCTCTTTATTTTAATGAATAAACACGGTGAAATTCAGGCTAACGCCTTTTATCGCCACAGACAATAGCCGGTAATAAAAATCGTTCCCATGCCCTTCGTTGACTGCCGCAATCCGATTTTTTTGTTTATTTGCATCACAAAAATGAAAGAAGCTGATGCTTGCACAATAAAAATGTTTTTAATCCCCATTATGGTGCAAGGGTTATCAGTTATTCCTATGCCTGCGAGGGCCGCTAAATGCCGCGACAGCAGGGAAAAAACCCACCAACAGGTTAACGAAATGTGAACAAAAACACCTTTCACTTGACCGTGAAAGCCTTTCAGTTTTAACAACAGTGAAACATTCACGCCCCATTTTTGGGCATTCGGGGGTGTATTGACACATTGAAAGTTAAGGGATAGAAAGAATTTACGTTGCGAAAAACGTTATTCGTCGCTCACCGAGGGGAAAGCAATGTCACCGATAAAAAATACCGGACGCCTGCTAGCGCACTCTATTCTCGCCAGCGCATTATTATTACCCACCCTGCTCCACGCCGCAGATAAAATAACATTACGCTATGCCGTTTGGGACAGAAACCAATTACCTGCCGAACAGGAGATCGCCAAACGTTTTGAACAGGCCAATCCGGATATAAAAATAGAAATAGAATTAACGCCCTCTGCGCAATATTTCGTTAAATTGGATTCCGCTGCCGCCGGCGGCGTGGCGCCGGATATATTCTGGATCAATATGCCTTATTTTGTGCAATACGCCAAAAACGGCATTATGGAGCCGCTGGCGCCCTATATTAAGGACAGCGGCCTTAAGCTGGACGACGTGGTCGCCAGTTCGGTGAAAGCCTACCAGTACGATGGCCAACAGATGGCCATTCCGCGCGACGTCGACTCCATCGCCGTGTGGTACAACAAAAAACTGTTCGATCAGGCCGGCGTCAGCTACCCCACCAGCGACTGGAGCTGGGACGATCTGAAAAACAAAGCCACCGCCCTGAAAAACGGGCTGAAAGGCGCCGCCTTCCCGCTGGTGATGGATCTCAGCATCGACGGCCAGGACAGCTATATGAACCTGCTGTTCCAAAACGGCAATCACATCGTGCCGAAAGACGGCCAACCCACCGACATCGCCAACGACAAATCCATCTGGGTCTACCAGCAGCTGCAGGGCATGATGAAAGACGGCCTGATGCCGAGCGCCCAGCAAATGAGCGAAGTCAAAACCGAGAACATCTTCCAGTCCAACCGCGCCGCGATGGTCTATGCCGGTTCCTGGCTGGCGGCGCCGTTCGCCAACAACCCGCTGATCAACGATCACATCGGCGTGGTGATGATGCCGAAAATTGAACGCCAGTCCGGCGTAGCGCACAGCCTGGCCTTCGCCATGTCGGCCAAAAGCGCCCACAAACAGGCCGCCTGGAAATATATCGCCTTCATGAGCAGCGAAGCCTCGCAGGCGGAGCTGGCCAAGGTGGTGATCCCGGCCAACAAGACGGCGGCCAAGGTCTGGGCGCAGCAGATCCAGAAAGTCGACGTCTCGCCTTACATCCAGACCCTTGAAGTGACCCAGGCTTACCCCACCGCCGGCACCAATACGCCGAAATGGCAGAACATGTGGATCGCCAGCCTGAAGAAAATCTTTATGGGCGCGGACGCCAAGCAGGAAATGGACAAGTCGGTCAAGAAGATCGCGCGCGTCATGGAGCAGTAATCGCCCCGCCGCGGCGCGCTACCCCGAGTGTGCGCCGCGGTGGACCCACGCTGAAAGTGATAGGTGAGGAATGGCAACATGTCGCTGGCAGAAACGGCTACGGTCACCCTGAAATCATCCCGGCGCACCGCCCGCCCCGCGCTCAATCGGCTCGAACGCGCCGAACGCTTCTGGGGCTGGGTGATGATCCTGCCGCTGCTGTTAGGGGTCACGGTGTTTTACCTGATCCCCTTTTTGCAGAACATTTTTTACAGCTTTACCGATCTGAACCAGTTCATGCGCTGGAGCAGCATCAGCGTCGATAACTATCTCAACCTGTTCGAAGACGACGACTTCTACACCGCCGCCGCCAACACCCTGTTCTACGTAGTGGTGTGCGTACCGATCAGCCTGAGCCTGTCGCTGCTGCTGGCGATCGGCCTCAACCAGAACATCCGCGGCAAAGGCCTGCTGCGCACCCTGCTGTTCCTGCCGGCGGTCACCATGCCCGCGGCGGTGGCCATGGTGTGGCAATGGCTGTTCAACAAGGATTTCGGCCTGATCAACCAGGCGCTGGGCCTGCTGCACATTGCGCCGGTCGCCTGGCTGTCCGATCCGGACGTGGTGCGCATCAGCGTGTCCATCATCATCATCTGGTCGTCGCTGGCGCTGAAGATCATCATTTTGCTGGCCGGGCTGCAGAGCATTCCGCGCCAGCTGTACGAGGCGGCGGATATCGACGGCATCGGCACCCTGCGGCGCTTCTTCTGCATCACGCTGCCGATGATGGTGCCGACGCTGTTCTTCGTGTCGGTGATGAGCTTTATCGAGATCCTGCAAATCTTCGACGTGGTGTTCCTGATGTTCGACCGCGCGCTGGTGGAAAACGACGTGATGACCGTCACCAACCTGTTCTACAAGTACGCGTTTTACCTGCAGGAAAAAGGCTACGCCTCCGCCATCACCGTGGTGCTGTTCGCCGTCACGCTGGTGATCACCCTGATTCAAATGGCGATCGGCAAGCGCCTGAAAGTCAGCTGAGGAGCTGCACATGAACGCAAGCAAGAAAACGCTGGTGTACCTGTTTATGGGGCTGGCGGCGCTGGCCTCGGTCGTGCCCTTTATCTGGATGCTGGTGACCTCGCTGAAAACCCAGGCCGAGAGCATCCAGATCCCGCTGACGCTGCTGCCGGCGCACCCCAGCCTGCAGGCCTACGGCCGGGTGATGCACGAAATCCCGTTCGCCGGTTTTTATCTCAACTCGCTGCTGGCGACCTTCTTCACCGTCACCCTGCAGATGGCGATCGCCACCCTGGCTGCCTATGGCTTCTCGCGCCTGCATTTTCGCGGCCGCGACGCGGTGTTCCTGGTGTGCGTGTCGATCCTGATGGTGCCCGGCCAGGCGTTTCTGATCCCGCAATTTCTGGTGGTACAGAAGCTGGGGCTGGTCAACAGCATCACCGGGCTGGTGCTGCCGGGCATTTTCAGCGTCTACGCCACCTTCCTGCTGCGCCAGTTCTTTCTGGCGGTGCCGAAGGAGATGGAAGAAGCGGCCTTGATCGACGGCTACAGCTACTTCGCCATCTTCTGGCGCATCATGCTGCCGCTGATCCGGCCGGGCATTATCGCCTGCGTCATCATCAACGGCCTGTGGAGCTGGAACAACCTGATGTGGCCGCTGATCGTCAATACCACCACCGAGAAGCTGACGCTGCCGGTTGGCCTCGCCTCGCTCTCCAGCCGCGCCGGGGTGGAATACCCGTTGCTGATGGCCGGGGCGCTGATGGCGGTGATCCCGATGCTGATGCTGTTCATTATTTTCCAACGCTATTTCATCCAGGGCATCGCCAGCGCCGGGGTGAAAGGCTAACGCGCAGACAAGGTAAATGACATGGCCGGAATTCAGTTAAACAGCGTTAAAAAAGTCTACCCCAACGGTTTCCACGCGCTGCACGGCGTCAATCTGGACATTGAGGACGGGGAATTTATGGTGTTCGTCGGCCCGTCCGGCTGCGCCAAATCCACCCTGCTGCGGATGATCGCCGGGCTGGAGAGCGTCAGCGAGGGGCAGATCCTGATCCACGATCGCTGCGTCAACGACAGCATGCCGAAGGATCGCGGCGTCGCCATGGTGTTCCAGAACTATGCGCTGTACCCGCACATGACGGTGTACAAGAACATGGCGTTCGGCCTGATCGGCAAAGAGAGCAAGGCCGAAATCGACCGCCGGGTGCGCGACGCGGCGGAAAAGCTGGAGATCACCAACCTGCTGCAGCGCAAGCCGGGCCAGCTCTCCGGCGGCCAGTGCCAGCGGGTGGCGGTCGGCCGCGCCATCGTGCGCAAGCCCAAGGTGTTCCTGTTCGATGAGCCGCTGTCCAACCTCGACGCCAAGCTGCGGGTGTCGATGCGCGTGCAGCTGATCGAACTGCACAATCAGCTGAAGCAGGAAGGTGCCGCCGCCACCATGGTGTACGTTACCCACGATCAGGTCGAAGCGATGACCATGGGCGATCGCATTTGCGTGATGAACCGCGGCGCCATCATGCAGGTGGATAAACCGATCAACCTGTACCACCACCCCGCCAACCGTTTCGTCGCCGAGTTTATCGGCAGCCCGTCGATGAACCTGCACGATCTGGCGATCGTGCGCGACGGCCAAACGGTGCGGCTGCGCATCGGCCTGCAGCACCCGCTCGAGCTGCCGCCGGCGCTGCAACGGCAGTTGGCGGACTATCCGCATGCGCGGGTGTGCCTCGGTATCCGGCCGGAGTCCCTGCGGCTGTGCGCGCCCGGCAGCGCCAACTGCTTCCCGGCGCAGATCGTCACCATCGAGCGCATGGGCAACGAAGAGCTGCTGCACTGCGAGCTGGCCGACCTGCGCTTCGTGCTGCGCATGGCGTCGCTGCCGGACTGGGAGCCGCGCCTCGGCGAAAGCGTTCATCTGGCATTCGATCTGACGCGCGCACATTTGTTCGACGAGCTCAGCGGCCAAAACCTCAAATAACAACAGCGGAGTATCAGCAATGTCGTCAACACAACCCAACAACGTTGCCCAGCGTCCGGTGCAGGTGCTGGTGGTCGGCGCCGGCGCGCGCGGTGAAATCTACTCGCGCTATGCGCTGGCGCACCCCGATTTGATGCAGGTGGTGGCGGTGGCGGAACCGCGTGACGCCTACCGCGAGCAGTTCGTGGCGCAGCACGCCATCGCGCCGGAAAACGTCTTCACCGACTGGCGCCAGGCCGCCGATGCCGGCAAGCTGGCCGACGCGGTGCTGATCTGCACTCAGGATCAGATGCACCTGGAACCGGCGCTGGCCTTCGCCCGCCAGGGCTACGCCATGCTGCTGGAAAAGCCGCTGTCGCCGGACGCCGACGAGTGCCGCGCCATCGTCGCCGAGGTGGTGCGCCAAAAGCTGATCTTCTCGGTCGGCCACGTGCTGCGCTACACCCGCTATACCCAAAAGCTCAAGCAGCTGCTGCGCGACGGCGCGATCGGCGACATCGTCAGCCTGCAACACCTGGAGCCGGTCGGCTACTGGCATCAGGCGCACTCCTTCGTGCGCGGCAACTGGCGCAACGATCGGCAGGCCGCCTTTATGCTGCTGCAGAAATCCTGCCACGACATCGACTGGATCCGCTACGTGATGGAGCAGCCCTGCGAACAGGTCAGCTCCTTCGGCAACCTGCGCCACTTCCGCCAGGAAAACCAACCGGCCGGCGCGGCGGACAACTGCCTGGATTGCGCGGTGGAGGCGTCCTGCCCCTATTCCGCCAAACGCATCTATCTGGGCGACGACCACAAGGCCACGCCCGGCTTTCTGCGCGTGCTGACGCCAGAACCCGACCAGACGACGCTGCGGGCGGCGCTGCGCGACGGGCCCTACGGCCGCTGCGTTTACCGCTGCGACAATAACGTGGTCGATCATCAGGTGGTCAACATGCAGTTCGCCGGCGGCCGCACCGCGTCGTTCACCATGACGGCCTTTACCCGCCACGAAGATCGCCACACCCGCATCTTCGGCAGCCGCGGCTGCCTGGAGGGCGACGGCCGCCATATCCGCATCACCTCGTTCCTCGACGACGGCGAAACGCATTACGACACCGACGCCGGCCAGGATCTGCACGTCATGGCCGGCCACGGTGGCGGCGACTACTACCTGATGCAGCACTTTATCGCGGCCATTCGCACCAACGATCCGAGCCAGGTGCTGGCCGGCCCGGCGGAAGCGCTGGAGAGCCACCTGATGGTGTTCGCCGCCGAACGCGCGCGCCGCGAAGCGGCGGTGATCGCCCTGAACGGAGCCTGACCATGAGCACGAGAGAGATGCGTTACGGCTTCGACATCGGCGGCACTAAGATCGAAATGGCCGCTTACGATCGCCGGCTCAATCAGGTGCTGCTCCAGCGCGTGCGCACCCCAACCGGCGATTATGGCGAGTTCGTGGCCTGCATCGCCGGGCTGGTCGAACAGGCGGACCGCGAGCTGCATACGCGCGGCAGCATCGGCATCGGCCTGCCGGGGATCACCGATCCCGTCAGCCGCCGCCAGCTGGCGGTCAACGTACCCTGCCTGACCGGGCATTGCCTGGCGGATGATTTGACGCAGGCGCTGGCGCGGCCGATCGCCATCGAGAACGACTGCCGCTGTTTCGCGCTGTCGGAAGCCAGCACGCCGCAAACCGCCCATCTGCCGCTGGTGTTCGGCGCCATCATCGGCACCGGCGCCGGCGGTGGCCTGGTGGTGAACCGGCAACTGCACAAGGGGCGCAACGGGCTGGCGGGCGAATGGGGCCATATGCCGATCTCCGCCCAGCTGGCGCAGCGTTACGATCTGCCGCTGTTCGGCTGCAACTGCGGGCTGACCGGCTGCTTTGAACGCTACGTCTCCGGCAGCGGGCTGCTGGCGCTGAGCCGCCACTTTGCCCATCCGGCCGCCGACGTGCCGGCGCTGGTCGCCAGCTATCGCGGGGGGGATCCGCTCGCACAGTGGCTGATGACCGTCTACGTCGACATTCTGGCCAGCGCGCTGGCCGGTTTGCAGCTGCTGCTGGACGTCGATGCCTTCGTGTTGGGCGGTGGATTGTCGAACGTCGGCGAGCTGTATCGGCTGCTGCCGACGGCGATGCGGCGCTGGCTGCTGCCGGGCGTGGAACCGGCTGCGGTATTCCCGCCGGTGCACGGTGACAGCAGCGGCGTGCGTGGCGCGGCGCTATTACAGGCGGCGGCATAAAAAAACAGTGAAAGCCCGGCGGCTGTCGAATGATCGCTGCGGCTTTCGCCGCCGCAGGGCCGAATAAAGCCATCGCGAGAATTGTCGACTGAAAAATAACGAATTTGCCGTTTTCACTTTGTGTTAATACCGCTTTCGGTTACCGCTAAACCGAAAGCAAAATTAAATATAACCAACTGATAGATATAGATATTTTAAAATTAATCGATTGCATTTCAGTGTTTCGTTTGCTGTAATTCGCCACGAACAACTGAAAGCGCTCCGGTCGGTATCGCTGCGGCTTATTAAGCCGCGGTCGGGCACGGCTACAGGTAAATCAGGAGTCTGCGTTAATGATCAATACCGCAAAACGCCGGGAATTAATTATCGACCAGCTGTGCCGCGAAGGCTCGGTGCGCGTGGAACAGCTCAGCCAGCAGTTTTCGGTGTCCAGCGTCACCATCCGCAGCGATCTGCGCCAGCTGGAAAAGCACGGCTGCGCGGTGCGCGCTTACGGCGGCGCCATGTTGAACAAACAGTTCGCCTTCGATCGCCCGCTGCAGGACAAGGGCCGCATCAACCGCGACGTAAAACACGCCATCGCCTGCGCGGCGGCGGCGCTGATTGAAGACGGCGACGCCGTCATCCTCGACTCCGGCTCCACCACCAGCCAGATGGCGCCGCAGCTGGCGGGCAAAAAGGATCTGGTGGTGATGACCAACGCGCTGAACATCGCCTTCGAACTGGCCAACAACGAGCAGATCGATCTGATGGTGGTCGGCGGCAGCGTGCGCCGCAAGGCCTGGTCGCTGTACGGCCCCGCCGCCGAACAGCAGCTGCGCCAGTACCGGTTCGACAAACTGTTTCTCGGCGTCGACGGTTTCGATCTGGCGGGCGGCATCACCACGCCGGATCCGGGCGAAGCGCAGCTGAACCGCGTGATGTGCGAGGTGGCGCGCGAAGTGATCGCCATCGCCGACGCCAGCAAATTCGGCCGCACCAGCTTTTGCATGATCCGCGAAATCGGCCAGATCCACCGCCTGGTCACCGACGGCCGCATTCCGGAACACTATCTGCAGGCGCTGCACCATTTAGGGATCGACGTGATTATCGCCGACCGTTAACCGAGGCTTTTAAGGAGTTGTCATCATGAACGCGTATTTCTCTTACGAGGCGGATTGGCTGAAGCAGCGCAACGCCTGGCACACCGCCGCAGAGATTTGGCAGCAGCCGGATCTGTGGGCGGCGCTGCACCGGCAACTGCAGGAGCAACAGGCGCAGTGGCAGCCGTTCCTGGCGCCGCTGTTGGCCAATCCTCGGCTGCAAATCGTGCTGTGCGGCGCCGGCAGCTCGGCGTTCGCCGGTCGCGCCCTGGCGCCCTGGCTGCGCGAACGAACCGGCCGCGACGTGGCAGCCTACGGCACCACCGATATCGTCGCCAACCCGCGGCAGTATCTCGATCCTGAGCGGCCGACGCTGCTGGTCTCCTTCGCCCGCTCGGGCAACAGCCCGGAGAGCGTGGCGACGGTGGAGCTGGCCGACCAACTGCTGCCGGAAAGCTACCACCTGATGCTGGTCTGCAACCCGGACAGCAAGCTGGCGCAGTATGCGCATCGGCGCGACAACGTCTGTTCGCTGGTGATGCCGCAAGGCTCCAACGATCAGAGCTTCGCCATGACCTCCAGCTTCAGCTGCATGATGCTGAGCGCAGCGCTGCTGCTCGGCCCGCTTTCGCTCGAGGCCGCCCAGGCGCCGCTGAACGCCATGGTGCAGCGCTGCCGCGCACTGCGCGAAACGCTGCAGCCACAGGTAAAGGCGCTGGCCGCCAGCGGTTTCCGCCGTTATATCACCCTCGGCGGCAGCTGCTTTACCGGCCTGGCGGAAGAGGCCTCGCTCAAGATGCTGGAGCTGACCGCCGGGCACATCGTTACGCGCTACGACTCGCCGCTCGGCCTGCGCCACGGCCCGAAATTTATGGTCGACGGTCAAACATTGGTGGTGGTGATGTTCTCCCACGGCGACTACGCCCGCCAGTATGACCGCGATCTGTGGAACGAACTGCAGCGCGACGGGCTGGCGATGCAGTTGGTCGGTTTGACCGGCGAACGCCAACCCCTGTCCGATGCCCTGCTGTATATGCACGACGCGGCTGACGATATCTGGCTGCTGTTCCCGTACCTGCTGTTCACCCAGATGCTGGCCTTCGAGAGTTCGCTGGCGCTGGGGTTGACCCCGGACAACCCTTGCCCGACCGGCGAGGTCAACCGGGTGGTGAAAGGCGTGACGATTTACCGTTTTCCTTCCCCAGAGCTGTAAGGAGATCCCATGTATCTGATAGCCAACCGAGAAATGCTGCTCAAGGCGCAACGCCAGGGTTACGCCGTCCCGGCGTTTAACGTTCACAATCTGGAAACCGTGCAGGTGGTAGCGGAAACCGCCGCCGAGCTGCGCTCACCGGTGATCATGGCCGGCACGCCCGGCACCTTCAGCTACGCCGGAACCGACTACCTGATCGGCATTTGCCAATCGGCCGCGCACCGCTACGATCTGCCGCTGGCGCTGCATCTGGATCATCACGAAGTGCTGGACGACATCGAGCACAAGGTGAAAAGCGGCATCCGCTCGGTGATGATCGACGGTTCCCATCTGCCGTTCGAGCAGAATATCGCCAAGGTGGCCGCCGCAGTGGCCCTGTGCCACCGCTATGGCGCCAGCGTGGAGGCAGAACTGGGCCGCCTGGGCGGGCAGGAAGACGACCTGATCGTCGATACGGCGGACAGCTTCTATACCGACCCGGTGGCGGCACGCGAGTTCGTCGCCGCCACCGGCATCGATTCGCTGGCGGTGGCGATCGGTTCCGCCCACGGCCTGTATCACGGCGAGCCGAAGCTGGACTTCGAGCGCCTGGCGCTGATCCGCGAACAGGTGGACGTGCCCCTGGTGCTGCACGGTGCCTCCGGCATTCCGGAAGCGATGGTCAAGCGCGCGATCTCGCTCGGCGTCTGCAAGGTCAACGTCGCCACCGAATTGAAAATCGCCTTCGCCGATGCGGTGAAAAGCTACTTTTCACAGCACCCGGATGCCAACGACCCGCGCAAATACATCGTCCCCGGCAAGCTGGCGATGAAAGAAGTGGTGGCGGAAAAGATCCGCATCTGCGGCAGCAGCGGCATGCTGTAAGCCTGCTCTCGCCCCCGGTTTCTACGGCCGCACCACGGGGGCGAAAACATCCCGCCATTCCCCGCTTTCCTGAGAGAGCGATCACAGCCTTTTACCCTGCCCGTGCCGGAAACCATTAACCAGTCTTCACTATGATCCAAATCATGGTTTTGCTCACCCTACCTCCCTATTATCAAATTCATTGGATGCAGGCAGTAGGAATTTTGCCCATTCGTTTTTATTTCGCCAGGCGAAATAGCTTATTTGATGAAAACAAGCGTGCTTGTTTTTTAATTGGCAGTATTTTTCACTCTAAGAGGAACAGCATATGAACCATTACTTAGCTGTATTAAGCGCATTGGTCATTCTGCCCTTCGCTCTGCAAGCAAAACCGCTTTCCGGCAGCCAGGTCACCTCCGGCGTCGTGCGCTTCACCGGCGCCATTACCACCCCGACCTGCACCATCACACATCAGGATGAACAGCTTATCTCCAACTGCTTCGGTAAAGTGACGGAATATCAGAACGGGTATATTTCCTCTTCGTTAAAAGAAATGCCAAAAGAATTAGTCTCTGCCGTCACCAGCGAAATGGTGAATAACAATCCCCATTTAAAGCGCGTGACCATCAGCTATAAGTAACGCCAACGCGTTAATGTCTGATGAAATAATAAACAAGACACGATCTGTCTTGATTACTTATAAATTTATTTTATAAATTTAACGTGCAATGACTCCCCGGCTTACCCTGAGCCGGCTATTTGGGCAACCCTGCGGTTGCCCATCAGCATGTCCGAAATCCGCCATCGCTTCCCCCGCTTTCATGCGATAATCGCCATACCAAACCGAGGAGTGATCCAGATGCAGACTTTTTTGATTGATCGTACCGCCACGCCGGTGGGAGAACTGGTGCTGATTGCCGATGAACAGGGGCGCCTGCGGGCGATTGACTGGACCGATCACGAAGCGCGCCTGATGAAGCTGCTGAATACCCACTACCGCGCCGATCGCTTCACCCTGCGCGAGCAGCGCGATCCCAGCGGGCTGACCGACGCGATGCAACGCTATTTCGCCGGTGAGCTGAGCATTATCGATCGGCTGCCGGTGATGACCGCCGGCACCGAGTTCCAACGCACCGTGTGGCAACAGCTGCGCCAAATCCCGTGCGGCGAGATCCTGACCTACGGCCAGCTGGCGCAACGTATCGGCCGCCCGACCGCCTCACGCGCGGTCGGCATGGCCAACGGTTCGAATCCGATCAGCATCGTGGTGCCCTGCCACCGGGTGATCGGTTCGCAGGGTGCGCTGACCGGCTATGCCGGCGGCGTGCAGCGCAAGCAGTGGCTGCTGCAGCACGAAGGTTACCTGCCGCAAGATCTGCTCTCGCGCTAGCGCGGCACATAGTCCGGCGGGACGCCATCCGCCGGGGCGGCGGGATAGTAGTCCGGCGGCACCGGCGATGAGGTGGCCTCACCATAACCGTAGGCCACCGGCACCTTGTTACCTTTGGCGTACATGCACTGCGTATACACGGTATCATAGCGGTCTTGCAGGTCATCGCTGCTGCGCCAGGCCGAGTTATTGGCCATCGCGCTGCCGACCAGCAACCCGCCACCCGCGCCGATCAGCGCGCCGGGGCCGGCATGACCGGATGCGGCGCCAATCAACGCCCCTGCCGCCGCGCCGACGGCCGTTCCCGCCACCGCCGTTCCCGTCGCCGCCGTTCCCGTCGCCGAATTGGCCGCCGTTTGCGTGCCGCCGCCAAGGCTGTTTTGCGCATAGCCGCGGCACATGGCCTCATCGCGATTGAATTGTTCGTAACTTTTCCCCGTGCCGGGCAGCGCGGTGACCCCGGGCCCGGAAGGCGCAGAGACGCAGCCGGCCAACAGCCCGGCCAGCGCCACTATCGGGAAAGCAAAAGAGTGTCTCATCACGCACCGCCTTTAATCACCGGGAGAACGGACCGTCTGGCACCACTTTCATCCAACCGTCAGGACAACGCGGCACCTGGGGGTAATAGCCCGCCGGGCGGCGGCAGTAGTAGGCATAGCTCGGCGGCTTTTCAATATAGGTCTGCGGCGGCGGCGGCGTGACATACACCACCGGCGGCGGCGGGTAATAGAGCGGCGGCGGCCCCCAGGGCACGCCGATCACCACGCGCGGCCCGCCGTAGTAATAACCGTGCCGGTAGTAGCCGTGGCCGTAATAGCCGTGGGCGAAGGCGGCGGCGCTGGCCGTCATCAACACCGCGGCGGCCGCCATCAACAGTATGCGCTTTTTCATCATCCACTCCCGAACAGGATCGTTCACCTGCCTTTCTGACCTTCAGCTTAACGCCGATGCGGCGCGGCTTTGCGGTGAGGATTCGGATGAATGCGACAAGCTTTCGCCAGTAAATGTGTCAAAGGATGATTGATTCACGCCGCTAAAACCTGTCAATGCGAGCCGCGCAGACCACCCGCGCCGATTGCCCTGCCTTATGCCGCCGGAATGGCGACCGCACGTTGCGCATAAGTGCCAAATAAATCTAGCGACTTCAGCGCGATACAGAATAATCGGCGGCATGTGTGCGCAAAATTCGCACACAATACCCCTATTCATGCTAATGCCACCCTTATCAGCTGCAGCAAAAGATGTTAAAATTGACTCATATCAATTATTGAATGAGCGTAATCTATGATCCCGGAAAAACGCGTGATTCGTCGTATCCAGTCTGGTGGTTGTGCGATCCATTGCCAGGACTGCAGCATCAGCCAGCTGTGCATTCCTTTCACCCTTAATGCCCACGAGCTGGACCAGCTCGACAACATTATCGAGAGGAAAAAGCCCATCCAGAAAGGCCAGACCCTGTTCAAGGCCGGCGACGAGCTGAAATCGCTGTACGCGATCCGTTCCGGGACCATCAAAAGCTACACCATCACCGAGCAAGGCGACGAGCAGATCACCGGTTTCCACCTGGCGGGTGACCTGGTGGGCTTCGACGCCATCGGCGGTCTGAAGCACCCAAGCTTCGCTCAGGCGCTGGAAACCTCGATGGTGTGCGAGATCCCATTCGAAACCCTCGACGATCTGTCCGGCAAAATGCCTAATCTGCGTCAGCAGATCATGCGACTGATGAGCGGCGAGATCAAAGGCGACCAGGACATGATCCTGCTGCTGTCGAAGAAAAACGCCGAAGAGCGCCTGGCGGCGTTCGTTTACAACCTGTCGCGCCGCTTCGCGGAGCGTGGCTTCTCGCCGCGCGAGTTCCGGTTGACCATGACCCGCGGCGACATCGGCAACTACCTCGGCCTGACGGTGGAAACCATCAGCCGCCTGCTGGGCCGCTTCCAGAAAAGCGAAATCCTCAGCGTGAAAGGCAAATACATCACCATCGAAAACGCCGACGCCCTGTCGGTGCTGGCCGGTACGCCACGCATCAACGTGACCGTCAACGCCTGATTCCCCTGCCGGATCAACATTTCACCGAAATTGTTGATCCGGCACGCTTCTGTTGTTGTTCTGTTTTTCAATGTTGGGTTACTCTGTAAATTAACAGACTGTTGATTTCAGCTGTAAGGAGGCCCTATGGCGAAGTATCAGAATCTTCTGGTGGCTATTGACCCCAATCAGGACGATCAGCCGGCATTGCGCCGCGCCGTGTACCTGGTAAAACGGAACGGCGGGCGCATCAAAGCCTTCCTGCCCATTTATGACTTCTCTTACGAAATGACGACCCTGCTCTCCCCGGACGAAAGAACGGCGATGCGGCAAGGTGTGATCAGCCAACGCGCCGCCTGGATCAACGAGCAGTGCCGCTTCTATCTCAACGACGGCGTGCCGATCGAAATCAAAGTGGTCTGGCATAACCGCCCCTTCGAAGCCATCATTCAGGAAGTGCTTTCCGGCCAGCATGACCTGCTGCTGAAAATGGCGCACCAGCACGACCGGCTGGAGTCGGTGATCTTCACCCCCACCGACTGGCACCTGCTGCGCAAATGCCCTTGCCCGGTGTGGATGGTAAAAGACCAACCCTGGCCGGAAGGCGGCAAAGCGCTGGTGGCGGTCAACCTGGCCAGCGAAGAACCCTATCACGATCCGCTCAATATCAAACTGGTGCAAGAAACCGTCGAACTGGCGCAGAACGTCAACCAGACCGAGGTTCACCTGGTCGGCGCCTATCCCGTTACCCCGATCAACATCGCCATCGAGCTGCCCGATTTCGATCCGAGCGTCTACAACGACGCCATCCGCGGCCAGCATCTGATCGCCATGAAGGCGCTGCGGCAGAAATTCTGCATTAAGGAAGAGTTCACCCACGTGGAAAAAGGTCTGCCGGAAGAGGTGATCCCCGATCTGGCCGAACACCTGCAGGCCGGCGTGGTGGTTCTGGGCACCCTGGGCCGCACCGGCATTTCGGCGGCCTTTATCGGCAACACCGCGGAACATGTGATCGACCATCTGAAATGCGATCTGCTGGTGATTAAGCCGGAGAACTTCAACTGCCCGATCGAGGCGGATGAAGACGATGAGCACGACGACGAAGATTAACCTTCACGCATAAAAAACGGGCCGCTAATAAGCGGCCCATTTTTTTGGTTGCTCAACTACTTCTGCAATGCCCGCAGAATCGCTTCCACGCTGTCTTTGGCGTCGCCGAACAGCATCTGGGTGTTCTCCTTGAAGAACAGCGGGTTCTGCACGCCGGCGTAGCCGGTGTTCATCGAGCGTTTAAACGCGATCACGTTCTGCGCTTTCCACACTTCCAATACCGGCATGCCGGCGATCGGGCTGCGCGGGTCTTCCAGCGCCGCCGGATTCACCGTGTCGTTGGCGCCAATCACCAGCACGGTGTCGGTATCCGGGAAATCTTCGTTGATTTCATCCATCTCCAGCACCACGTCGTACGGCACCTTCGCCTCCGCCAGCAGCACGTTCATGTGGCCCGGCAAACGCCCCGCGACCGGGTGAATGCCGAAGCGCACCTTAACGCCGCGCGCCCGCAGTTTCTCGGTGATTTCCGCCACCGGATATTGCGCCTGCGCCACCGCCATGCCGTAACCCGGCGTGATGATCACCGAGGTGGAGTTCTTCAGCTGCTCGGCCACCTCTTCCGCCGTGGTTTCACGGTATTCGCCCATCTCTTCGGCATCGCCGGTAGACGAACCGTCACTGCCGAAACCGCCGGCGATCACGCTGATAAACGAGCGGTTCATTGCCTTACACATAATGTAAGACAGGATCGCCCCCGAAGAGCCCACCAACGCGCCGGTGACGATCAGCAGATCGTTGCTCAGCATGAAGCCCGCCGCGGCCGCCGCCCACCCCGAATAGGAGTTGAGCATCGACACCACCACCGGCATGTCGGCGCCGCCGATCGAGGCCACCAGATGCCAGCCGAACGCCAGTGCGATCGCCGTCATCAACAGCAGCGTCACCACCTGCCAGCCCACGCTGTCGGTACGCACGAACGCCACCAACAGCAGGAACGAGATCACCAACGCCGCCAGATTCAGCTTGTGGCGGTTCGGCAGCATCAGCGGTTTGGAAGAGATGATGCCGCGCAGCTTGCCGAAGGCGACAATCGAACCGGTGAAGGTTACCGCGCCGATAAAGATGCCGAGGAACACTTCGGTCAGATGGATGTTCGCCATCACCGGCTCCATCGGCGCACCGTGATCCAGGTAGCTGTTAAAACCGACCAGCACCGCTGCCAGGCCAACGAAGCTATGCAGCACCGCCACCAGCTCCGGCATTTCGGTCATCTCGACCTTTTTGGCCAGATAGACGCCGATCGAGCCGCCGATGATCATGGCGATGATGATCCAGCCGACGTTGCCGGAATCCGGCCCCAGAATGGTGGCGATCAGCGCGATCGCCATACCGGCGACGCCGAACAGGTTGCCCTGCTTCGACGTTTCATGGCGCGACAGGCCCGCCAGGCTGAAAATAAACAAAATAGCGGCAACAATGTATGCAGCTGTAACCAATCCTCCAGACATTTGTTACCCCTTAGTTCTTGCGAAACATCTTCAGCATGCGCTGAGTGACGGTGAACCCACCGAAAATATTGATGCTGGCGATCAGCACGGCGACAAAGGAGAGGAAACTCACCCAGCCACCATGGCCGATCTGCAACAGCGCACCGACCACGATAATCCCTGAGATCGCGTTGGTGACCGACATCAACGGGGTATGCAGCGCATGGCTGACGTTCCAGACCACGTAGTAACCGACCACGCAGGCCAGCGCGAACACGGTAAAGTGCGACAGGAACTCTTTCGGCGCCGCATCCGCCAGCCAGCCGAACAGCAGGATCGCCAGGGCAATCAGGCCGTACTTCAGCCACGGCGAGGTCGGTTTGGCTTCGGGTTTGGCCACCGGTGCGGCGGCGGGTGCCGCTTTCGGCTGGGCGGAAACCTGGATCGGCGGCGCCGGCCAGGTGACTTCACCGCTGCGCACCACGGTAACGCCGCGGATCACCGTATCGTCGAAATCGATGTCGATCTCACCGTTTTTCTCTTTCGACAGCAGCTTCAGCAGGTTGACCAGGTTGGTGCCGTAAAGCTGCGAAGATTGCGTCGGCAGGCGGCTCGGCAGGTCGGTATAGCCGATGATTTTCACGCCGTTGTCGGTCACGGTAATGGTGTCGGCCACCGTCAGTTCGCAGTTGCCGCCGGTTTGCGCCGCCAGATCGACGATCACGCTGCCCGGTTTCATCGACGCCACCATCTCTTTGGTGATCAGCTTAGGCGCCGGTTTACCCGGGATCAGCGCGGTAGTGACGATGATATCGACCTCTGCCGCCTGCGCGGCGAACAGCGCCATCTCGGCCTTGATAAAGGCTTCGGACATCACTTTGGCGTAGCCGTCGCCGCTGCCCGCTTCCTCTTCAAAATCCAGCTCGAGGAATTCCGCGCCCATGCTCTGCACCTGCTCTTTCACTTCCGGGCGGGTGTCGAAGGCGCGCACGATGGCGCCGAGGCTGCCCGCGGCGCCGATCGCCGCCAGGCCGGCCACGCCGGCGCCGATGATCATCACCTTGGCCGGCGGCACTTTGCCGGCGGCGGTGATCTGGCCGGTGAAGAAGCGGCCAAATTCATGCGCCGCTTCGACGATCGCGCGGTAGCCGGCGATGTTGGCCATCGAGCTCAGCGCATCCATCGACTGGGCGCGCGAGATGCGCGGCACCGAGTCCATCGCCAGCGCGGTGACGTTGCGCGCCGCCAGCTTGGCCATCAATTCGGGGTTTTGCGCCGGCCAGATAAAGCTGACCAGCGTGCTGCCTTCGCGCATCAAGGCGATTTCGTCGTCTTGCGGCGCGTTGACTTTCAGGATCAGATCCGACTGCCACACTTCGTTTTCGTCGACCAGCGCCGCACCGGCGGCTTCGTAGGCGACGTCCTCAAAACTGGCCAGTTTGCCCGCCCCGCGTTCAATCGCGACGGTAAAACCCAGCTTCAGCAGTTGTTCCACCGTTTTCGGCGTGGCTGCGACCCGGGCTTCATTGGCCAACCGCTCTCTTGGTACACCAATACGCATAATGTTCCCTTCTCACCTGTCTTGGATGATGTTTATTATTTTCCTGCCCATAGCATGACGCCAACGGCGAGCGAGGCGTTAACTTGCCCGCAGTGATTTCAGACGCCAACTATAACCTACTGAAAATAAGGTCGATGATCCATAATTGCTTACGCATTCAGCTCTGTTTTTACATAAAAACGCCGCGCGTGATATGACAAATCGCAATTTACCGTGAAAAAATCCATACAGAACAGCGCATTCTGCGTGACAAGAGGTTTACGCCCGGCGTAACGATTTATGGCCACGCGCGGCGAAAAAGCATAAAAGTTATCATTTTGTGAATAATTAACACTAATGACACCAAAGCCGTTATTATGGAAACTTATGGCGATGCCGCCATCCGTGCGGCCCGCGTCTCCGTCGGCGATTTGTCGCACGGGATAACATAAAATGCTGAGACAGTTTTCAGAATTACATGTAATAATCGACGGCTGAATTACACTTAAACAGTTCAGTACGTTATAAACGTTAATGCGCTAGGCGAAAGGATTTTTTATGAAGCTGAAGACCACGATCATCGCGTCAGCCTTGTTATCACTCACCGCGCTGTCTGCTCATGCGGCGCAGGAGTTAACTCCTGAGAAAGCAGCGGCGCTGAAGCCGTTTGATCGCATCACGATTACCGGCCGCTTCAATGCCATCAATGAAGCCGTCGACGCCGTATCCCGCCGTGCAGACAAACTGGGTGCCGATTCCTTCTATATCCAGGACAGCAACAACAGCAACAACGGCGGCAACTGGCGCGTCACCGCAGACCTTTATCATAAAGATGCGCCAGAAGTGAGCAAAGCACCAAAATACCGCGTATTTAACGGCGTGAACGAACTGCCTAAAGATGAAGCCTATCTGCTGGAGCCTTACGATACCGTGAGCGTCAGCGGTTTCTACCGCAGCCAGCCGGACATCAACGACGCCATCTCCAAAGAAGCGAAGAAAAAAGGCGCTGCATCCTTCTTCATCGTGCGCCAGGTTGACGCCAACTCCGGCGGTAACCAGTTCGTCACCGCCTACATCTATAAGGCCGATGCGCCTAAACGCCGCGTGCAGAGCCCGGATGCCATTCCGGCCGATTCTGACGCCGGCCGCGCCGCACTGGCCGCCGGTGGCGCCGCTGCCGCGAAAGTCGAAATTCCTGGCGTCGCGTCTTCCGGTTCGCCAAGCCGCGACGTGGGCCGTTTCTTCGAAACTCAGTCCTCTACCGGCCAGCGCTATACCGTCACGCTGCCTAACGGCACCAAGATCCAGGAAGTTAACAACGTGACCGCCGCGCAGATGGTGCCGTTCGATTCCGTCACCTTCACCGGCCACTTCAACAGCATGACCGATGTCTCCACCGAAGTGGCGAAACGCGCGGCCGAGAAAGGCGCCAAGTACTACCACGTCACCCGTCAGTGGCAGAACAAGAGCGGCGGCAACCTGACCGTCAGCGCCGATCTGTTCAAATAAAACCCGCTTTTCGGTTTACCATCGGGCAGCCCTTGAGCTGCCCGTTTTTATTGCCGCTTTTTTCATCGCACGTTGAATAGTTTTTTGTAAATTCCGCATATTCAATCATTGCATCTCTAATCATCCCTCCGTAAAATTTGCCCAATTTTTAGGGCTATTGTCTATTCGCGCAGTGGTTGTTAATACATTGTTGCCGCCAAGCAGTTCCCTTCCAGTTGTTTATTCTGCGTTCAGGATCCGTCATTGGAAAAAAAACTCGGTCTTACCGCGCTAACCGCTTTGGTGCTCAGCTCGATGCTGGGCGCCGGCGTGTTCAGTCTGCCGCAAAACATGGCGCAGGTCGCCAGCCCCGCCGCGCTGCTGCTGGGCTGGGGGATCACCGGCGTCGGCATTCTGTTTTTGGCCTTCGCCATGCTGCTGCTTACGCGTTTGCGTCCGGATCTGGACGGCGGCATCTTCACCTACGCCAAGGAAGGGTTCGGCGAGCTGGTGGGCTTCTGCTCCGCCTGGGGTTACTGGCTGTGCGCCGTGATCGCCAACGTCTCGTATCTGGTGATCGTGTTCGCGGCGCTGAGTATCTTCACCGATCGCGGCGGCAGCGTCATTCTCGGTGACGGCAATACCTGGCAGGCGCTGATCGCTGAATCCGCCCTGCTGTGGATCGTGCATGCGCTGGTGCTGCGCGGCGTGCAAACCGCGGCCAGCATCAATCTGGCGGCCACCCTGGCCAAGCTGCTGCCGCTGGGGATGTTCGCCGTTCTGGCGGCGATCGCCTTTAAAATGGACGTGTTCACGCTGGATTTCAAAGGCATCGCCCTCGGCAAGCCGGTGTGGGAACAGGTCAAGGACACCATGCTGATCACCCTGTGGGTGTTTATCGGCGTGGAAGGCGCCGTGGTGGTTTCCGCCCGCGCCCGCAATAAGAAAGACGTGGGCCGCGCCACCATGCTGGCGGTGCTGTCGGCGCTGGCGGTGTATCTGATGGTCACGTTGCTGTCGCTGGGCGTGGTGCCGCGCAGCGAACTGGCCGAAATGCGCAACCCGTCGATGGCGGTGCTGATGGTGGAACTGATCGGCCCGTGGGGAGACGTGCTCATCGCCGCCGGCCTGATCATTTCCGTGTGCGGCGCCTACCTGAGCTGGACCATCATGGCGGCCGAAGTGCCGCTGCTGGCCGCGCAGCACGGCGCGTTTCCGCGCGTGTTCGGCAAGCAGAACCGCCATCACGCCCCGTCCTCTTCGCTGTGGCTGACCAACATTGCAGTGCAGCTGGCGCTGGTGCTGATCTGGCTGACCGGCAGCAACTACAACTCGCTGTTGACCATCGCTTCAGAAATGATCCTGGTGCCTTACTTCCTGGTCGGCGCGTTTCTGTTCAAGGTGGCTTACCGCCGCCGCGACCGGCGCCTGCGTCTATGGTTTGTGGCTGCTGTACGCGTCCGGGCTGATGCACCTGCTGATGTCGGTGCTGCTGTATGCGCCAGGGCTGTTGGTGTTCATGTATGCCCGCCGCGGCCACCGGGATATCAATCTGCTGAATCGCCTGGAAAAGAGCAGCATCTTCTTGCTGCTGGTGGCCACGCTGCCTGCCGGCTGGTTTATGTTGCACTAACATCGTCTGCCAATGCGGCTGCCCTGCAGCCGCATTTCGTTTCGCCGCTTCCCTCTTTTTTACCTCTCTCCCCGTTGTTGATCGGTCAATTGCCATGCTTGCGATCTTAAATGCAATTAATTATCATTATCATTTATAGCATCACCGGCAGGACACAGGTGAGGCCCCCGATGGCAAACATCAGGAGGTCTTGTTAAGACAGGCTGAAAATGGAAGGCATTTCATGGCTGAAAAACTGCTGCACGCACTCCCCCTGTTTGCCGCCTGGGAAGCGCTGATCGCCGAAGGCAACACGGCGTTCAATCAGCAACGCGATCGCCTGGCAATGACGCACTATCAACAGGCGCTGGAAGTCGCTCAGGCGATCCTCGCCGAGAAACCCTGGTTAAATGCGGACTATACCGCCAGATTTGAAGCGCTGAATATTTTCGAGTCAGCCCTTGCCGCGCTGATCGTCACGTTCAACAACATGACCCATCTGCGCCTGCGGCAAAAGCCCCTGCGCGGCGTTGAGCCGCACGTGCATCAGGCCCGGCTCGCCATCGAGCAGGTGATGGACGATACCTCGCTGTGCGAACAGATGCAGCAGGTCGCCGAACGGCACCTGCTGCGTTTCCGAATAGAGACGCTGCAGGTGCTGCGCGAACACCGGCTGCCGGAAACCAGCGTCTGCGCACTCACGGTAAACCATTCCGCCACCGTGCATTAACAACGACACCACGACCTGAGGGGTAATCTGCCAATGAATGAATTGAATGACGACATGAAGAAAATGCTGGCCAAACAGCTGCCTGTACAGGCAACCAGCAGCCCGAACGGCGTGCCCGATATCGGCCCCAAACGTTCTCTGCGCCTCTATGATGACCGTACGCTGATTTACAACGAAAATACCGGTGGCCAGACGCTGCAAAATATCAGGGAGGGATCGAAAATGGCCGTCGTGGTCATCGACCGCGAGGCGCTGGACGGTTACCGCTTCGTCGGCACCCCGGAACTGTTCCTGGCGGGCAAGCCGTTTGACAACGCGTTGGCATTTGCAGAAAAAAATGGAATGAAGCCGCCGAAATACGCGGTGCTCATTCATATAGACAGTATTTATACCCTGCGCTCCGGCCCCAATGCCGGGACCCGGCTTTAAAGGCAGGCCGCTACGCGGCGCGGAATTTCACGTTCATGGTTAGGCCATCGCGGTCAGTCAATTGCCTAACCATGAACGGGCGGCCGGTCGATGCAACCGGTCAGCTTTTAGGGGGAATGGTGACGGTCATACGCTCACCCACCAGGGCGATCGCGATGCCTTCCGCGCACTCTTTCTGAATGGCCGCCAGCTGTTGAGTCTCCAGCGCATAGGGCAGCTGAATATCAAACACCGTCAGGCCCTGCTGCTGCGCCAGGTCAATCAGGCGCACGATATTGGTTTCATCGCTGACCTGCGTTGACACCACCTGCAGCGCCAGCTCTTTCAACTGCTCTTTGCGCGTTTGTGACGTGGTCACGCGCGATTTCAACACCATGCCGAAGATCGGCATCACACCATAAATAGCATCAACAAAGCGCCAGTGCTTCCTGCACGATGCGGACAGAAAATCCATGTAGTCGAAACAGATTTTCTCACTGCGCGCGATGGATGCAAGGTGATTGCTGTTCATCCCCTCATTCCTCTCATGGCCAGTGTTAACCCGTGGTCTTTCAAGCCGCCGCCGGGCGGCAACCTGAAATGCATTGGGGATCTTACATCCAGAAATGGATAATCATGCGAAGCTTTAACGACTTTCCGCCGTATAATGGCATAATTCCCCTATTGTTTGCCAGTCTGTCCAGGAGCTTTAATCAATGGAACACCCCAACTCTGCCCCGGTGCTGATTACCGGCGGCGCGCGGCGCATCGGGCTGGCGCTCGCCAAAGCGTTTCTCGAGCGCGGCGTTCCCGTCATCATCGCCTATCGCAGCGAATATCCGGCGATGGCCGAGTTGAAAACCTTGGGCGCCTGCTGCATTCAGGGCGACTTTTCCACGCACGAAGGCATCTACCTTTTCGCCGACCGGGTGCGGCAGGTGGCACCCAAACTGCGCGCGGTGATCCACAACGCCAGCGCCTGGCAGGCCGAGTCGCCGGAGGTGCCGCCGGAGCAGGTAATGGCGGCGATGCTGCAGATTCACGTCTATACGCCCTATTTGCTCAATCAACTGCTCGAATCCTGCCTGACCGGCCAGGGCCAGGCCGGTGCCGACATCATCCATCTGACCGACTACGTGGTGGAAAAAGGCAGCGACAAACACATCGCCTATGCCGCCAGCAAGGCCGCGCTGGACAATATGACCCGTTCGTTTGCCCGCAAGCTGGCGCCGGAGGTCAAGGTCAACGCCATCGCGCCGGCGCTGATCATCTTCAATGCGGGCGACGATGAAGCCTATCGCCAGCAGGCGTTGGCGAAGTCGCTGATGAAGGTCGCGCCGGGCGAGAGCGAAGTGGTCAACCTGGTGAACTACCTGCTGGAGAGCCGCTACGTGACCGGCCGCACCCACGGCGTCGACGGCGGGCGGCCGCTGCGCTGACGCAAAGATCCGCATGGCGCATCCTCGCGGGCCGCGCTATGCTGAAATCCGCTTTTCTTATTAAAACACGGGCATATGCATAAAATTGTTTTTGTGGAAGACGATCCTGAAGTCGGCAAACTGATCGCCGCCTATCTGGGCAAACACGACATCGAGGTGCTGATCGAGCCGCGCGGCGACAGCGCGCAAGCGCGCATCGAGCTCGAGCAACCCGATTTGGTGCTGCTGGACATCATGCTGCCCGGCAAAGACGGCATGACGCTGTGCCGCGATCTGCGCCCCACCTTCCCCGGCCCGATCGTGCTGCTCACCTCGCTCGACAGCGACATGAACCATATCCTGTCGCTGGAGATGGGCGCCAACGACTATATCCTGAAAACCACACCGCCGGCGGTGTTGCTGGCTCGCCTGCGTTTGCACCTGCGCCAACACAGCCAGCAGCCGAAAGAAGAGTCGGTTCAGCCACTCACCCAGCACAACGCGCTGCATTTCGGGCTGTTGTGCATCGATCCGGTCAACCGTCAGGTCACGCTGGGCGAAGAAACCGTCACCCTGTCCACCTCGGATTTCGATTTGCTGTGGGAACTGGCTACCCACGCCGGGCAGATCATGGATCGCGAGGCGCTGCTGCAAAACCTGCGCGGCGTGAGCTATGACGGTATGGACCGCAGCATCGACGTGGCGATCTCCCGCCTGCGCCGCAAGCTGTACGACAATGCGCTGGAGCCGTTCCGTATCAAGACCGTGCGCAATAAAGGTTATCTGTTCGCCCCTAACGCCTGGGCATCGGTGCAACAATGAGAAAACTTTTCGTCCAGTTCTTCCTGTTGCTGTTCGTCTGTTTTCTGGTGATGGCGATGCTGGTCGGCCTGGTGTACAAAGTGACCGCCGAGCGCGCCGGCCGCCAGTCGATGGACGACCTGATGAAAAGTTCGCTGTACCTGATGCGCAGCGAGCTGCGCGAAATCCCGCTGAAGGACTGGAACAAGACCATCGCCACGCTGGATCTCAACCTGTCGTTCAAGCTGCATATCGAGCCGCTCGGCAAACAGGCGCTGAGCGAGGATCTGAAAAAACGGCTGCGGCTGGGGGAAATCATCGCCCTCGACGATCAGTACACCTTTATGCAGCGCATTCCGCGCAGCCACTACGTGTTGGTGGTCGGCCCCATTCCTTATCTGTTCTATCTGCATCAGATGCGCCTGCTGGATCTGGTGTTGCTGGTGTTTATCGGCATGTCGCTGGCGCTGCCGGTGTTTCTGTGGATGCGGCCGCACTGGCAAGACCTGCTCAAGCTGGAAAACGCCGCCCAGCGGCTCGGCGCCGGGCATCTGGATGAACGTACCCACTTCGATCCCACCTCCAGCCTGAGCCGGCTCGGCGTGGCGTTCAACCAGATGGCCGACAACGTCAACACCCTGATCGCCAGCAAGAAACAGCTGATCGACGGCATCGCCCACGAGCTGCGCACGCCGCTGGTGCGCCTGCGTTACCGGCTCGAAATGAGCGATAACCTGTCCGAAAGCGAGCAGCAGGCGCTGAACCGCGATATCGGCCAGCTGGAGTCGCTGATCGACGAGCTGCTGACCTATGCCCGTCTGGACCGTCCGCAGGTTGCGTTAAACATTGAACCCATCGATCTGCCAAAGTGGCTCGAGGACAAGGTCGATGATATCCGTCTTATTCATCAGGAACGCGACATCCAGCTCGATATCCCGCACGTCGGCGACTTCGGCGGCGTCGATCTGCGCCTGATGGAGCGCGTGCTCGACAACCTGGTCAACAACGCGCTGCGCTATTCCGAACAGCGTCTGCGCGTGGGCCTGTGGTTTGACGGCGACCTCGCCTGCTTGCAGGTCGAGGATGACGGGCCGGGCATCCCGCCGGAAGAGCGCGAACGGGTGTTTGAACCTTTCGTCCGTCTCGACCCCAGCCGCGATCGCGCTACCGGCGGCTGCGGGTTGGGGCTGGCCATCGTCCATTCCATCGCCGTCGCCTACCAGGGACAGGTGTTCGTCGAAGGCAGTTCGCTCGGCGGCGCCAGCTTCCGTTTCTGCTGGCCGGTGAAGCCGACATTCAGTTTAAAAGCCGATCTGGCGTAATACCGCCGGACCTTCTCATTGGAGCCGAATAATAATGACATCTGCACATTCCAACACGTCTGCTTACGATCACCTGCGCGCCCTGTTCAGCCGGCTGTCGCGTTTCGGCCACCTGTCCGCCATCGCCGGCTGGGACATGCAAACCATGATGCCGCCGGGCGGCAGCAAGGCGCGCTCCGAAGCGCTGGCCGAGCTGAGCGTGCTGCAGCACCAGATTTTAACGGCACAAAGCACCGGCGAGCTGTTGGATCGCGCACAGCAAGAGACGCTGGACGAACTCGATCGCGCCAACCTGCGCGAAATGCGCCGCCAATATGAAGACGCCGTGCTGCTGCCGGCGTCGCTGGTCGAAGCCAAGTCGCTCGCCGGCGCGCGCTGTGAACACGCCTGGCGCGCCCAGCGCCCGGCCAACGATTGGGACGGCTTCGTCGAGAACCTGCGCGAGGTGGTCAAGCTCAGTCGGGAAGAGGCGCAGATCCGCGCACAGGCGGCCGGCACCAGCCGTTACGACGCCCTGCTCAACCTGTATGAACCGGGCATGCGCAGCAGCGATCTCGACCGCATCTTCGGCGATCTGAAAACCTGGCTGCCGGATCTGCTGCAGCGCGTGGTGGCCAAACAGGCCAATGAGCCTTGCCAGACGCCGCAGGGCCCGTTCAATGTGGACACCCAGCGCCAACTGAGCCTCAGCGTGATGAAACTGCTCGGTTTCAACTTCGACAACGGCCGCGTTGACGTCAGCGCCCACCCGTTCTGCGGCGGCGTGCCGGAAGATGTGCGCATCACCACCCGTTACAACGAGAAAGAGTTTTTGACCGCGCTGCTCGGCATCGTGCATGAAACCGGCCACGCCCGCTACGAGCAGAACCTGCCGCGCGATCTGCTCGGCCAGCCGGTCGCCCTGGCCCGTTCCACCGCTATCCACGAATCGCAGAGCCTGCTGTTCGAAATGCAGCTGGCGCGCGGCAATGAATTCCTGAAAATCTTGCGTCCGCTGGTGACCGCGCAGTTTGGCGAACAGCCGCCGCTGGAAGAAGCCAACTTCATTCGCCTCAACCAGCGCGTTAAACCGGGCCTGATCCGCGTCGACGCCGACGAGGTGAGCTATCCTGCCCACGTCATCCTGCGCTACGAAATTGAAAAAGCGCTGATCGAAGGCGATATCGAAGTGGAAGACATTCCGGCGCTGTGGAATGAGAAGATGCATGCTTACCTCGGCCTCGACACCATCGGCAACTACCGCAACGGCTGCATGCAGGATATTCACTGGACCGACGGCGCTTTCGGCTACTTCCCGACGTACACGCTCGGCGCGATGTACGCCGCGCAGCTGTTCCACAGCGTGCGTCAGGCCCTGCCTTCTCTCGGCGAGGACATCGCCGCCGGCAACCTGCAGCCGCTGTTCCACTGGTTGCAGCATAACATCTGGCGCCACGGCAGCCGTTTCCCGACCGAGACGCTGATCGCCAACGCGACCGGCGAAGCGCTCAACCCACGCTACTTCCGTCAGCATTTGGAAAACCGCTACCTGTAATCTCCTCTGGCGCGGCCCTGCCGCGCCCTTTTCCCGCCTGTATGACCGGATAATGCTTCATAACGCACGTTCTGTGCCGACATCGCCTTGGCTACAGAGTGGCGGATGGCCACTCTGTATCAGTATGTTGTAACTAAAATAGCAAAAAAACGCCGGCGTTCCGGCCTCTCATCCCAGCGCATGACGGGCGATCATCGCTGCCAGCTGCGGCCTCAACGGGGCCGGCAGGTCATGCCCCATGCCCGGCATAATATGCAATCTGGCGTTGGCGACCGCGCGGGCGATCGCTACTCCCCCCGCCTTGCGCACCAGCCGATCGCGATCGCCGTGAATGACCAGCGTCGGCGCGGCAATGCGCCGGCTGTAGCGACGCAGATCGCCGCTGCCGAGCAACGCGGAAAGTTGCCGCTGCATGCCTTCCGGATCTACGCCCCGCTTCAACAGCCGATGCACCAACGCATCCAGCTCCGCCTCCTCCGGCGGGTAAAACCGGGTGCCGAGCGCGCGCATGAAGGTTTTCATTCCCTCGTGGCGCTGCTGCAGCGTCAAATCGGCCGCAGGCCGGCGCACCAACAGCCGCAGCAGCGAAGGTGCCGGCGGCGGCAACAGCGGCTGATTGGTGCTGGAGAACAAGATGCACAACGAGGCGACACGCTGCGGATAGTCGGCGGCCAGCACCTGGGCGATCATCCCCCCCATCGAAGCGCCCAGTACGTGAGCCCGTGGGATGCGCAAGTGATCGAGCAGATGCGTCGCGTCCGCCGCCATGTCCGCCAGGGTATAAGGCACCGGCGTTTGCCAACCGAGCTGGGCGCGCAGCATCAGCAGCCACAACGGCTGCGTGCGTTGCGCCTGCGTTTTGCCGGAAAGGCCGACGTCTCGGTTGTCATAACGGATCACCCGAAATCCCTTCTCCACCAGGGCGCGGCAGAAATCGTCAGGCCACAGCAGAAGCTGCGCGCCGATGCCCATGATGAGCAGCAGCGGCGGGTGCGCCTCATCGCCCCAATCCTCATAGGCCAGCGGCACCTCGCCCTGTTCAGTCACGCCACAGCGAATCGTTATCTCGTTCATTTTAAATCCCTTTTATCGCGCCTGGTGGTCATTATAGCAGCCATCCCCCTTGCCGCCGCCGCCCTGTACATTAGGTTACAAGCCGAAACCAATCACTCACGGAAAGCCGGGCGCCGTTTGCCTACTATCATCTCAACGGCCCCGCAGTGGGGTTGATACCCAAAAGTCATGTTGAGGATTCTGCGATGAAAAAAGTATTAGCTCTGGTTGTTGCCGCTGCAATGGGTCTGTCTTCCGTGGCTTTCGCTGCCGAGGCTGCCACCACCGCACCTGCGGCTACCGCAACCACCGCCACCGCTGCGCCGGCTAAAGCTCAGGTGAAACACCACGGCAAGAAAGCCCCGGTTCAGAAAGCTCAGGCGGCCAAAAAGCATCACAAAAAAGCCGGTAAGAAAGCCCCGGCTCAAAAAGCCCAGGCGGCTAAAAAGCACCACAAGAAAGCCAGCCACAAAAAAGCGTAATGACGTGAGGGTCCCCTCACCGCTTCAGGCTTGACGTGTACGACACCCGGTTCGCCGGGTGTTTTTTCATCAGGGGGTTCTCATTGATGCTGCGCCGCTACCTGTTCGAGATCGTTCTGACCGCCCTGATCCTTTGTGGACTGATCGCCGTCTTTTTTTACCTGTAGCCTGCCGCGTCGCCGGCGGGAAATTATTGAAAAATCAATTATTGCCCATCCACATGGCTGCTAAATCAGTCTATAGTTAGCATTCAGTGTGTTTATGGATGATCCGTATTTGTCAGGCAAGAGATCTATGCGCATATCCGTTTTACTGTTGCTGTGCTCACTCCCGCTCATCGCTGCTCAGGCGGCACGCGCCGACGGCCCGTCCAAGGCCGAGCAAACGCGTCTGTTTTTCGGCAAAGATGAACGAATCAAGGTCACGGATACCGCCGCCCAGCCGTGGCAGGCCATCGGCCAGGTCGAAACCGCCAGCGGCAATCTGTGCACCGCCACGCTGATCTCCCCGCACCTGGCGCTGACCGCCGGCCACTGCGTACTGGCGCCGCCCGGGCAACTGGATAAAGCCATCGCTTTGCGCTTCGTGGCAGGCAATAAATCCTGGCAGTATCAAACCGGCAATATCGAGACCCTGGTCGACAGCAAGCTGGGCAAAAAGCTGAAGCCGGACGGTGATGGCTGGATCGTGCCGCCCGCCGCCGCCGCCTATGATTTTGCGCTGATCCGGCTGAAAGACAAAAAGCCGTTGCCGATCGCACCGTTGCCGCTGTGGCAAGGCGACAGCAAGGCGCTGACCCAGGCTCTGAAACAGGCCAAACGGCTGATTACTCAGGCGGGTTACCCGGAAGATCATCTGGATGACCTTTACAGCCACCAAAACTGCAAGGTGACCGGCTGGGCCCAGCAAGGCGTACTGTCGCACCAATGTGATACCCTGCCCGGCGACAGCGGTTCACCGCTGCTATTGAAAACCGCCGACGGCTGGCAGCTGATCGCCATCCAAAGTTCGGCGCCGGCAGCGAAAGATCGCTATCGTGCCGATAACCGCGCCCTGGCAGTGCCCGGCATCCGCGAAGCGCTGGACGCCCTGGCCGCAGGCAAATAATCCTCTCTCAGCGGCGCATTATGCGCCGTTGTGCTTTTTCACCCCCCTTGCATATAGCGCCGCGGCGTGGTGCCGGTGAACTGACGGAAAAAGGCGATAAACGCGCTGTCGCTGGAAAACCCCAACCGCTGCGCCACCGCGCTGACCGACGGCAACGTCGCCAGCAGTTCGATCGCGCGCATCAACCGCCACTGCTGGCACCACTGCTGATAGCTCAGGCCGGTTTCCCGCACAAACAGCCGCGTCAACGTTTTGGCGTGCAGATTCAAGCGCTGCGCCAACGCCGCCAACCCCGGCAACTCGTCACTCTCCGGCAACGTGGCCAGCCAGGCGGCAAGACGCCTATCCTGCGGCAGCCGCAGCTGGGTATTCTCGCGCTGCGCCTCGCTCAGCTCATTGATCAGCACCGCCAGCAAATCGCGCGCCTGGGGCTGCGCCAACGCAGAGTCCAGCGGCCAGTGCGCGATGCGCTCGACGATCGCCGCCAACAGCGGGTTCACCGCCAGCACCGCAGCCTGTGGCGGCATGGCGGCGGTCAGCGCCGGATCGAAATACAGCGAGCGATACGCGACGCGGCCGCGCAGCTGCACCCGATGCGCAATGCCGCCCGGTATCCAGACGCCGCGCGTCGGCGGCAGAATCAGCCACTGCTGCGCCAACGTGACCGTCATGCACCCCTGCGGCGCATACAGCAGCTGCGAGCGCTGATGCCAATGCAGCCCGGAGTCGTGCTCCGCCAGTTCGGCCGCAATGCCGAGCACCGGCGCCGGCAGCCGATCCGGGTCGAACGGGTGATGCTGTTGAATCAGCGCCATCAAATTGTCCTATATCCGTTGTTTTTTGTCCGAATGATTGTAATCGAACAAAATGTCGCTCCCTATACTGGCCGCATTAACTTTTAGGGAGAATGTGCATCATGCAACGCTTATCTTTACCGCTGCTCGTCACCGCCATCATGACGCCGCAGATCCTGGAAACGCTGTACAGCCCGGCGCTTACCGCCATCCGCAGCGATTTCGGCATCAGCGCCGCGCAGGCCGGGCAGACGTTATCCATCTATTTCTTCGCCTTCGCCCTCGGCGTCGCCTTTTGGGGAGCCTTCTGCGATCGGTTCGGCCGCCGTCCGGCGATGCTGGCCGGCCTGGCGCTCTATCTGGTCGGCGCCGGCATCGCGCTGCTGAGCGGCAGCTTCACGCTGTTGCTGGCCGCCCGTGCACTGATCGCCTTCGGTGCCGCGGTCGGTTCAATCGTCACGCAAACCATGCTGCGTGACGTCTATCAAGGCCCGGCGCTGGGGCACATGTTCGCGTTGGTCGGCATCGCGCTTTCCATCAGCCCGCTGCTGGGAATGCTTGCCGGCGGCGCGCTGGTCGCCTGGGGCGGCAGCGCGGCGATCTTCATCGCACAGGCGGCCTGGGCGCTGGCGCTGCTGCTGTGGAGCTACGGCACATTGCCGGAAACGCGGCAGCGGCAGACCGCAACGGCCGCCGCACCGGGCATTGCCCTGACGACGATGTTGCGCGATCGGCACATCTGGTGTTCGGCACTGCTGGTCGCCAGCTTCAATATCATGGTGTTCAGCTACTTCAGCCTGGCGCCGTTCATGTTCGAAAGGCTGGGGTTGAGCAGCCAGCAGTTTGGCTACTCGGGCGTGATGCTGGCGCTGGGCAGCCTGGCGGGAGCGCTGTTGAACCGCCACCTGCTGGCGCGCGGCGTCAGCGCCAAGCGTCAGATCCTGCTGGGCGGGTTGCTGGCGGTGGCCAGCGGCGTGGCATTGTTCTGGTGGCAACACAGCCTGTGGATGCTGCTTCCCTGCGCGCTGGTGATGCTGGCGTTCGGGTTGGCTATCCCGAATGTGCTGAGCCAGGCGCTGACCCGCTACCGGCAGCAACTCGGCACTGCCGGCGCGTTATTCGGGCTGCTGTACTATCTGCTGATCGGCCTGGGGTTGACGATCGCGGCACGCGGGCAGGATTTGGCCGCCACGCTGCTGCTGTGCGGCCTGTTGAGCCTGTGGTGTGCCGGCCGCTTGCCGGCCGGCGCACCTGAGCTTAGCCCGAAAGCTGCTCGATAGTTTGCAAAATGCGCTTGTCGGAGATCGGGTAAGGCGTACCCAACTGCTGCGCAAACAGGCTGACGCGCAGCTCTTCGATCATCCAACGCACCGCTTTCACCTCTTCCTCCTGCTGTCGCTTCGGCGGCAGCTTGTTCAGCCACTGCTGCCAGGCCTGCTGCACCTGTTCCACCCGCAGCATCTGCGCGCGATCGCGGTGCGGATCGATAGCCAGTTTTTCCAACCGACGCTCGATCGCCTGCAGGTAACGCAGCGTGTCCGGCAGGCGTTTCCAGCCGTTGCCGGTCACGAAACCGCGGTAGACCAACCCGCCGAGCTGGGTCTTGATGTCCGACAGCGCCAGCGCCAACGACATGTCCACCCGGCCTTTCAGCCGTTTGTTGATGTTGAAGACCGCTGTCAGGATCTGCTCAACCTGCTTGGCCACCTCGACGACCGTGTCGTTCAGCTCGGCGCGGATCTGTTCCTGCAGGCGGGCAAAGCCTTCCTCTTGCCAGACCGGGCCGCCGTGTTCGGCGATCAGCTTATCGATGCCACACGAAATGCAGTCGTCGATCAGCTCCAGCACCTTGCCGTACGGATTGAAATAGAGCCCCAGCTTGGCCTTGTTCGGCAGCTTTTCATGCAGATATTTGATCGGCGAAGGAATATTCAGCAACAGCAGGCGGCGCGTGCCCTGCCACATCGCCTGTTGCTGCTCGCTTTCGCTGTCGAACAGGCGGATCGCCACGCTGTCCTTTTCATCCACCAGCGCCGGGTAAGCCTTCATCGAATAGCCGCCGCGCTTCTGCTCGTAAAACGCCGGCAGTTGGCCAAAGCTCCAGACATGCAGATTGCTCTGCTCCAGCCCGTCGTCGGCCACCGCCGACAGCGTCTCCTGCACCTTCTCTTTCAGCTGCAGGCGCAACGCGGCCAGGTCTTTGCCTTCGCGCAGCGTCTGGTTTTTCTCGCCCACCACGCGGAAGGTCATCTTCAGGTGATCGGGCACCTGATCCCACTGCCAATCATCACGTGACACGGTCACGCCGGTCATGCGCCGCAGCTCGCGCTCCAGCGCGTCCAGCAGCGGCAATTCCAGCGCAGTGACGCGGCCAAGGAACGCCTCGGCGTAGTTCGGTGCCGGCACGAAGTTGCGGCGCACCGGCTTCGGCAGCGATTTGATCAGCGCAATCACCAGCTCGCGGCGGATGCCGGGGATCTGCCATTCGAAGCCCTGCTCCTCCACCTGGTTGAGGATCGGCAACGGAATGTGCACCGTCACGCCGTCGGCGTCGGTGCCCGGCTCGAACTGGTAGCTCAGCCGCAGCTTGAGGTTGCCCTGATGCCAGAAATTCGGGTAGTCGAGCGCGCTGATCTTGTTGGCGCCGTCCTTGATCAGCATCTCTTTTTCGAAGTTCAGCAGGTCCGGCTGCTGTTTGGCCGCGCTCTTCCACCAGCTGTCGAAATGACGGCCGGAAACCACGTCGTTGGGGATGCGGCGATCGTAGAAGCCGAACAGCGTTTCGTCGTCCACCAGAATGTCGCGGCGGCGCGATTTATGCTCCAGCTCTTCCACCTCGGCGCGGAGCTTTTGGTTGTCGCGGAAGAAGGCGTGGCGCGTCTGCCAGTCGCCCTCCACCAGCGCATGGCGGATAAACAGCTCGCGGCACAGCAGCGGATCGATGGCGCCGTAATTGACCTGGCGCGCCGCGACGATCGGCAGACCGAACAACGTGACTTTTTCGCTGGCCATCACCGCCCCCTGCGATTTCGACCAGTGCGGCTCGCTGTAGCTGTGTTTCACCAGGTGCTGAGCCAGCGGCTCAATCCATTCCGGTTCAATGCGCGCGGCGATGCGCCCCCACAGGCGGCTGGTTTCCACCAGTTCGGCCACCATGGTCCACTTCGGCGGCTTCTTGAACAGGCCGGAGCCGGGGAAGATCGAGAAGCGGGCGTTGCGCGCGCCGGTAAATTCCTGCTTGTCCGCATCCTTCTGGCCAATGTGCGACAGCAAGCCGGTCAGCAACGCGGTGTGCACGCTGCGGTAGTCGGAAGGCGTGCTGTTGATCGGCAGCCCCAGCTCTTTCACCACCTGGCGTAGCTGGGTATAGATATCCTGCCACTCGCGCACCCGCAGGTAGTTGAGGAAATCGTTGCGGCACAGCCGGCGGAACTGGCTGGAAGAATTCGCCTTTTGCTGCTCCTGCAGATAATCCCACAGGTTGACGAACGCCAGGAAGTCCGAGTCCTTGTCGGCAAAGCGGCGGTGTTTTTCATCCGAGGCCTGCTGCTTGTCCATCGGGCGCTCACGCGGATCCTGAATCGACAGCGCGGCGGTGATGATCATCACCTCGCGCACGCTGCCGCTCTTCTGCGCCTCCAGCACCATGCGCGCCAGACGCGGGTCGATCGGCAACTGCGCCAGCTGGCGGCCCTGCGGCGTCAACTGATAGTGGCCGTTATCGGCGGTGGTGATCGCCCCCAGTTCTTCCAGCAGGCGCACGCCATCCTGAATATTACGCTTGTCCGGTGCCTCGACGAACGGAAACGCGGCGATGTCGCCCAGCCCCAGCGAGGTCATCTGCAGAATGACCGACGCCAGGTTGGTGCGCAGAATTTCCGGATCGGTAAACGCCGGCCGTGACAGGAAGTCCTGCTCGGAGTACAGACGGATGCACACCCCTTCCGACACGCGGCCGCAGCGCCCTTTACGCTGGTTGGCGGAGGCCTGCGACACCGGTTCGATCGGCAGGCGCTGCACCTTGGTGCGGAAACTGTAGCGGCTGATGCGCGCGGTGCCCGGATCGATAACATACTTGATGCCCGGCACCGTCAGCGAGGTTTCCGCCACGTTGGTGGCCAGCACGATGCGCCGGCCGTGGTGCGACTGGAACACCCGGTTCTGCTCGCTGTTCGACAGGCGTGCATACAGCGGCAGCACTTCGGTGTGCGGCAGATTGAGGCGGTTCAGGGCGTCGGCGGTATCGCGGATCTCGCGCTCGCCGCTCATGAAGATCAGAATATCGCCCGGACCTTCGCGCCCAAGCTCATCCACCGCATCGAAAATCGCCTGCAGCTGATCGCGATCGGTATCGTCGCCGTCGTCGACCACCGGGCGGTAGCGCACCTCCACCGGGTAGGTGCGGCCGGAAACCTCGATGATCGGCGCATTGTTGAAATGGCGCGAGAAGCGCTGCGGATCGATGGTCGCCGAGGTGATGATCACCTTCAGATCCGGGCGCTTCGGCAACAGTTCGCGCAGGTAGCCGAGAATAAAGTCGATATTGAGGCTGCGCTCGTGCGCTTCATCGATGATCAGCGTGTCGTACTGCATCAGCAGGCGGTCCTGCTGAATTTCCGCCAGCAAGATACCGTCGGTCATCAGCTTGACCAGGGTATTTTCCCCCACCTGATCGTTGAAGCGCACCTTGTAGCCGACGCTGCCGCCGAGCGGGGTTTCCAGCTCGTCGGCGATGCGGTTGGCAACGGTGCGCGCCGCCAGGCGGCGCGGCTGGGTATGGCCGATCAGCCCTTTCACCCCGCGCCCCAGTTCCAGACAGATCTTCGGCAGCTGGGTGGTTTTCCCCGAGCCGGTTTCCCCGGCGACGATCACCACCTGGTGATCGCGAATGGCGTTTAAAATGTCCTGCTTTTTTTGGCTGACCGGCAGGCTTTCCGGATAGGTAATGCGCGGGCAAGACGCGGCGCGCGTCTGCACTTTTTGCCGCGCCGCCGCGATGTCGCTTTCTACTTCGGCGGCAACCGCCAGCTGGGCATCGGGATTTTTGATTTTTCGTGCGCCCTGCAGGCGACGACGCAGGCGTTGTTGATCGCGGAGCATCAGCTCACCCAGTTGGGCCGGCAGTGCCTCGAGCGGAGATTTCACGTTCGGTGTTCCTTGTTTCTTCGCCGCCAAGGCCAGGCTTAGCAACGGTTTGGTGTTTTTTTAGCGATTTTTTTACTTTAGCCGCACAGCCTATCACAAACGGCTTTCTCCCCCTACTTCCGCGAGTAAAGCGTCGCCATGTCATTCAATAAAATCGAACGAAGATCTCGAAATATTGCGCTATCACTGTTGGGGGAATGTGAATAGCATGTACTTCATGCAAGGGACGCTGAGTCCTGATGTCACTGTCACAACGTAAGGAATTATCGATGAGCAAAGTATTGGTTCTGAAATCAAGCATCCTGGCGACCTACTCTCAGTCTAACCAACTGGCCGATTTCTTCGTAGAGCAATGGAGCAACGCCCACAGCGGCGACACCATCACCGTACGCGATCTGGCCGCGCAGCCAATCCCGGTGCTGGACGGTGAGCTGGTCGGCGCGCTGCGTCCTTCCGATGCTCCGTTGACCCCGCGTCAACAAGAAGCGCTGGCCCTGTCGGACGAGCTGATCGCCGAGCTGCAGGCCAATGACGTCATCGTGATTGCCGCACCGATGTACAACTTCAACATCCCGACCCAGCTGAAAAACTATTTCGACCTGGTTGCCCGCGCCGGCGTTACCTTCCGCTACACCGAAAACGGTCCGGAAGGCCTGGTGAAAAACAAACGCGCCGTGATCCTGACCAGCCGCGGCGGCATCCATAAAGGCACCCCAACCGACCTGGTAGAACCTTACCTGCGTCTGTTCCTGGGCTTCATCGGCATCACCGACGTGGAGTTCGTCTTCGCGGAAGGCATCGCCTACGGCCCGGAAGTGGCGACCAAAGCCCAGGAAGACGCCAAGGCGGCCCTGTCTCAGGTGGTTGCTGCCTAAGCCCCTGCCGGACAAGACTCCAGTCCTGTCAAACCCGCACTACCCTCATAATAATCATCTATCCGTATCTCTTGGCGCGCCAGACGGCGCGCTTTTTTTATTTCTTCAGCCACTGGCCGTTGATGCCGCGTACATACTCGCCGCTCTGCGCCCGCGTCACCAGCTTCTGCCCGGCCATGCGCGCCACTTCGTCGACCGCGATATGGTTGCCGTCCGCCACTTCCTGATACTTCTCGGCGCGGCCGGCGTTGATGCGCTTCACCAGCGCCAGCGTTTCCGCGTCCTGCTTCACCGGCGCAATGTAGCCGCTCAGGGTTTCGCCTACCCGCCCTTGCTGCTTCGCCTCATCCAGCGTCAGCGCCATCGCCACGCTGCTGAACAACCAGGCGGCGCCGGCCAGCCACAAATAACGTTTTTTCATGTCGGCTCCTAGAACAGACCGCTTTGGGTTTTCAGCAGGTTTTCGACGTCCTTATCCACCTTGATATGAATTTCATGCTCGATCTTGACGTTCATATTGATGGTGATCGGATCCTTCGGCGTCGCCACCTCGATGCGCGGCACGCAGCTGCTCAGCAGCGAAACGCACAGCACCGCTGCCAGCGCCGGCACACTCATGATTTTCATTGTTGTTCCCCAGGTTGTGAGAGGGCCTGCTCCAGCCACTCCTGTAAATTGTCGCCGAAGCGCAAACTGCGCCACAGCTGAAACACGTTTTCCTGATGGCGATAGTTCAGGATCACCTCGCGCTTGGCGCTCTTCTGCGGATTGATGCCGTCGATGCGCGCGCTCAACGTCAGCTCGCCCAGGTTGTCGAGATCGACCCGGGCGTGCGAACGGTTGATTTCCATGTAGCGCAGCCAGTCGATCGCCGCGCCGGTCGCCAGGTTGTTGCTGCCGATGGCGTCGGCCATGTCTTTGTCCAGCCGCAGCGTCAGGGTGCCGGCATTGGCGATCCAGCCGTTTTGCACCAGCCATTTCGGGTGGTTCAGGAACAGCGGCAGCTCGCCGTCGACGCGGCCGGACATGGCGAACTGCTTCGGTTTCAGGGCGGTGAACAGCGCGCTGAGATCGACCTTGTCCAGCTTCAGCACCGCGGCGTCATGCTGCGGCAACCGCAGCGCCGACAGGCTGATATGCCCGTTGAGCATGTCCACGCCGACGTTGCTCAACGTCAGCGGCTGCCTTTCGCTGTAGGGATAAGTGCCCTGCAGATCGGCGGAAATGTTCTGCATCTCGAACAGGTTGGTGAAGGACTTGATGCGCAGCGATACCGGCTGTTTGGTACCCAGCAGCCACTGATGCTGCTTGAACCGGTACGACAGGATGAAATCCAGACCGCTCATTTCGCCGTCCTTCAGCCACATGCCGCCGTTTTTCACCACCCAGTGGCCGCCGGCTTCGAAGCCCTGCTCGCGGGCGGCGGAAAACGCCGACTGCGCATAAAACTCGCCCTCGCGCAGCGTGAGATTGAGATCCGGCGCGAGCAGCGGCTGGAAGACCTTCAGCGACTGTTTCGGCCACCAGCCTTCGCCACGCAGGCGTTCACCGTCCCAGCGGCCGCGCAGCGCGATCGGCCCGATCTGCTGCGCCTGCAGTTTGCCCTGCAGCTGGAAACTGTCCGGCGAACGGCCGTTCAGCTGCAGCGCCAGCACCGGCGCCGGCAGATGGCCGCCATCGCTGAAGCTGACCTTATCCGCCGCCAGCTGCAGCTCGCCGTTGAACTGCGGGTTTTGTTCATCGCGCCGCCAGCGCAGCGGTTGGTTGAGGCTCAGGCGCGGCGCGGCGACCGTCACCAGACCGTATTTCAATTTGTCGAAGCCGGTGGAGAGTTTGTCGAGCACCAGCTCGCTGTCCTGCCAGCGGCCACTGCCGGCAACGTCCCAGGCGGCCTGCAGCGGCGGCAACCGGCCATTGCCCCAGTAGCGCCACTGCCAGTCACCCTTGTCCGGCCAGAAATCCTGCGCCTGGCCGTCCAGGTGCAGCTTGAAGCGCCCCCAATAACTGTCGCTGGCGCTCAAAATCGCCTGCAGGCGGCCGGTGATACCGGCGGCGGTCACCTTCACGCCCGCCAGCGGTAAACGCGCCTCCTCCAGCTTCATTTCCGACGTCACCTTGCCCCACAGGCGCAGGAGCGACCCCGGCTGCAGCACCAGCGTCGGATTAAGAATGCTGCCGCCAATCACGCCCGGAATCGACGCGGTGGTGGAGAAATCGGCCAGATTGGCCTGGCCGGTCAGCTGGAAGCGCAGATCGCTGTCGGTCAACCCTACCTTGCCCGGCCCGAGGGTGAGCACCGCATTGCCCTTGCCGTTGTGGCCGGCGGTGATCACGTTCAGCCGCGCGCTGATCTCCGTTTCATCCCACCCTTTGCTCCAGTCATGCAGCGCGATGTTCAGGCCGCCGTTCAACGGCTGCCCGCTGTACGGCCAACGCCACTCGCCCTGCTTGATGCTGAGCCGCTGCGGCGCGATTTCCCACGGCAACACCGCCAGCGGGCGATCGTCGCCTTTTTCGCTCACCGTCAACACGCCCTGCTGCTGCTGCCAGCGTATGTCCAGCAACACCGGTTTTTCCAGATAGGCGGTCTGCATTTCCCCCTGCAACGCCCCCTGCGTCGGCAGGCTGGCCAAATCCAGCGGAATGGTTATCTTGCCGGCGAGGTGCAGCGGTTGCGTGCTGTTGGGCGGGACAATGGTCAGACTTTGCAACGTCAGCTGCTGTTTTTCATCCAGCTGCGCCTCGGCGCTGAGATTCGGCCCCTGATAATGCAGGCGTTGCCCGTCAGGGCCGGAGGAAAGCTGCAGCTTGCCGGCGTAGCGCTGCCAGGGAATGAGCGTCAGATCATTAAGGGTGAGATCCAGCGACGGCAGCTCCCGCTGCAGCTGATCGAGCGCCAGCGGCGCGCTGTTGGCGTCGCCGCCCGGCAGTTTTGACAAACAGGCGCTGTCGACGCTGACCTTATCGCTCGACAGCTGCCAGCGGCCCTGGTGATAAGCCAGCCGCGTCGGCCCGACGTTGGCCAGCAGGCAATCTTGCGCGGTGAAACGCGCCCCCGCCAACGCCAGGCCGCCCTGACGCCAGTGCAAATTGCCCTGCAATTCCAACCGGCTCCCCGCCGGCAACCAATGCGATAACACTCCCGGCAGCCAGCGCGGCAGGGTTTGCCACAACGCCAATACCAGAATTGCGCAACCTGCCACCGTCCCTATGAATACTTTCAATCGCCTGGTCATTAAATGATTGCTTCGTTCCTGAGTTAGGCATTCGTTAAGTCTATGCCTGAATTGACAATAATGATGGCACGAATTTGACATAGGGTGAAGCTGAGTGCGGTTCCAGAAGCGATTTGCACCTTTTTGGCGCAAACGTGTGCGGGGTTGTAGATTTTCGTTACATATACATCACATAAATAGGACAGTTTTCAGACTTTTGTTATTGTCGTTACCGTTGATGATTAATAGTCTTGCAACCATTCTAATAAAAGTTTAGCTGCTAGCTAACTGTGTACTAGAGAAGCCATTCCCCACACCCCCGTGGGGATTTTTTTGCCGCCTGCCACCACCGTCGCCTTCCCTCAACCGTATCATGCCTCCGCAACTGCCCGGCAGCGGCCATATCGCCCGCGTCGCAAGGGGCTAACCAATTGTCGAATTTACTAAAATCTGTTAAATTGATCACAAAATCACGGTGGAGAAACCACGATGAAATTGGCGATATACAGTACTAAACAGTATGACCGTAAATATCTCGAACTGGTGAATCAGCAGTTTGGCTACGAGCTGGAATTCTTCGACTTTTTACTCAGTAAAAAAACCGCCAAAACGGCCGCCGGTTGCAAGGCGGTGTGCCTCTTCGTTAACGACGACGGCAGCCGTGAAGTGCTCGAAGAACTGGCGGCGCTGGGCGTCGAGATCCTCGCCCTGCGCTGCGCCGGTTTCAATAACGTCGATCTGGACGCCGCCAAAGAGCTGGGCATCAAAGTGGTGCGCGTGCCGGCCTATTCGCCGGAGGCCGTGGCAGAGCACGCGGTAGGCATGATGATGTGCCTGAATCGCCGTATTCACCGCGCCTATCAACGCACCCGCGACGCCAACTTCTCGCTGGAAGGGCTGATCGGCTTTAACATGCATAACCGCACCGCCGGGGTGATCGGCACCGGTAAAATCGGCGTAGCGACGATGCGCATTCTGAAAGGCTTTGGCATGAAGCTGCTGGCCTACGATCCCTTCCCGAGCGAACAGGCCCTGGAACTGGGCGCGGAGTATGTCGATCTGAAAACGCTGTACGCACAGTCCGACGTGATCACCCTGCACTGCCCGCTGACGCCGGAAAACCACCATCTGCTGAATGCCGACGCCTTCGCGATGATGAAAGACGGCGTGATGGTGATCAACACCAGCCGTGGCGCGCTGATCGACTCCACCGCCGCCATCGACGCGCTGAAGCAGCAGAAAATCGGCGCGCTGGGGATGGACGTTTACGAGAACGAACGCGATCTGTTCTTCGAAGACAAGTCGAACGACGTGATTCAGGACGACGTGTTCCGCCGCCTCTCGGCCTGCCACAACGTGCTGTTTACCGGCCATCAGGCCTTCCTGACCGAAGAGGCGCTGACCAGCATTTCTCAAACCACGCTGCAGAACATCAGCCAGTTGGAACGCGGCGAAGCCTGCCCGAATCAGTTGAACGCCTGAGCGTAACCTCGGGGCGCCCTTGCGGCGCCCTGTTTATTTGAGAGAACGCGATGAGAAAAACCACGGTAGTCGCCCTTGCGGCGCTGGCCTTAGCGGGGTGCAGCATGAAACCACACACGGCCGTCACGCCAGGCGATCTGTTGCATCACAACTTTGTGTTGCAGAGCGTGGATGGCGAAACGGCGAAACCACCGGCGGGCGGCGGCCTGCTCAATCTGGAGTTCGGCGAGAGCCTGCATGTCTCCGGCACGATGTGCAACCGCTTCTTCGGCCAGGGACAATTACGCGACGGCGTGCTGACGGTGAAACCGCTGGCCACGACACGCAGGCTTTGCCCTGATGAACAGCGCAACCGCTGGGATCGGGTGATCGGCACCGTGCTCGAAAACGGCGCCGAAGTGACGCTAAACGCCCAGCAGCTGACGCTCAACGGCAGCGGCCACACGCTTATCTATACCCTGCGCGATTGGGTGTATTGATCCTGCACGCCAGGCCTGGCGCCGCGGGCTTACCCGGCGCACCTGCCCAGGCCCAGCGTGCGTTCTTCGCACTGCTTGCCGTTCGGCATCTGGCACATGCGCAGCGCTTCACCGTTCAGGTTGTGCGCGATGGTGGTGACGCCGCCGACCGCCGCGCAACCGGCACTGGTCTGCAACGTATTGATTCTGGCACTGTTGCCCTGCTGTACTGGCTCTTCGTTATTGCTGCTGCAGGCGGCTAAAAGCAGCACGGCGCTGGCAAGCAGCCATTTTGATGTCGTCATTATCCCACTCCTGAACCCGGAACTGCGCTGTGTAAAATCGCCATTGCTGATAACGCGCGTCACTTGGCGGACACGTTTCGCTATCTTTGATGCAAACTTGTTTAATCTAGCTCGATATATAAATAATGAAAATATATTCCAGCCATTATTTGTCGTTTTTTTGCGCCGACGGGACATTTATTTTGTTTGCAGAATATTTCCGCACCGGCGCGCGGCGCCAAACGTGACGGCACCACCCGCTGCCAAGCCCCGCCCGGACGCAGAAAGTGATAACGTCACCGCGGCCGATGGGGCATTTTCTCCCGCAATATCGGTATTCATTATCTTCGCGTGCTTTCAGTATGACGGCGCATTTTTTGCTACCGGAGAGGAGGATATTTGCGTCTATGCTGACGGCGCTAAGTAATTAGCATTCCACTATTTTCAGTGAATGATGGCTGAATTCTTCAACCGGCGCGACTTGCTGTCACGCCGGGCTTTTTTCACATTAAAATAACACTCAGTGCACCGAGGCTTTGGACAGTAAATTAATCACCAGCACGCCGGCAATAATTAATCCCATGCCGACGATCGCCGGCCAATCCAATTTTTGCTGATAAACGAATACCGCGGCGACCGACACCAGCACGATGCCCATGCCCGACCAGATCGCATATACGATGCCCAGCGGCATGCTCTTGACCACCATCGACAGCCCCCAAAATGCCACGCCGTAGCCCAGCACCACTAGCAGCGACGGCCACAGGCGGGTAAAGCCTTCGGAGGCTTTCAACATGGTGGTGGCGATCACTTCCGCGACTATCGCCATCGTCAAATACATAAATGCGCTCATGGTTTTCTTCTGTCAGTTTGCCGATGCGCAATTATGACGCGCCGGCAATAAATTGTCTTTAAACGGTGAAAACAATTTATTGCCGCAGCCATACAATCGGCGAGGAAATACCCCTTTGACGATTTATCACCCGCCACACAAACACGATAAAGCCACGTTCAAACCCTCTGTTAGACTTTTTTCCATTACTGCGAAAGTGCGCTTTCGCGGCTTTGTGAGCAATGAAAAGGTAACGTCGATGATAACTACAGATGGTAATAATGCAGTCGCTTCCGTGGCCTATCGCACCAACGAAGTGATTGCCATCTACCCTATCACGCCGAGTTCCACCATGGCGGAACAGGCGGATGCCTGGTCCGGCGATGGCCGGCAAAACATCTGGGGCGACATCCCCCGGGTGGTGGAAATGCAGTCGGAAGGCGGCGCGATCGCCACCGTGCACGGCGCCTTGCAAACCGGCGCGCTGTCGACCTCATTCACCTCATCGCAGGGTCTGCTGTTGATGATCCCGACGCTGTACAAACTGGCCGGCGAGCTGACGCCGTTTGTGCTGCACGTCGCCGCGCGCACCGTGGCCACGCACGCGCTGTCTATCTTCGGCGACCATTCGGACGTGATGGCGGTGCGCCAGACCGGTTGCGCCATGCTGTGCGCCGGCAGCGTGCAGGAAGCGCAGGACTTCGCGCTGATCTCGCAGACCGCCACCCTCAACGCGCGCGTGCCGTTCATCCATTTCTTCGACGGGTTCCGCACCTCGCACGAAATCAACAAGATCGTACCGCTCAGCGACGATACGCTGCGGCAAATGCTGCCGCAGGCGGCGATCGACGCTCACCGCAGCCGGGCGCTGTCGCCGGATCATCCGGTGGTGCGCGGCACTTCCGCTAACCCGGACACCTATTTCCAGTCGCGTGAAGCCACCAACCCGTGGTATGACGCCACCGGCCAACACGTGATCGACGCCATGGAGGCCTTCGCCGCCCTCACCGGCCGCCACTATCGGCCGTTCGACTATTACGGCCACCCGCAGGCCGAGCGCGTGGTGGTGGTGATGGGATCCGCCGCTGGCACCTGCGAAGAGGTGATCGACACCCTGCTGACCCGCGGCGAGAAAGTCGGCGTGCTGAAGGTGCGGCTGTTCCGGCCATTCTCCGCCCAACATCTGCTCGGCGCGCTGCCGGACAGCGTGCGCAGCGTCGCGGTACTCGATCGCACCAAAGAACCGGGCGCGCTGGCCGAGCCGCTGTATCTGGACGTAATGACCGCGCTGGCGGAAGCCTACAGCCGGGGTGAACGCGCCACGCTGCCGCGGGTGATCGGCGGCCGTTACGGGCTGTCGTCGAAAGAGTTCGGCCCGGACTGCGCGCTGGCGGTGTTCCACGAGCTGGCCCAGCCGCAGCCGCGCCCGCGCTTTACCGTCGGCATCTTCGATGATGTCACCGGGCTTTCACTGCCGCTGAGCGACGAAATCCTGCCGCAGCGCGCCTCGCTGGAAGCCCTGTTCTACGGTTTGGGCAGCGACGGCTCGGTCTCGGCCACCAAGAACAACATCAAGATCATCGGCAACGCCACGCCGCTGTATGCCCAGGGCTATTTCGTCTACGACTCCAAAAAGGCCGGCGGCCTGACGGTGTCGCACCTGCGCGTCAGCGAGCAGCCGATCAACTCGGCCTACCTGGTCAGCCGCGCGGACTTCGTCGGCTGCCACCAGCTGCAATTTATCGATAAGTACCAAATGGTTGAACGCCTGAAGCCCGGCGGCACCTTCCTGCTCAATACCCCTTACGGCGCCGACGAGGTCTGGTCGCGCCTGCCGCAGGAGGTTCAGGCGCTGTTGCACCAACGCCAGGCGCGTTTCTATATCATCAACGCCGCCAAGCTGGCGCGCGAATGCCGGCTCGGCGCGCGCATCAACACCGTAATGCAGATGGCGTTTTTCCACCTGACGCAGATCCTGCCGAGCGACGTGGCGCTGCAACAGCTGCAAGACGCCATCGCCCGCAGCTACAGCAGCAAGGGTCAGGAGATCGTCGAGCGCAACTGGCAGGCGCTGGGTGCCACCCGCGCCGCGCTGACCGAGATCCCGCTGCAGCCGGTCGACGCCAGCAGCCCGATGCGCCCGCCGGTGGTCTCGGACGCCGCGCCGGACTTCGTCAAAACCGTCACCGCCGCGATGCTGGCCGGGCTGGGCGATGCGCTGCCGGTTTCCGCCTTCCCGCCGGACGGCACCTGGCCGGTGGGCACCACCCAATGGGAAAAGCGCAACATCGCCGAAGAGATCCCGGTATGGCAGCCCGACCTGTGCACCCAGTGCAACCACTGCGTCGCCGCCTGCCCGCACTCCGCCATTCGCGCCAAGGTGGTTCAGCCGGCGGAGATGGAGCACGCCCCCGCCTCCCTGCAGTCACTGGATGTCAAAGCGCGCGATATGCGCGGCCAGAAATACGTGCTGCAGGTAGCGCCGGAAGATTGCACCGGCTGTAACCTGTGCGTCGAGGTCTGCCCGGCGAAAGATCGCCAGAACCCGGAGATCAAGGCCATCAACATGGCTTCGCGCCTCGATAATCTGACTGCGGAGAAAGACAACTACGACTTCTTCCTGCAGCTGCCGGAAATCGATCCGACGCAGCTGGAGCGCATCGACATTCGCACTTCGCAGCTGATCACGCCGCTGTTCGAGTATTCCGGCGCCTGTTCCGGCTGCGGCGAAACGCCGTACATCAAGCTGTTGACCCAGCTCTATGGCGACCGTTTGCTGATCGCCAACGCCACCGGCTGTTCGTCGATCTACGGCGGCAACCTGCCGACCACGCCGTACACCACCAACGCCGAAGGGCGCGGGCCGGCGTGGGCCAACTCGCTGTTCGAAGACAACGCCGAATTTGGCCTGGGCTTCCGCCTGACGGTCGATCAACATCGTGCGCGGGTGCTGCGCCTGCTGAATTCGCTGGCGCCGCAGCTGCCGGATCGGTTGGTCAATGCCCTGCAGATGGACGACGTGGCGCCGGAGCCGCGCCGTAAGCAGATCGCCGAACTGCGCACGCTGTTGGCGAGTCTCGAAGGCGAAGACGCGCGCCAACTGGCGGCCGACGCCGACTACCTGGTGGATAAATCCATCTGGCTAATCGGCGGTGATGGTTGGGCCTACGACATCGGCTTCGGCGGTTTGGATCACGTGCTCAGCCTGACGGAAAACGTCAACGTGCTGGTGCTCGACACCCAATGTTACTCCAACACCGGCGGCCAGCAGTCGAAGGCCACGCCGCTCGGTGCGGTGACCAAGTTCGGTGAACACGGCAAGCGCAAGGCGCGCAAGGATTTGGGCGTCAGCATGATGATGTACGGCCATGTCTACGTCGCGCAGATCTCGCTGGGAGCGCAGCTTAACCAAACGGTGAAAGCGATTCAGGAGGCCGAAGCCTATCCGGGCCCGTCGCTGATCATCGCCTACAGCCCGTGCGAAGAGCACGGCTACGATCTGGCGCTCAGCCACGATCAGATGAAACAGCTGACCGCCACCGGCTTCTGGCCGCTGTACCGCTTCGATCCGCGCCGCAGCGCCGAAGGCAAGGCCGCATTGGCGCTTGACTCCCGGCCACCGAACAGCAGCCTGACGGAGACGCTGCTGAAAGAACAGCGTTTCCGTCGCCTGAACTCGCAGCAGCCGGAAGTGGCCAGCGCGCTGTACCAAGCCGCCGAGAAAGAGCTGAAGGAGAAATACGACTTCCTCAGCCTGCTGGCCGGCAAGGCGGAAAAATCCGCCACCGAGTAATCCCCTTCAGGGCGCGAGCGATTCGCGCCCTGTTTTTTACCGCTCGTGAAACGTTTACGGCAGAATTTACTTATCAACAAATAATCAACAGTGATGATTATCGTTTTCAAGAATTGACATTCTGAATGCTAATATTTAACCAAAACGGCAATAAGCATAAAAATGCGAGCTGTAACCCTTAATTTTTGTGTTGATGGCGTGTATACTCCCTGCCGCTGAATACTGACGATAAAAAAATAATCATGATACGGAAATTACTTTCTTTCGCCGGGGGTTGGCGTAAAGGCACAGCAGAAGAATATAGAGCATGTTACAACCTTTATGGCGGCAGTTTTGTCACTCATCCTGACGTTTTAAACTTCATGCAGCGTCAGTTACATCTGCGTCATAAGTACTACGTCAAGCACGCCCCCAATGGTGTGCTCCTCGGTGGTTTCTGCACCAATGGTAATAAAGAAATCGCCCTCGTTGGCCGAGGTTCTAAAAAAATCGGCATCGATAGCTTCATGTTTAATAAAGACGAAATGATTTTACCGATCAATCGTCGGATTAAAACGCTTATTCCCTATCGGTCTAAAATTCTTTCTTCCATCAATGGCCGTTCCGTTATTAACTCAACGTTTTCGCTGAACAGTCAAAGAGAGATATGCCTCGCGAAAACCTGCGGCAAGGGCGGCTATTCATCATCGACCAAGAACAGCAGAAACCGCGAATTAAAAAAATTCCTAAATTCCGGAGGCGATGTCGTGGATCAGGCGCTATTAACGCCGATCCAGCTGGCTGATATTTATTTGGAGCTGTTTGAGAAGCGTTGGGGAGTCAAACCCGATAATAAGCAACAAATGGTGGATATGATTACGTCGCTGCGTGACATGATATTCGGCTATGTGTTGTTTTATAACGGCCAGCCCTGTGCATTCCAGTTCATAACCAGAGCGGACAGCCCCAAATGGATTTGCTTTGACTATGTCAACGGGGGATATGATCGCGAACAGGATGGTTTTTGTCCTGGAACCATCGTCACTTGGTTAAACGTTCGGGCCGCCTATGAACTATGCGAGCGGGAAGGTAAAGAAATGCGCTATTCCTTCGGCAAACCAACGGCGCCGTATAAAGACCGCTGGTGCGAGCGCGCGCCGCTGGGACGCACGCTGGCGGTGTAAGCCGCCAGCCGTTTTCAGCTCTGCACGCCCCTTCCCCAAACGTTATTCCGATCCTGCAGTCTCCGTCTGGGCGAATCTGTCGCTAAAACCTGCTGGCATTCCTGCGCGCAATCCGTACCATACAGGCCTCGCGTCGGGCGCGTGGAAGCATGATGATGAATAATGATCAAAATCGGCCGGTTGAATGGTAAACTCGCGGTCTAAAACGCCATGCCCCTAGTGCCCCCTTTAAGAATGAGCACGATTTAAATGTCAGAAAAGCAATCCGTTAGCCAAAAAGAGCAGTACAACCTCAATAAATTGCAAAAACGCCTGCGCCGCAACGTGGGCGAGGCGATCGCCGATTTCAATATGATTGAAGAAGGCGACCGCATCATGGTCTGCCTGTCCGGCGGTAAAGACAGCTACACCATGCTGGAGATACTGCGCAACCTGCAACAGAGCGCGCCGATTAACTTCTCGTTAGTCGCGGTGAACCTCGATCAGAAACAGCCCGGCTTCCCGGAGCATATTCTGCCCGCCTACCTGGAAAGCCTGGGGGTGGAATACAAGATCGTCGAAGAGAACACCTACAGCATCGTTAAAGACAAGATCCCGGAAGGCAAAACCACCTGTTCACTGTGCTCGCGCCTGCGCCGCGGTATTTTGTATCGCACCGCCACCGAACTGGGTGCCACCAAGATCGCGCTGGGCCACCACCGTGACGACATCCTGCAGACGCTGTTCCTCAACATGTTCTACGGCGGCAAGATGAAAGGCATGCCGCCCAAGCTGATGAGCGACGACGGCAAACACGTGGTCATTCGCCCGCTGGCCTATTGCCGCGAGAAAGACATCGAGCGTTTCTCTATCGCCAAAGCCTTCCCGATCATTCCGTGCAACCTGTGCGGTTCGCAGCCTAATCTGCAGCGCCAGGTCATCGGCGACATGCTGCGCGACTGGGACAAGCGTTATCCCGGCCGGCTGGAAACCATGTTCAGCGCCATGCAAAACGTGGTGCCTTCACACCTGAGCGATATCAATCTTTTCGATTTCAAAGGCATTCACCACGGTAGCGCCGTGGTGGACGGCGGCGATTTGGCCTTCGATCGCGAAGACATTCCGATGCAGCCGGTCGGTTGGCAGCCGGAAGACTCAGACGATGCGGCGCCTGCGCCGGAGCGGTTGAACGTGCTGGAAATCAAATAACCTTCCCTCGCCGCTTGCCACCCTGCGAGCGGCGACATTTCCTTCTCTCAGCGATCTCGATCCTGTTCACAGTTTGCGCAAAATTTACTGGGCGATGCCGTTTTTACCCTATACTGTTTATTTATACAGTTACATGGAGATCGCGCAATGAATATCACCCCTTGCTTATCCCACGTCTCGCTAGGCTCCAACGATTTCGAAGCCGCCGCCGCCTTTTACGATCGCGCGCTGGCTGCCTTGGGTTGCCGACGCGTACTGGAGCATCCCGGCGCCATCGGTTACGGCCGCGACTACCCGGAGTTCTGGCTGCAGGTGCCGATCGACGGCCGGCCCGCCACGCCCGGCAACGGCACGCACGTCGGCTTTTTCGCCACCAGCAAGCAACAGGTGGATGAATTCCATCGTCAGGCGCTGCTGGCCGGCGCCGTCGATGAAGGCGCGCCCGGTTCGCGGCCGCACTACGGTGAGGCTTACTACGGCTGCTTTGTTCGGGATTTGGATGGGCACAAGATTGAAGCCAGCTTCTGGGATGAAAGCGCGGCCTGAAGCAGTGTGAAAGCCGAATAAAAAAATGCCGGTGATTAAACCGGCATTGTACGAATCAAATGTGCTATGCAGTAATTCAAAAATAAGAAAGTAAGACAATTATGGAGCGCAACGCCCATCGCTTGACGTTGCATTCACCTGCGAGAGAGATCATGCCCCATTTCCCCCGGCTAAATGTTGATATTGCTCAATGTTAACCGGGTTTTCGTCATTTTTGCCTACAGCCAGCGGCTGCGCTTCAGCCACCAGGCGACGCCGCCCACCAGGGCCAGCAGCATCAGGCAGAAAGTGCCGAAGCCGAACGGCGCGCTATTGCCCGGAATGCCGCCGAGGTTGACGCCAAACAGCCCGGTCAGGAAGGTGGTAGGTAAAAAGACCATCGCTAACAATGACATGGTGTAGGTGCGGCGGTTCATCGCGTCGGCCATCACCGTGGTGATTTCGTCGGACAAGATGGCGGTGCGCGCAATGCTGCCGTCCAGATCGTCCAATCCCCGCCCCAGACGATCGGCGATGTCCTGCATGCGGCGGCGATCGTCGTCGCTCATCCACGGCAGGCGATCGCTGGCCAGTCGAGCGAAGACGTCGCGCTGCGGCGCCATGTAACGGCGCAGCACGATCAGCTGTTTACGGATCAATGCCAGCTGGCCGCGCTCCGGCACCTGCTGCTCCAGCAAGGCGTCCTCCAGATCGATAATCTTGTCGTGCAGATCCTCGATAAATTCGCTGGTGTGATCGGTCAACGCATCGGAAATCTCCACCAGCCAGCTGCCGCTGTTGGTCGGTCCGGCGCCGCTCTGCAGATCGTTCACCACCTGATCGATGGAATACACCTTACGGTGCCGGGTGGAGATAATCAGTTTGTCGGTGATGTACACCCGGATGGTGACCAGCTGATCCGGCCGGGAGTTGGCGTTGAAGTTAATGCTGCGCAGGGTAATCATGGTGCCTTCACCCTGGCGGCTGACGCGCGGCCGCGAGCTTTCGCCGGAGAGCGCCTCGCGCACCGAATCCGGCAGCAGCGGCGTAGTGCTCAACCATTCGGCGCTGGCCGGGTGCGCATAATCGAGATGCAGCCAGCACGGCACGTCGCAGGTGATCTTGTCATCCTGCTCGATCGGCGTTACGCCCCCCTTGCCGTCCAGCTGATAAGCGTAAACCGCATCGGCGACCTGCAGCTCGCTCCCCTCAATCACATCCATTCATTTATCCCCTCAGTCTTGCTTATGTTGCTGAGTCTAGCGTTAACGCCTTGGAGAGCAAAGGCCAAGCTGTAACGCCAGTTTTCACGCCGGGCTAAAAGCGTGCTCTATACTTCAGGCGAAGCCACATTTGCGAACGGGTGAGGAACGACGATGGCGGGAAGTAGTGAATCAGGCGCAAGACATTTTGCATTGAACCTGGCTGTGCTGCGGCGCCTGTTCTGTACCATGGCGGCGCTGTTGCTGTTCGCCAGCCAACCGCTGCGCGCGGAGTCGGCGCTGGAACGCATATCTACCCCTTTACGGGTCACGACGGCCGGCGGCAATTTTTCTTACTATGTCGCCCAGAAGCACAGCGCCCAGCCACGTAACGCACTGGTGGTGATGCACGGTCATCCACGCGACGCCGTTAAAACGCTGCAAGCGGCGATCGACGCCGCGCAGGCGGCAGGAGCGGGAGGCGATACCTTACTGGCCGCCCCGCTGTTCCAGGTGCCGGAAAAACTCGCCGTCCACTGCCATTCCGCCGGTCTGCCCCAGCCGCAAGACGGCGACGCCCTGTGGCGCTGCGGCTCCTGGATCGAGGGTGGTTTGGATAATGCCGGGAAAACCGGCTCATTCAACGCCATGGATAACCTGCTGGCCGATATGAAACGGCGCTGGCCGTCGCTACAGTCGATAACCGTGGCCGGTTTCTCTGCCGGCGCGCAGTTCGTGCAACATTATGTCGGCTTTGCCCATCCGCCAGGCGGGGTGCGGCTGCGCTATGTGGTGGCCGACCCCGGCAGCTGGCTCTATTTTGATAATCTGCGCCCCCAACCAATAAACGGGGGGAGCTGCGGCAGTGAAACAGCCTGCCGTTTCCGTTGGCAAACGCTGAACGCCGGCCAGTGCCCACAGGCCAACCGGTGGAAATACGGCCTGGAATCGCTGCCCGCTCACCTGCAGCGCACTGCCGATGCGGCCCGCGGGCGCTATGCCGCTGCGGATATCTCCTACCTGGCCGCCGCCGGTGATACCGGCACCGCGCCGGGCGCCTACTATCGGATACTCGACAAATCCTGCTCTGCCCAGCTGCAGGGCCCCTATCGATTGCAACGTGCCCTAGCCTATGCCGATTATGACCGGCGTTACCTAGCGCCGGATAAGCCTCATCGGTTAACGATCGTTCCCGGCTGCGGGCACAACGTCACCTGCGTCTTTCCCGCCCCGGCGGCCAAGCAGGCGCTTTTCCCCATTAATGCAGACTAATAATAACGGTAATGAAATAAACCATTGCCGATAAATCAGGCGATATTACCGATAAAGCGCTGGCAATGCCGTTATTATTATGACTTAACATATTATTATCATTTTTAATTCAAAATGATAATAATAAATCAACACAAAGCTGTTTCAGCGCAAATTTTAGGGGCATATACTTTTCTCACTACGAGGAGGTAGTTATGTTACGCGACCATTTAAAAATAAACGCCAGCGATACGCTGGAAAAAATCAGTAATATCCATTTGCAAAACCAGGGCCAGGAAGAGATCAGTGAGTTTGTGGTGAAAAACGCCGCCGGCCTGCAGATTGGCAAGGTCTCCGTCCACGATCGTTTCAGCACCCGACGCTCGTACCCCACCAGCTACCGCATCACCCAGACCGACATGAACGGCCGCGTGGTGGTGGATGCCATGCGGGACTGTCTATAAGCGTAACCTCTCTTTGAAATAGCGAAATAATCATGTGATGATGGCACCCTGTTTATTATTAAACGGGGTTTATCTCGTGGGAAAATTAATTATCTTCTTCGTTGCATCGTCGATAAAATAAAGCCCCCGCATTAACCGGGGGCGATAAATAAATCGACTCAGTGTTTGATGATATACATCGTCTGGCTGTAGGCCACGTCTTCCGGGTTGGTGATCGGGTAGCCTTTTACCCACGGTTTGATCAGGCGGCCGTTGGTGTACTGGTAAATCGGCGCGATCGGCGCCTGGTCGGCAATGATCTGCTCCATCTTGTTGTAATCGGCGGTCACCGCCGCAGGATTGGTTTCCCGCCCCGCCTGCGCCAGCAGCTTATCGTAGTCCGCGTTCTTGAACTTGGCGATGTTGCCGCTGTGGGTCGAGGTCAGCAGTGACAGGAAGGTCGACGCTTCGTTATAGTCACCCACCCAGGAGGCGCGGATCACGTCGAAATTGCCGGTGTTGCGGCTGTCGATATAGGTTTTCCACTCCTGGTTTTGCAACTTGACGTCAATGCCGAGCTTCTTCTTCCACATAGAGGCCACGGCGATGGCGATCTTCTGGTGGCTTTCCGAGGTGTTATACAGCAACGTCAGCTTCAGCGGGTTGTTCGGGCCGTAACCGGCCGCCTGCAGCAACGCCTTGGCCTGCGCATCCAGCTCCGCCTGCGGTTGCTGTTGCAGCAAACTCGCCTCCGGTTTGAACCCGGCGGTCACGTCCGGCGTGAAGTGATAGGCTGGTTTTTCTCCGGTGCCCAACACTTTTTCCGCGATAATCTTGCGATCGATGGCGTAAGACAAGGCCTGGCGCACCCGCACGTCGTTGGTCGGCGCGCGCTGGGTGTTGAACGCGTAGTAATAGGTGCCGAGCTGATCCGGCGTGTACACCTGGCCCGGAATGTCTTTCAGCAGCTTCTGATACATGTTTTTCGGGAAGGATTCGGTGATGTCGATGTCACCCGCCAGGTAACGCTTGGTGGCGTTGGATTCCTGGTTGATCGGCACGAAGGTCACTTTGGTCAGCACGGTATGCGCATGATCCCAGTAATGATCGTTAGGCGTCAGCACCAGCTTCTCGTTCACCACCCGCTCCTGCAGTTTGAACGCGCCGTTGCCCACCAGATTGCCGACCTTGGTCCAGTCGTTGCCGTATTTTTCCACCACCGCCTTATTCACCGGGAACAGACTGAAGTTGGCCGTCAAGCTGACGAAATAAGGCACCGGCTTGTCCAGTTGCACTTTGAGCGTGTAGTCGTCCGGCGCCGACACGCCTAAACGATCGGCCGGCAATTTGCCGCTGATGATCTGCTCGGCGTTCTGGATCCCCGCCAGCTGCGCGAACCAGGCGAACGGCGACAGGTTTTTCGGCTCTACCAGCCGCTGCCAGCTGTAGACGAAATCCTTCGCCGTGACAGGGTCACCGTTTGACCACCGCGCGTCTTTACGCAGATGGAAAATGTAAGTCTGGTTGTCGCTGGTCTGCCAGCGCGTGGCGACGCCGGGGATCACTTTCCCGTTGGCGTCCTGATTGACCAACCCTTCGAACAGATCGCGCGCCAGCTGGGCCTCCGGCAGGCCAACCGCTTTGATCGGATCGAGCGAGGCCGGTTCGTCTTTAATGTGGCGCACGATTTCCTGTTTGGCCGCCAGCGCGGTGCCCGGGGGAACCTGCGCCGCCATGGCGCCGCTCATACAGGCGCCGATCGCCGCCGCGCAAAGCGCCAAACGAAAACCTCGTTGCATTTTTCTTCCCGTCATTATGATGTTCCCCCGTTAACCATCTGAATTTTTTATCATATAGCACAAGATCCGTCCGGCCTAGCGCTCACGGCCGAGAAGTTGCAAAAAGTGCGATTCAGGCGATAAAAAAACCCGTGCGGCGCAGGGCGGCACGGGCGGTGTTTGCAGCAGCGACCGTCAGTCGTACAGGTGGATGCTGTTGATGCGGTAGCTGAACTCTTCACCCTCTTCTTCATCGAACACGGTGAAAAAGCCTTTCTCGGCCAGCGGACGGGCCGAAATATCGGTTTTTTGCAGCTGGCGCGCGTCGGCGTCGTCGTAGCCGTAATCAAGGTAGAAGACATCTTTCTGGTAATCGATATGCAGGGTGAACGGATAATTCGATTCGTCCCCGCGCCCGTCGTCGTTTTTCACCACGCCGAACCACTCCCCCTGGCGGATCTGGTTTTCAGCGTCCACGCCGCACAGCAGCGTGATGGTGTCATTTTCATTTTCGCTATAGCTGGCGATGATTCTGGCTACTGGCATGTTAAATCCTCTTGCGGGTGATTGGCTTAGCACTGCCGTTAGTATAACAACAGCGTCAGGCCAGGTGCGGTTTAATTGGCGTTTTCGCCGCCGCAGCCTCACAGATCGCGCAAACGCCGCACAATTGCGATGGGAAAGATGTCTCAAAGCGTAATACACTGAATAAAATGATAATGACTCTCGACCTTTAACCCAGGGACAACACCATGACCGAACATCGACCGCGCAGTGAACGTGGCCAGTTGGCCATCGCAGGAGAGAACTATGGCAGCTCGCTGCTGGGCGCACCGCTGCTCTATTTTCCGGCGGCGGTCAGCGGCCCGGAGACCGGGCTGATCATCGCCGGCACCCACGGCGATGAGAGCGCCGCCATCGTGACTCTCTCCTGCGCGCTGCGCAGCATCGCCCCCGAGCGGCTGCGCCACCACGTGGTGTTGGCGGTTAACCCCGACGGCTGCCAGCTGGGGCTGCGCGCCAATGCCAACGGTGTCGATCTTAACCGCAACTTCCCGGCCGCCAACTGGCGCTCCGGCGACACCGTCTACCGTTGGAACAGCGCGGCTCCAGTGCGTGACGTCAAGCTCTCCACCGGCGGGCGCCCCGGTTCCGAACCGGAAACTCAGGCGCTATGTCACCTTATCCATCGCCTGAAGCCGCACTGGGTGGTGTCGTTCCATGAGCCGCTGGCCTGCATCGAAGATCCCGCCAGCTCGCGGCTCGGCGTTTGGCTGGCGCACAAGTTCGAGCTGCCGCTGGTGACCAGCGTCGGTTATGAAACGCCCGGTTCGTTCGGCAGCTGGTGCGCGGATCTGTCGCTGCCGTGCATCACCGCCGAATTCCCGCCGATCTCCGCCGATGCCGCCAGCGAGCGCTACATCGACGCGATGACCGAGCTGCTGACCTACCCGAATTAATCCCTACGGGGCGATATCGACGATCGCCCCGCATTCGAACGCCAGGCCCGGTTCGACGTCCCGCGCCAGCCAGGTCGGGCCGTCCAGATCGACGAAGCGCGCCGCCGGCGCCAGCGGCAAGGCGGCGGATATCGCCCGCGACGTACACAACATGCAGCCGAGCATGATGGCGAACCCCTGTTCGCGCGCGGCCTGCGCCAGCGCCAACGCCTCGGTCAAGCCACCGGTCTTGTCCAGTTTGATGTTGACCATCTGATAGCGCTGCGCCAACCGAGGTAGATCGGCGCGGGTGTGGCAGCTTTCATCGGCGCAGATCGGCAGCGGATGAATAAAGTGCTCCAGCGCGGCGTCGTCACCGGCCGGCAGCGGCTGCTCCAGCATCGCCACGCCGAGATCGGCCAGCAGCTGGCAGCGCGCCGCCAGCCCTTCCGCCTGCCAGGATTCATTGGCGTCGACGATCAGCGTCGCCTGGGGTACCGCGGCGCGGATCGCGACCAATCGTTCGCTGATATAGTGATCGTCGAGTTTGATCTTCAGCAGCGTAGCGCCCTGCTGCTCCAGTTCACGCGCGGCGAAGGCCATCGCTTCCGGCGTGCCGATGCTGACGGTCTGCGCCATACGGATATGCGCCGGGGCCGTCACGCCGCTGAGATGCCACAGGCTCTGCCCGTGCAGGCGACACTCCAGATCCCACAGCGCCGAATCCAGCGCGTTGCGCGCGGCGCCCGCCGGCATCTGCACCCGCAGCTGTTCGCGGGTCATGCCTTGTGCGATCGCCGGTGCCATCTCCGCCAGCTGCGCCATCACCGACTCCTCGCTCTCGCCATAGCGCGGGTACGGCGTGCACTCACCGATGCCGCGCACGTCCTGCTGTTCGATTTCGACCACCACCACCCGGGCTTCGGTGCGGCTGCCGCGCGCAATCACGAAGGCGGTATGCAGCGGCCAGGCTTCCGGGTAAAAACGCATGTCTCTCATAACGGCTCCTGAGCGAAAACTGCGCATTCAGCCAGGCTGATGCGCCGGTGATGTTTTATAGAACAGCCTAATATATACAACTATTTAGCAAACTTTGATATCCAATCCGCCCCGGTTGTCATAAACTGGTGCCAGGGTGTGAACCTGATGTTAAATGCCGTTGCCGGTGCGCCGTTTCATCAGGTTCATGCCCTTTGTATAAACACCTGTAAAAGGAATCTAGCAATGACTCAGACAGTACATTTTCAAGGCAATCCGGTCAGCGTAGCGGGCAAACTGCCACAGCAGGGCGAACAGGCCAAGGCCTTCTCACTGGTTGCCAAAGACCTGTCAGACGTAGCGCTGAGCAGCTTCGCGGGTAAACGCAAAGTCCTGAACATCTTCCCAAGCATCGATACCGGCGTCTGCGCGACTTCGGTGCGTAAATTCAACCAGCTGGCCAGCGGCCTGGATAACACCGTGGTGCTGTGCATCTCCGCCGATCTGCCGTTCGCGCAGTCTCGCTTCTGCGGCGCGGAAGGCCTGAGCAATGTGGTCACCCTGTCCACCCTGCGCGGCGCCGAGTTCAAGCAGGCGTACGGCGTCGAAATCGCCGAAGGCCCGTTGGCAGGCCTGACCGCGCGTGCGGTCGTGGTGCTGGATGGCCAGGACAACGTCCTGTACAGCGAGCTGGTGAACGAAATCACCACCGAGCCGGACTACGACGCAGCGCTGGCTGCGCTGAAATAACAAAGCCGGCGAACGCCGGCTTTGGAAACCCGTTAAAGGCGCCGCAAGGCGCCTTTCTTATTCCTCGCCCTCGGCGCCGCCTTTACGGCTGCTCAGGCCATACTCGCGCAGCTTGTTGGCGATGGCGGTATGGGAAACGCCCAGGCGCTTCGCCAGCTTGCGGGTGCTGGGATAGGTGCGATACAGGCGCGTCAGCACCGAGCGCTCGAAACGCTTGCTGATGTCGTCCAGCGAGCCGTCTAGCACCTCGTCGCCCAGCGACATCTCCACCTCGAACTCCGGCAACACGATATCCTGCGGCCGCAGCTCGTAGCCTTCGGTTTGCGTCAGCGCGCGGTAGATGGCGTTTTTCAGCTGGCGCACGTTGCCCGGCCAGCCGTACTTGCTGAGGAAGCCGCCCAGATCGCTCGCCAGCTTGGGCCGCGCCACACCCTGCTCATCGGCGAAGCGCGCCACGAACAGCTCGGTCAGCGGCATGATGTCCTGCGGACGCTCGCGCAGCGGCGGGATGGTGATGGTCAGCACGTTGAGGCGGTAATAGAGGTCTTCGCGGAATTCGCCGCGCTGCACCAGCTCGGTGAGGTTTTTCTGGGTGGCGCAGATCACGCGCACGTCGACGTGCACCTCATGCTCTTCGCCAACGCGACGGAAGGTGCCGTCGTTGAGGAAACGCAGCAGTTTGGTCTGCATGCGCGGCGACATTTCGCCGATCTCATCCAGTAGCACCGAACCGCCATTGGCCTGCTCGAAGAAGCCTTTCTTGCCTTCCAGCGCGTTGGGATAAGCGCCCGGCGCATGGCCGAACAGCTCGCTCTCCACCACGTCATCCGGCAGTGCAGCGCAGTTCAGCGCCAGGAATGGCTGTTTGCCGCGCGGGCTGCGCAAATGGCAGGCGCGGGCCAAAATATCCTTGCCGGTACCGGTATCGCCGACGATCAGCAGCGGCGCATCGAGCATCGCCAACTTGCGCGCCTGCTCCAGCACGTGACGCATCTTGGCGCTTACCGCGACGATGTGGTCGAATTCGGTATCGTCGTTCACCGACAGATTTTGCAGCTGGCGGCCCATGCGCGCGGTGGACTTCAGCATCACCACCGCGCCGACCGCGGCTTGCTGCTGCTGTTCGTCTTCCAGATAGATGGGCGTGATGTCCATCAGGAAGTCCTGGCTGCGAATCACCACCCGCTCGGAGTGCGGCGCCGTATGCTCGCTCTCCAGCCAGCGGCTGAAGTTATAGCCGCCGATCAGCGCTCCGGCGGTCTGGTTGCGGATCTTGTCTTCGTTCAGGCTGAACAGCGCCTGTGCCGCCGGGTTGGCCAGCTCGACCTTGCCCTTCATATCGATAGAGAACACCGGTTCCGGCATCGATTCCAGCAGCGCACGCAGCGCGCGATGCTCGCGTTCGGAAGGCATAAAGCTGACGGTGCGCACGTCGGTTACGCCGGCGATGCGGCGGATCTCCGCCATCAGCGCGCGGAAAGTATCGAAATCCAGCTGGGAGAAATTAAGGTAAATGCGGCCGATGGGATCGATCTCGATGCCACGTAAGTCAATGCTGCGCGATACCAAAAGATCGAGTAATTCTCGAGTGAGACCGAGGCGGTCTTCGCAAAATACTTCCAAACGCATCAGTGTTGGCCTTATCTCTGCAGGTGCGGGGATCGTTGACGATGATGATACTCCCTCGCACCGGGCGGTAGAAGCGATCTGTCAGCAAAAGTTGACAGAACTCTGATTTATTGCCGTGGTTGCTGATTTTAAACGCAAGCGGATAACAGCATCGGCGTCATTTTAGCCTACAAACAGATAGTTATCACAACCAGAATTAATTTTGCAGAGATTTATCATGCACTCACAGGGGGATCGACTATCGTCAAGTCTCGATTACGTCCGGCGTCAGCGCCGTTGAGAAAACGGCGCTCCTGAGAGCGCCGTCGTGGGGGTTATTTGGCCTTGCCGTCGCTCTTTTTCAGCGTGTCTTTCAACTGGCCGATCAGCTGGCTGCGGAAATCGCCAAGCTTCGGCTTTTCCCCTTCCAGCCACGGCAGCGGGCGGCACAGCTCCATCGCCTTGATGCCCAGCCGCGCGGTCAACAAGCCGGCGCCGATGCCCTGCGCCGCGCGCGCCGACAGCCGCGCCGCCAGATCCTGCGACATCCAGTCCATGCCCACTTCGCGCACCAGCTCGGAAGCACCGGCGAAGGCGATGTTCAACAGCACCAGCCGGAACAGACGAATGCGGCTGAAGTAGCCCAGCTCGATGCCGTAAAGCGCGGCGATGCGGTTGATCAAACGGATGTTGCGCCAGGCGATAAACGCCATATCCACCAGCGCCAACGGGCTGACGGCGATCATCAGCGTCGACTCGGCGGCGGAGCGACTGATTTCGCGCCGCGCCTGGTTATCGAGCACCGGCTGCACCAGTTTGGCGTACAGCTCCACCACTTCACGATCGTTTTGCGTTTCATGCAGCGACGCCTGCCAGCGCTGTAGCGCCGGATGCCCCTGATCCAGCCCGGCCTGACGCGCCAGCTTCTCGCAGAATTCGCGCCCTTGCCCCAGCCCGTGGCTATGCAACAGCTCGCGCGCCACGTCGCGCTCTTCCGCGCGCTGGCGCAGCCGATACAAACGCCGCCACTCGGTGACCACCGAACCGACGCCGGCGAACACGATCAGGCCGCCGGCCACGCCGCCGCCCATGGCGATCCAGTCCTGCTGCACCCAGGCGGTATGCACCCACTGCACACCCTGCGCCACCACGCTGACGCCGAACAGCGCCAGGCCGGCGGTGACCATTTTGCGCCACAGGCTGCGTTTAGGTTTCAGCGCGGCGTTGATGATGCCTTCGGCGCGCCCTTCTTCCTCTTCCTGCTGCAGCTCCGGCGCCGCCGGAAAGAAGCTTTCTGCCTGTTCGGCATCGAAAGCGACGCCGGCGCGCAACGCCGGCTCCTGCGGCGGCTGCAGCGGCTCGTCAAAATCGATACGCGGTTTGATCGGCTCGCTCATCGCAATTTGTCTCCCAATAAAAACTCCATCACCGCATCCAGACGGATGTGCGGCAACGGGCTGTCCACGCTCATGGCGCGCGGACGAAACTCATCGAAGTGGAACCCCTGGCTCTGCCAGAACGCCGGCCCCGGCAGGCGGGCGGGCACTTCGCCGGGGAACACCGTCAGCGGCGCGCCGTCGCTCAGGCGGTTGCCCTTCAGCGCCGGAATGCGTTGCCCCTGATGATCGACGATACCGCTCTCGGTCGCCTGCACCGAGGCCAGGCCGACGCAATCCATGCTGATGCCTTCGAACGCCGCGTTCTGCCACGCCTCCTGCACCAGCTGTTGCAGCAGCGACACCAGATTGGCGTGCTGATCGGCGGTGATATGATCCGCCTTGGTGGCGGCGAACATCAGTTTGTCGATGGTCGGCGAGAACAAGCGGCGAAACAGCGTGCGCTTGCCGTAATGGAAGCTCTGCATCAGCTGGGTCAGCGCCAGACGCATGTCGTTGAACGCCTGCGGGCCGCTGTTGAGCGGCTGCAGGCAGTCGACCAGCACGATTTGCCGATCGAAACGGACAAAATGCTCTTTGTAGAAGTTTTTGACGATCGACTGGCAGTAGTAGTTGAAGCGAGCGCGCAACATGCCGATGTTGGTGTGTTTGTCGGCCTGCGCCAGCTTCGATTCGCCGATCGCGGCCACGTCGGGCCAGGGGAAAAATTGCAGCGCCGGCGCGCCGGCCATGTCGCCCGGCAGCACGAAACGCCCCGGCTGAATGAAGTGCAGCCCTTCGCTTTTGCAGCGCAGCAGATAATCGGTGTAGGCCTGGGCGATCGCCGCCAGGCGGTTTTCATCGGCCGGGGCCAGCGGATCGCAGGCCTTGCACAGCTCAAGCCAGGGCTTGGCCCATTCGGCGCGTTCACCCTGCAGCAGCCCGGTCATCTGGCGCGACCAGGCCAGGTAATCCTGCTCGAGCATCGGCAGATCTAGCAGCCATTCGCCGGGATAATCGACGATCTCCAGGTACAGCGTGGAGGTGTCTTTAAAGTGGCGCAGCAGCGAGTCGTTGGAGCGGTAACGCAGCGCCAGACGAATTTCGCTGACGCCGCGCGTCGGCGTCGGCCAGGCCGGCGGCGTGCCGTACAGCTGCGCCAGCCCTTCGTCATAGGTGAAACGCTGGATGCCGAGATCGCGCTGCGGGATGCGTTTGACGCCTAGCAGGCGCTCTTCGCGCACCGGTGAAAACAGCGGCATGCGCGCGCCGCTGTGCACATGCAGCAGTTGGTTGACGAAGGCGGTGATAAAGGCGGTTTTGCCGCTGCGGCTCAGGCCGGTCACCGCCAGGCGCAGATGGCGATCCATTCCGCGGTTGACCAGCGAGGTTAACTCATTTTGCAGTCGTTTCATTGCTCTCCTTGACGTAACGCCCGAATGCCTTGTTCAGGCCTTTACGGAACAGCGGTTCCAGCACCAGCGCCAGCACGAAGCGCACCGGTTTGCGGCCGACGGTTTTCAACAGCCAGCCGGCGGCGCCCGCCGGGCCATAGTTCAATAACGCTATGATGATGACTTTAGCCAATGTCTTCAACATTGCCGCCGCTCCTCGTTTAAATCCACCCGTTTTGGCGGTGTTCGCGACATCGATTTTATTCATGACAATGCCCTCCGGCACAAGACGATTAAGGTTACATTTATGGGATAACGGCGGCGAAGATACCCGGCCTGTGCAGGCCGGGTATCGCAAGAAGGGTTACAGCTTGCGGAAACGGCTCTGTACGCCGAAGGTATCGGACGTCACGTAGCGTTCGACCTGACGCAGCTGCTGCTCGCCGCTGCCCAGCTCATACTCCAGCTGATCGAGCAGCTGGCGCGGCGTCTTCTGATGCTCGCCTTCGAAACGGCTGGCCGGCGCTTCGTCCAACACGAACACCAGCGCGATATAGGCCACCAGCGTGAAGAAGAACAGCCCGAAGAACAGCGACAGCACCACCATCACGCGGATCAGGCGTACCGGCACGTCGAAATAGTGGGCCAAACCGGCGCAGACGCCTTTCACCATGCCTTCTTCGGGAACGCGATAAAGCTTTTTACTGCCCAGCGTCGTGCTCATCAGGACTGTCTCCAGTTCGGGTGTTCCGCATCGAGGATTTCTTCCAGCGCCTGAATGCGTTCACGCATGCGTTTGGCGTCTTCCGCCAGCTGCGCCAGGCGCTGCATTTCTTGCTGACTCAGCTGGATGCCGGTCTGTTGCCGATTGCTGTAATGCAGCCAAAGCCAAATCGGCGCGACAAACAGCACGAAAATTGTCAGCGGAATGGCAAGTAATAAAGCACTCATTGTTATTCCTTCTTATCGGGTCCTGGATCGGCGGCCACCTCCGGCGTGTGGCCGCGGTTCGCCTTACTCTGAGCGGTTCATCTTGGCTTTCAGTGCCGCCAGTTGCTCACTGATGGCGTCGTCGGCCTTCAGTTCGGCAAACTCTTGGTCCAGCGACTTCTTTTTACCGATGCTGATGCTTTCCGCTTCGGCTTCCATGTGGTCGATGCGGCGCTCGAACTGCTCGAAACGCGCCATCGCCTCATCCAGCTTGCCGCTGTCGAGCTGGCGGCGCACTTCGCGCGAGGAAGACGCGGCCTGATGGCGCAGCGCCAGCGCCTGCTGCCGCGCGCGGGTTTCGGTCAGCTTGTTTTCCAGCTCGCCGATTTCGCTCTTCATGCGCGCCAGCGTTTCTTCTACTGTAGCCACTTCCTGCGTCAGCGTGGCGATCAGATCGGCCACCTTTTGTTTTTCGATCAGCGCCGCACGGGCCAGATCTTCTTTATCTTTGCGCAGCGCCAGTTCGGCTTTTTCCTGCCAGTCGCTTATCTGGTTTTCACCCTGCTCGATGCGACGCAGCAGCTGCTTTTTCTCCGCCAGCGCGCGCGCCGACGTAGAGCGGACTTCAACCAGCGTGTCTTCCATCTCTTGGATCATCAACCGCACCAGCTTCTGCGGATCTTCCGCCTTGTCCAGCAGGGTGTTGATGTTGGCGTTCACGATGTCGGCAAAACGAGAAAAAATACCCATAATTCACTTCCTCTTGGTTCTGATGGCGTCTGAAGCGCCGCGTTAAGTCGTACAGCTTGCCCAAAGATATAATCAAAACCCGTGCCAACTTTTATATTACTGAAAATTAACGAATACTATTTTTTGACTCTCTGCACGCTTGCTGTAGAGTGATTATTTTCACCAAACATTGGCGAATTTCATCATGAACGAACAGCCAGAGAATTTGTTGGGCGAGGCAAACGCCTTTGTCGAAGTCTTGGAGCAAGTCTCCCAGGTCGCCAAGCTGAACAAGCCGGTGCTGGTGATCGGTGAGCGCGGCACCGGCAAGGAGCTGATCGCCCACCGTCTGCACTACCTTTCCAACCGCTGGCAAGGGCCGTTCATCTCGCTTAACTGCGCGGCGCTGAATGAAAACCTGCTGGATTCCGAGCTGTTCGGCCACGAGGCCGGCGCGTTTACCGGCGCGCAAAAGCGCCATCTGGGGCGCTTCGAGCGCGCCGACGGCGGCACGCTGTTTCTCGATGAGCTGGCGACCGCGCCGATGCTGGTGCAGGAGAAATTGCTGCGGGTGATCGAATACGGCCAGCTGGAGCGCGTGGGCGGCAGCCAGCCGCTGCGGGTGGATGTGCGTCTGGTGTGCGCCACCAATGACGATCTGCCGGCGCTGGCGGCGGCGGGCAAATTCCGCGCCGATCTGCTGGATCGGCTGGCGTTCGACGTGGTGCAGCTGCCGCCGCTGCGCCAACGGCGGCCCGATATCATGCTGCTGGCCGAGCATTTCGCCATTCAAATGTGCCGCGAGCTGGCGCTGCCGCTGTTTCCCGGCTTTACCGAACATGCCAGGCGAACGTTGCTCGAGTATGGCTGGCCGGGCAACGTGCGCGAACTGAAAAACGTGGTGGAGCGCTCGGTTTATCGCCACGGTGACAGCGACAGCCCGCTGGACGACATCGTCATTAACCCGTTTGCGCCACGCGAGGCCACGCCGGTCGCGTCCGTTCCTGAAGACGCCGGCGCGTTACCGCCGCTGCCGCTGGATTTGAAACACTGGCAGCTGGAGCAGGAAAAGACATTGATCGAAGCGGCGCTGCAGCAGGGGCGCTTTAATCAGCGCAAGGCGGCGCAGCTGCTGGGGCTCACCTATCACCAGCTGCGCGGCATGCTGAAAAAGCATGCGCTGCTGCAAAATGGCGAAGCGGACGAGGAATAACAGGCAAAAAAAAAGCCAGCACCCGAGCTGGCTTAAAAAACACTGGAAGCAATGTGAGCAATGTCGTGCCTTCCACATCAGAGCCGCAAACTGTGGCCTTCCGTGAACTGCCAGGCGATGATAATAGTTATCAGTATCGTCTGTAAAGCACTTTGTTGAGAATTTTTCTCATTACCACACGAAGATTGCGCAATTACCACTCAGGGAACGGGTCTGCCATGTCTAGCCAATAGTCCACGCCGGCGGCCATTTCATCGTCGCTCAGCAGGCAGTCGTCCAGCAAACGCACGATCGTCGCCTGTTGCAGATGCTGACCGATAAACACCAGCTCCTGGCGCATGTCGCCGAACGGCTCCACCCATTTTTCCTGAATGTGCGCCCGCGTTTCGGGATCCTGTGGCCAATTGTCTTGCGGAATGGCGCGCCAAAAGGTGCCCGCGAGGCCGTAGTGGGCGATGCCCCCTGCCTGGCTCCACTGCCCGGCCTGCCGCGGCCGCGTCGCCAGCCAGAAAAAGCCTTTCGAGCGCAGCAGCTTGCCGCCGCCCCAATCGCCGTTGATCACCCGATAAAACTTGTCCGGCGCAAACGGCCGCCGCGCCTGGTAGACGAAGCTGCTGATGCCGTAGTTTTCCGTTTCCGGCACGTGTTCGCCGCGCAGCTCTTTCAGCCAGCCGGGCGCCTGCTGCGCCTTTTCAAAGCTGAAGCTGCCGGTATTCAGCACCGCCTCCAGCGGCAGTTTGCCCGGCGCGATCGGCACAATGCGGGCATCGGGGTTCAGGCTGGCCAGCAGCGCCATCACTTCGCCTTGCTGGGATGGCGTCAACAGATCGGTCTTGCTGACCAGGATCACGTCGCAGAACTCAATTTGCTCAATCAGCAGATCCGCCACGCTGCGCAGATCGTCCTCGCCCAGGCTTTGGCCGGCCTCCTGCAGGCTTTGCGCCTGCTGGTACTGCTGGATGAAATTCACCCCGTCGACCACCGTCACCAGGGTATCCAGCCGGGCGAACTGCGACAGGCTTTCGCCCTTTTCGTCCTCAAAGGTAAAGGTTTCCGCCACCGGCAGCGGCTCGGAGATGCCGCTCGATTCGATCAGCAGGTAATCGAAACGCCCGTCCTGCGCCAGCTCACGCACCGAGACCAGCAGGTCTTCGCGCAGCGTGCAGCAAATGCAGCCGTTGCTCATCTCCACCAGCTTCTCTTCCTGGCGATCAAGATGCACGGCATTTTCCACCAGCGCGGCGTCGATGTTCACTTCGCTCATGTCGTTGACGATCACCGCCACGCGCATGCCCTGCCGGTTGTTCAGGATGTGGTTCAGCACCGTGGTTTTGCCGGCGCCGAGAAAGCCGGAAAGCACGGTCACGGGAAGTTGTTTCATGGGAGCCTCATTAAAATTCATTGCGTAATGCCTGGTAACCGCGAACCAGCTCAACGTTGGTGGCGGCCACTTCTTCCGAAAACTGCAGCGCGCCGCGATCGACCTGGCGATAGCGCGACAGGTCGCTGTCCGGCCCTACGCGCTCGGTCGAGGGGATGTAGCGGTTTTCAGGCAGCATCACGCCGTCCACCACCGCGTTGTAACGCACCACGCAGCCGGACTGGATGTGGCAGTTGAACAGCACGCTGTTGAAACCGATAAACACCCGATCGTCGATGCGACACGGGCCGTGGACGATGGCGCGGTGGGCGATCGAGCTGTAACGGCCAATGGTGACCGCCGCCCCGCTCTTGGAGTGGATCACCACGCCGTCCTGAATATTGGAGTGCGAGCCGATGACGATCGGCTCCATGTCGCCGGCGGCGTTCAACTCGTCGGCGCGGATCACCGCATAAGGGCCGACGTAAACGAAATCTTCGACGATCACCCGGCCGCAAATAATGGCGGTGGGGTCGATGTAGGCCAGCGGCGAGACCTGCGGCAGATGGCCGCTGGGATTTTTACGCAGCATGATTTTCTCCCCGCCAGCTCAGCTCCGCCACCGCATTGTGGGCATGCAGGCTCTCCTGATGCTCGACGCGCAGCGAGAAGGCGCGGTAATCGCACTGGCTGCGCAGCATGCGATGCAGACGGCGCGCCGCGTCTTCGCAAAACATCAGGTTCTGGCCGTTGGCCAGCGCGAAGGCCTGCTCGTCGCGGCGTTTCACCAGCGTTTGTACCGGCGTGCCCAGCGCGTGTTCGATGCGGTCGATCAATTTCACCGGTTCGAACGCCCGTTCATTCTCGGGCGTCACGGTGACCCAGGCCCAGCTGCGCTGGCTGTGAGGGGTGGCCGGCATTCCCTGCTCCAACAGCCACTCGCTCACCTGGCGTTGGCTGACCCGCTCCGCCGCCTGTTCAAAATCAAACTGAAACTGTTGCTGCGCCAACTGACGGCTGAGCGCCGCCGAACTCGGGCAGGTAGAGGAGTAAGGCACACCGACGGTCAGCGCCAGCGTCAGCGTGTTCGTCAGGGTCGCCTCGATGCGCAGCGGGTAAGCCTTCCAGCCGCGCTGCGGCGAAAGCAACGCCGGGCGAGACAACAGCAGCTCGCCGCTGAGCGTCAGGCTGGCGCGATCGCTGTGTTCCGGCTGCGAATCCAGAAAGGCCTGCAGCGTTCGGCCGATGCGCTGCGGCGTCAGCTCGCCCTGCGTCAATTCATCCAGCGCCAGATACAGGCGCGACATGTGAATACCCCGTTCGCCCGCCGCTTCGGCGCGCAGGTTGATGCCGGCGTCGACTTTGGCCATCAGTGGCTTGCCGGCCAGTTCCAGCGGCAGTGCGATCCCTTGCATCCCGACCCAATCGAGCCCGACATCACTCATTTCGCCGCGCCATGCCTGAGCGTCCGGCAGCGAACGGCGTGGTGGAAGTGCAACTTCGTTCATACATCCCCTTGCGTTATTGTGACTTTGCCGGGGAACGGTATCATGATTTTGTTATGTTATAACATATCAAATAAGATTTTTTTCACGCCGTTGGGCGACCTGATTAATCAAGTCGCAGAAAACTCAGCGATTTTGCTCAATGGATTGGGCTGCCGGTCAGAGTGCGATACACTAACGCTATTGCTGATTAACCCATGAGCCTCTATGCGTGGTTTACCCTTTTGGATATTGTCGTTGTGCCTGACGGGCTCCGCCCTGGCCGCGACAACACCGCCCGCACCCAGCGCGGCGCCGCTGCCGGACATTCGCCAGAGCGGCTTTGTCTATTGCGTCAGCGGCATACTGAATACCTTTAACCCGCAAATGGCCAGCAGCGGCCTGACGGTGGATACCCTGGCCGCCCAGCTGTACGATCGCCTGTTGGATGTTGATCCCTACACCTACCGGCTGATCCCCGAGCTGGCCCAAAGCTGGGAGGTGCTGGACAACGGCGCCACCTACCGCTTCCATCTGCGCAAGGACGTGCCGTTCCAGACCACCGCCTGGTTCACGCCCACCCGCAAGATGAACGCCGACGACGTGGTGTTCAGCTTCGCACGCGTATTTGACCAAAAGCACCCGTATCACGACGTCAACGGCGGCGAATACCCCTATTTCGACAGCCTGCAGTTCGGCGATTCGGTGCAGAGCGTGAGAAAGCTCGACGACTACACGGTGGAGATCCGCCTGCAGTCGCCGGACGCCTCGTTCCTGTGGCACCTGGCGACCCACTACGCGCCGGTGCTGTCCGCCGAATACGCCGACACGCTGACGCGCGAAGGTCATCAGGAGCTGATCGACCGCGAACCGGTCGGCAGCGGCCCGTTCCTGCTCAATGAATACCGCTCGGGGCAATATATTCGCCTGGCGCGCAACGCCGCCTACTGGAAAGGCCTGCCGCGCATGCCGCAGGTGGTGATCGATCTGGGCGCAGGCGGCACCGGCCGCCTCTCCAAACTGCTGACCGGCGAATGCGACGTGCTGGCCTATCCGGCGGCCAGCCAGCTGTCTATCCTGCGCGACGATCCGCGCCTGCGCCTGACGCTGCGCCCGGGGATGAACATCGCCTACCTGGCGTTCAACACCCGCAAACCGCCGCTCGACAACCTCAACGTGCGCCAGGCGATCTCGCTGGCGATCAACAACCAGCGGTTGATGCAGTCGATCTATTACGGTACGGCGGAAACCGCCGCTTCGATCCTGCCGCGCGCCTCCTGGGCCTATGACAACGACGCGCACGTCACCGAATACGATCCGGCCAAATCGCGCGAGATGCTGCGGCAGGCCGGCGTCGGCCAGCTGAACCTGAAGCTGTGGGTGCCGACCGCTTCGCAGTCTTACAACCCGAGCCCGTTGAAAACCGCCGAGCTGATCCAGGCCGATCTCGGCCAGGTGGGCATCAACGTCACCATCGTGCCGGTAGAGGGCCGCTTCCAGGAGGCGCGCCTGATGGAGATGAACCACGATCTGACCCTGACCGGCTGGGCCACCGACAGCAACGACCCGGACAGCTTCTTCCGGCCGCTGCTAAGCTGCGCGGCAATCCGTTCGCAAACCAACTATGCTCACTGGTGTGACCCGGGCTTCGATGAGGTGCTGCAGAACGCGCTGCTGTCGCAGCAGCTGTCTCAGCGCATCGACAACTACCGCAAGGCGCAGAAGATCCTTGAGCAGCAACTGCCGGTGCTGCCGCTAGCCTCTTCCCTGCGGCTGCAGGCCTACCGCTACGACATCAAAGGATTGGTGCTGAGCCCGTTCGGCAACGCCTCGTTCGCCGGGGTGTACCGTGAATCCGCGCCGGAGGTGAAAAAGTGATTATCTTTACCCTGCGCCGCATTCTGCTGCTGCTGATCACGCTGTTCTTCCTGACGCTGGTCAGCTTCAGCCTGAGTTATTTCACGCCGCGCGCGCCGCTGAACGGCGCCGCCCTGCTGGACGCCTATCAGTTCTATTTCGTCAGCCTGCTGCACTGGGACTTCGGCGTCTCCAGCATCAACGGCCAGGCGATCAGCGAACAGCTGCGCGAAGTGTTCCCGGCCACCATGGAACTGTGCCTGCTGGCCTTCGCCCTGGCGCTGTTTATCGGTATTCCGCTGGGCATCATCGCCGGCGTGCTGCGCGGCAAGTGGCAGGACACCGCCATCAGCACCTTCGCGCTGCTGGGCTTCTCGATGCCGGTGTTCTGGCTGGCGCTGCTGCTGATGCTGTTCTTCTCGCTACACCTGGGCTGGCTGCCGGTTTCCGGCCGTTTCGACCTGTTGTATCAGGTGAAGCCGATCACCGGTTTCGCGCTGATCGACGCCTGGCTGTCGGACTCGCCGTACCGCGCCGAGATGATCGGCAGCGCCCTGCGCCACATGATCCTGCCGATCGCCGCGCTGGCGGTGGCCCCCACCACCGAAGTGGTGCGCCTGATGCGCATCAGCACCGACGACGTGCTGAGCCAAAACTACATCAAGGCCGCCGCCACCCGCGGCCTGTCACGCTTTACCATCATTCGCCGGCACGTGTTGCACAATGCGCTGCCGCCGATCATCCCCAAGCTGGGGCTGCAGTTCTCCACCATGCTCACGCTGGCGATGATCACTGAAGTGGTGTTCAGCTGGCCGGGCCTCGGCCGGTGGCTGATCAACGCCATTCGCCAGCAGGACTATGCGGCGATCTCCGCCGGCGTCATGGTGGTCGGCACGCTGGTGATCACCATTAACGTCCTGGCCGACATTCTGGGTGCGGCAACCAACCCGCTGAAACATAAGGAATGGTATGCCCTTCGATAACGTATACCGCGAGAAAAAGATGCCGAGCCCGCTGCGCTACACCTGGCGGATTTTCTACGGCGATGCGCTGGCGATGATCGGTTTTTACGGGGTGATCGCCCTGCTGTTGCTGTCGCTGTTCGGCAGCCTGCTGGCGCCCTACGCGCTGGATCAGCAGTTCCTCGGCTATCAGCTGCTGCCGCCGTCCTGGTCGCGCTACGGCAACGTGTCGTTCTTTCTCGGCACCGACGATCTCGGGCGCGACATCCTCAGCCGGCTACTGACCGGCACTGCCGCCACCTTCGGCTCGGCGCTGGCGGTGACGCTGGCCGCGGCGTTCTGCGGGGTGATCCTCGGCGTGTTCGCCGGCGTCACCCACGGGCTGCGCTCGGCGGTGCTCAACCACATTCTCGATACCCTGCTGTCCATCCCGTCGCTGCTGCTGGCGATCGTGGTGGTGGCGTTTATCGGCCCCAAACTTGAACACGCCATGCTGGCGGTATGGCTCGCCTTGCTGCCGCGCATGGTGCGCACCATCTACAGCGCGGTGCACGACGAGCTGGAGAAAGAATACGTGGTGGCAGCGCGGCTCGACGGCGCTTCCACGCTGCAGATCTTGTGGTACGCAGTGATGCCGAACATCGCGGCGGTGCTAGTGACCGAGTTCACCCGCGCGCTGTCGATGGCCATTTTGGATATCGCCGCGCTCGGCTTCCTCGATCTCGGCGCGCAACTGCCTTCGCCGGAATGGGGAGCGATGCTCGGCGATTCGCTTGAGCTGGTGTACGTCGCGCCCTGGACGGTGATGCTGCCCGGCGCGGCCATCCTCGTCAGCGTGCTGCTGGTTAACCTGTTAGGCGACGGTATGCGCCGCGCAATCAATGCCGGGGTGGAATAATGCCGTTACTCGATATCCGCAATCTGACGATTGAATTTATGACCGCCGAAGGGCCGGTCAAGGCGGTCGATCGCGTCAGCATGACGCTGACCGAGGGCGAGGTGCGCGGCCTGGTGGGCGAATCGGGCTCCGGCAAGAGCCTGATCGCCAAAGCCATCTGCGGCGTGACCAAAGACAACTGGCGCGTCACCGCCGATCGCTTCCGCTTCGACGACATCGATCTGCTGCAGCTGAGCCCGCGCGAGCGGCGCAGGCTGGTGGGTCACAACGTCTCGATGATCTTCCAGGAGCCACAGTCCTGTCTGGATCCTTCCGAGAGCATCGGCCGCCAGCTGGCGCAGGCCATCCCGGGCTGGACCTACAAGGGCCGCTGGTGGCAACGCTTCAACTGGCGCAAACGCCGCGCCATCGAACTGCTGCACCGCGTCGGCATCAAGGATCACGACGACATTATGGGCAGCTTCCCGTACGAGCTGACCGAAGGCGAGTGCCAGAAAGTGATGATCGCCATCGCGCTGGCCAACCAGCCGCGCCTGCTGATCGCCGATGAGCCGACCAACGCCATGGAGCCGACCACCCAGGCGCAGATTTTCCGCCTGTTGGCGCGTCTCAACCAGAACAACAACACTACCATTTTGCTGATCAGCCACGATTTGCAGATGATGAGCAAGTGGGCCGACCGGGTGAACGTGCTGTACTGCGGGCAAACGGTGGAAAGCGCCCAGTGCGAAGAGCTGCTGGCGGCGCCGCACCACCCTTACACCCAGGCGCTGATCCGCGCCATGCCGGACTTCGGCCGCTCGCTGCCGCACAAGAGCCGGTTGAACACGCTGCCGGGTGCCATTCCTTCGCTGGAACACCTGCCGATCGGCTGCCGTCTGGGGCCGCGCTGCCCTTACGCGCAGAAGAAGTGCATCGAAACGCCGCGCCTGCGCCCGGTCAAAAACCACTTCTTCGCCTGCCACTTCCCGCTGAACATGGAGGAGCAATAACATGGAAACGCTGTTGGAAGTGCGCAACCTGAGCAAAACCTACCGCTACCGCACCGGGCTGTTCCGTCGCCAGCACGTCGAGGCGGTGAAATCCGTCAGCTTTACCCTGCGCGAAGGCCAGACGCTGGCGGTGATCGGCGAGAACGGCTCCGGCAAGTCCACGCTGGCGAAGATGCTCTCCGGCATGGTGGAACCGACCGCCGGCGAACTGCTGATCGACGATCACCCGCTGGAATTCGGCGATTATCGCTATCGCAGCCAGCGCATTCGCATGATTTTTCAGGATCCGAGCACCTCGCTCAATCCGCGCCAACGCATCGGCCAGCTGCTGGACGCGCCGCTGCGGCTGAACACCGATCTGGAACCCGCCGAGCGCGAGCAGCGCATCAACCAGACGCTGCGCCAGGTCGGCATGCTGCCGGATCACGCCTACTACTATCCGCACATGCTGGCTTCCGGGCAGAAACAGCGCGTCGCGCTGGCGCGTGCGCTGATCCTGCAGCCGAAAGTGATCGTCGCCGATGAGGCGCTGGCCTCGCTGGACATGTCGATGCGCTCGCAAATCATCAACCTGATGCTGGAGCTGCAGGAAAAACACGGCATTGCCTATATCTATGTCACCCAGCACCTCGGCATGATGAAGCATATCAGCGACCAGGTGCTGGTGATGCACGAAGGGGAAATCGTCGAACGCGGCAGCACCGCCGAGGTATTGGCGGCGCCGCTGCACGAATTGACCAAGCGGCTTATCGCCAGCCACTTCGGCGAGGCGCTGACCGCCGACGCCTGGCGACGCGACGGCGGGCGTTTTTGAGCCACGGCTGTACATGCAAACCCGCTGCGGCGGGTTTTTTATTGCCGCGCGCGCCTGCCGCTTAGCGAGAAAGCGCACATGCAAATTACAATATTGTTATATATCCTTATATTTTATTCCTTTCAGTTATTGATTAGTCCGTAACATTATTTTATCTCGCCTGGGCGATCGGTGAGGATATCCCCTACGTTGAGCCTCTCATACGACAGGATATCGCACTGATGAACAGCCTTCGCCATCGCCGCCTCACGCAGTTTTTGCTCACGCTGGCCGCCGGTTTCTCTGTTTACGGCCACGCGCTGTGCTGCGATGAGCTGCGCTAAATCCGCCTTTCGCCCCGCCTGCGGGCATGTTGCCTCTTTGTCCAGCCGCCGCTGCCGTACATACCGGCGGCTGTTGACCATGATTAAGGATTGACCCTATGGAACGACTCCGTCGACAACATAACGCCCAGTGGTATCACGAAACCCAAAGCAGCGTGCGTGGCGATGCACCGTTGGAGCCGCAGGCGGCTACCCTGCGCGATCGTTTTCTGCTGGGACTGGGCGCCTTCGCCGATGAAGCGTTAAATAGCGCGCTCAGCGCCCGCGCTGGGGTATTCAACGCCTCACTGGCCGGTTACCACGCCCTGTTTCCCGACCAGGTGTCGTTATCACGACACGTGACATTGTCACCATACGATCGCCTCAGCACCGCGCTGACCGTCGCGCAGGTGACCGGCGTGCAGTCACTTTGTAGCCACTATGCCGCCCGCCTCGCCCCGCTGCACAGCCCGGACGCCTCCCGGGAAAGCAATATCCGCCTCGCCCAGATCACCCAATACGCCCGCCAGCTCGCCAGCCAGCCCACGCTGATTTGCCGCAAGGCGCTGCAACAGCTTGGCGACGTCGGGCTGAGCCCGGCGGATATTGTCACCTTCTCGCAGGTCATCGGTTTTGTCAGCTATCAGGCGCGCGTGGTGGCGGGCGTGGCGGCGTTGGCCGGCCGACCGGCGGTGGTGGTGCCCGGTTTCCCTAACGTCGAAGACGCCGATGGCGTCGCTTTCAGCACCGAAGAGTTGAGCTGGACTGCACGCCTGCCGCCGATCGACGTGGAAACCGCCGCCGCTGAACAGCTTGACGTGCTGGATCAGAGCCATCCACAGGCGCGCGCCGAATCTTACTATCTGCTGTTGGCGCACAATGCCGCCGCACTGCGCGAGCGCAACGGCGTGTTTAATGGCATCAATGCCGAAGGGTACGGGTTATCGAGCCGCTTGAAAGCGCTGGCGACCCTGGCCGTCTCGCGCATCAACGGCAGCCGTTACTGCGCGGCTACCGTTGCGCAAGAGCTACAGGATGACGGACTGGCGCAGGCGCTGTTCAGCGGGTTGCCTCAGGGATTGGCGTTTACCGAGGATACGGTCAAACGCGCGGTGATCCACACCGCCGCCGAGCTGACGCGCGCACCGGAGAAATTCACCCCGCAGAGCGTGCAACCGTTGTTCAACAGCGGCTTGAATCAGGCGCAGGCGCTGGAGGTGATTCTCACCGCCGCGCTCTATGGCTGGGAAAACCGCCTGCGCCAAACGCTGGGCGATGCCGAATCTTTTATCGCCGCCGACTGAAGATCGCTACGCGGCCTGATTACCGGCGCGATACGCCGCGTTTTAGACATTCTGCTGGCGCAACCACTCGCTGGCAGCGTCGAAGAATTTTTGCGCCAGCGGCGTGGCGCGCTCCGCCATATCGACCACCACCGCCGCATGGCGCGGCATGGCTCCGATGGCCACCGGACGCCGTTGCAACGCCGGCATCAGCGGTGATTGCAGTTGGCCGCGTGGGAACAACCCGCAGCCCAGGCCGACGAAAATCCCCTCCAGCAGTTGGAAGATCGAAGCGGTTTCCAGCCGCGTGTGCAGCGTTAACCCGGCGTCGCGGAAGTGCTGATCGAGATAGCGACGGAAATAACGCGTCGGCTCGGCCAGGCACAGCGGCAACGCGGCCACTGCCTCCAGCGGCAACGGCGTGTCGCCCACCAGCTTCGGGAAGTGTTGCGGATGAAATACCAGCTCGACGCCGGTTTCCACCAGCGGTTGCGATTGGAAATGCAGCTCCTTTAAGGTCGACAGCTCGAAAAAGCCGATGCCGATGTCGACGGTATGCGCCGTCAGCGCCTCCAGCAGTTGATCGGCGCTCAGCACCGCCAGCCGATAATCGAGATGCGGGTAACGCTCGCTGACCGCCTTGAGCATTTCCGATACCGAGATACTGCACTGCGGCACCACGCCAAGGCGCAGCGTGCCGTGCAAGCCGTGCTTGAGCGACTCCACCTCCAGCTTCAGCCCCTGGTAAACCGAGACGATCTCACGCGCCCACGCCAGCACCCGCTCGCCTTCGGCGGTAAAACCACCGAAATGGTTGCCGCGGTTAATCAGCGAAACGCCCAGCTCTTTTTCCAGATTTTTCAATCGCATGGACAGCGTCGGCTGGCTAACGAAGCTGGCCTCCGCCGCCCGGCCGAAGTGGCGTTCTCGTTCTAAATTACACAAATAAATCAGTTGTTTAATATCCATAGCGCGGCTCAATGATCGGCATTCGCACCAGTATACCACCGGGCGCCGTCGCCCGCCCGGCGAGTCAGAGCTTCAGCTTCACGTAATCCACCAGGCGCGAGAACACGCCGCCCTGCGGCACCGCCTGCAGCGCCACCAGCGGCAGGGTTTTCACCACCTGGCCATTGTCGCTGATGCGGATCTCGCCGACGGTCTGCCCTTTGCCAATCGGCGCTTCCAGCCGCGCGGTGTTGATCACGTACTGCGCCTTCAGCTTGTCCGCTTCTTTTTTTGGCAGGCTGAGCGATTGCTCTTGCGCGCTACCGACCGGTAACCGGTGATTCTCGCCGTACCAGACTGGCTCTTCCCCCAGGCTTTGGCCGGCGCTGAACAGGTGTACGGTGGCAAAGTCACGTAACCCCCAAGTCAACAGCTTACGCGCCTGCTCCTCACGCCCTTTAGAGCTTTTACCGCCCATCACCACGGCAATCAGACGGCGATCCCCTTCGGTGGCGGAGGCGATGATGTTGAAGCCGGCCGAGGCGGTGTGCCCGGTTTTCAACCCATCGACGTGCAGCGTCTTATCCCACAGCAGGCCATTGCGGTTCTGCTGCGTAATGCCATTCCAGGTCAGCGACTTCTCGCTGTACATATGGTATTCCGCCGGTTCACTCATGATGATGGCGCGCGCAATCACCGCCAGATCGCCGGCGGTGGTGAACTGCCCCGGCGCATCCAGCCCGTGTACCGTTTCGAAATGGGTGTTCTGCAGGCCCAGCTGCGCGCTCTTCTCGTTCATCAGCTTGACGAAGTTGGCCTGGCTGCCCGCCACATAGTCCGCCATCGCTACGCAGGCGTCGTTGCCGGAATCGATGATGATACCGCGGCTGAGATCGCGCACCGTGACCTTGTCACCTGGCTTCAGGAACATCAGCGAAGATCCTTTGAACACCGGGTTGCCCTGCGCCCAGGCGTCTTTCCCCACGGTGACGACATCGTCGAGGCCAATCTTGTGCTGATCGAGCGCGTGGTCGATCACCAATCCGGTCATGAGTTTAGTCAGGCTGGCCGGGTTGCGCCGTTCGTCGGCATTGCCGGCGGCCAACACCTGGCCGGTGGTGTAATCCATCAAAACGTAAGAGGCGGCGTCTATCGCCGGCGGGGTCATGGTAGGAAAATTGGGCGTCGTTTCCGCCGCCTGCGCCGCTAAAGGCAGCAATATGCCGCCGATTACCACTGATACTGAACGCTTCACGCTGTGTTCCTCAGGCCTGCAGGCTAAATAAAATGCCAATATAATCCGCGAGATAGACTGCATGAATTCACTTTCAGACGAAACCATTACTCTTTTGCAGCGGGTGTCTTTATGCAACCATTTGTTTACGGCGCCGCCCGCCAGCGATAGATGCGCTCTATGCCGCCATTGCCCCATTCGATTAGACGCCACCCCGCAGCGCCCCTAAACTTGTGACATAAATACGCAAGACGCATAAAAAAGCGTTTACTTTTTAGCTACAACCACCTGCGAAGTGTCACCATGAAATTCAAACCGTCAATCAAGCCTTATACCGGCCCGGCGGGCGGCTGGGGTTCGCTTGAAGCCACCACCCGCTTTGTCCTCGACAGTAAACAAACGCTAAAAAACATGCGCAACCTGATGCGCGTCAACAAGGCTCGCGGCTTCGACTGCCCCGGTTGCGCCTGGGGCGACGACAACCACAGCACCTTCAGCTTCTGCGAAAACGGCGCCAAAGCGGTCAGTTGGGAAGCGACGCGCAGCGCCGTGGAGCCTGAGTTCTTCGCCGCCCACAGCGTCAGCACGCTGCTGCAGCAGAGCGACTATTTCCTCGAGTATCAGGGGCGCCTCACCCATCCGATGCGCTACAACGCCGAAACCGACCACTATGAACCTATCCATTGGCCGGACGCGCTGGCGCTGATCGCCAAACACATCAACGGCATGGACAACCCGAACCAGATCGAGCTGTATACCTCGGGCCGCGCCAGCAACGAAGCGTCATACCTTTATCAGCTGTTCGGCCGCATGCTCGGCACCAGCAACTTCCCCGACTGCTCCAATATGTGCCACGAGGCGAGTGGCGTCGGGCTGAAGCAGAGCATCGGCGTCGGCAAAGGCACCATCCGCATCGATGACTTCGAAAAGGCCGACGCCATCTTCGTGTTTGGCCAAAACCCCGGCACCAACCACCCGCGCATGCTGCACAGCCTGAAGAACGCCGCCCGACGCGGCGCGCGTATCGTCAGCTTCAACACCCTGCGCGAGCGCGGGCTGGAAAGGTTCGCCGATCCGCAGGATCCGGTACAGATGCTGACGCCAAAATCCTCGCCGATCAGCTCTTCCTATTACCAACCGAATCTGGGCGGCGATATGGCGGCGGTGCGCGGCATGGTGAAAGCCCTGCTGGAAACCCACCGTCAGCGCCTCGCCGCCGGTGAACCCGCCTTGTTCGACCTGGCGTTTATCGAACAGCACAGCGTCGGCGTAGAGGCTTACCTGGCGCAAGTGGACGCCACCGAGTGGCAGACCATTACCGCGCAGTCGGGCCTGAGCGAAGCACAGCTGCGCCAGGCGGCCGCCACCTATCAGGGCGCCGAGCGGGTGATCTGCACCTGGGCGATGGGCGTGACTCAGCATAAGCACTCGATTGCGACGGTGCGTGAAATCACCAACCTGCAGCTGTTGTTCGGGCAGTTGGGCAAACCGGGCGCCGGCCTGTGCCCGGTACGCGGCCACAGCAACGTCCAGGGCAACCGCACCATGGGGATCGACGAGAAGTCCCCCAAGGCGCTGCTCGACAGCCTGGAGCGCCACTTTAACTTCACCGCCAACCGGGCGCTGGGGCACAACACGGTGGAAGCGATCGAAGCGATGCTGCGCGGCGAAGTGAAAGTGCTGATCGCGCTGGGCGGCAACCTGGCCGCCGCGGCGCCGGACACCGAGCGCACCGCCCGCGCCCTGCGCAACTGCGACTTGACGGTGCACATCAGCACCAAGCTTAACCGCAGCCACCTGGTGACCGGCAAAGATGCGCTGATCCTGCCAACGCTCGGTCGCACCGAGCTGGACATGCAGGCCAGCGGCTCGCAGTACATTACGGTCGAGGATTCGTTCAGCATGGTGCATGCTTCGGAAGGCATCGGCAAGCCGCTGGCGGAGACCCAACGTTCGGAGACGGCGATCGTCTGCGGCATCGCCGACGCGGTGCTGGGCACCCAGCAGCTGGATTGGCTGGAATTGGCCGACGACTATTCGCTGATCCGCGATCACATCGCCGCCACCATTCCCGGTTTCGAGGATTTCAACCGGCGCTGCGACCAGCCCGGCGGTTTCTATCTGGGCAATGCCGCCGCCGAACTGCGCTTCGCCACGCCGAGCGGCAAGGCAGAGTTCAGCGCCGCCGCGCTGCCGACTACCCTGTTCCCTCAGCTGGGCAGCGAGAAAGCGCCGTTCACCCTGCAAACGCTGCGCTCGCACGATCAGTACAACACCACCATCTATGGTCTGGATGACCGCTACCGCGGCGTTTACGGTCAGCGTGAAGTGCTGTTCATCCATCCGGAGGATCTGGTGGCGCTGGGCCTGCAGGACGGCGAACGGGTAGAGATAGAAACCCTGTGGAACGACGGCGTGGTGCGCAAAGTGGACGGGTTCAAGCTGGTGAGTTACGACATTCCGCGTGGCAACCTGGCGGCCTACTACCCGGAAACCAACCCGCTGGTGCCGCTGGCCAGCTTCGGCGACGGCACCGGTACCCCGACCTCGAAGTCGATTCCGGTGGTGATCCGCCGCAGCGAACAGCAACCTTCGCTGCGCATCGCCTGAAAATGCGCGCCCGGTTCACGCCGGGCGCGCCAATATCCCCAGGATGGTCTGCAACTCGTCCGACAGCTGATGCCGTCGCCAGACGAAATACAGGTCGCTCACCCCCTCCTCGCCCATTTCCACCACCTTTAGCCCCGGCGCCGGCAAGATCAACGGCAGCAGCGAACCGGGGACGCAGGCGACGCCACAACCGGCCTGTACGCAGGCCGCCATCGCGGCATAAGATTCCATTTCCAGCGTCATGCGCGGTTTCAGCCCGCGCGAGGCCAGCCAATGATCCACCTTCAGGCGAAACGAACATTCGCGGCTGAACGTGTAAAACTCCAGCGGCGCCAGCGTGGCGGCGTCGGGTTCCCCGGCATCGGCCGGCATCAGCAATACCAGCCGTTCATCGAAGGCCTTTTGGCTGGCCAGCAGCGGATGTTCAATCGGGCCGTCGGTGATCGCCAGGTCGAGATCGCTGTCGATCAGCATACGTTCCAGCACCAGCGAGTCGCGGCTCAGCACGTTGATGTGCAGATGAGGCTGTAAACGGCGCAGCCGGGCAATGAGCGGCGGCAAATGGCTGACCAGCGAGAAATCCAGCGCCCCGAGGTTCAGCAGCCCATGCTGATGCTCGCCGGCGAACAGCTGCTTGCTGCGCTCCGCCTGCGCCACGATGTCGCGCGCCTGCTGATAGAACAGCCGCCCTTTGGGATTGACGTACAGCCGATTCTTGTCGCGGAAAAACAGTTCGCCGCCCAGCGACTCCTCCAGTTCGCGCAGCCGCAGCGTGACGTTGGAAGGCACGCAGTGCAGCTCGCGCGCGGCGGCGGCGATGGTTTTGTGCTCCACCACGGTACAGAAAAACTTCAGCTGGCTCAGCTTCATCTGTCATTCACTTTTAGTTAGTGTTTTAGTTAAAAACAATCACTTTAGATTAGCATCAATTTCACCTACAGTCTGCCGACACCCTGAGGAGGATCACTGATGCCACTGAATGACCTACTGACGCTGCCCGGCGTGGCGGCCCAACCGGACGCGGTAACCGACGGTTACGTGTTCAACCACACCATGATCCGCGTGAAGGATCTGACCAAAGCGCTGGATTTCTACACCCGCGTGCTGGGCTTTACCCCGGTCTATCTGGAAACGTTCGAAGAAGCCGCTTTTACCATCTGCTACCTGACGCGCAGCCCGCGTGAACAGATCCCGCAGGACGACGACGAGCGCAAACGCTGGGCGCTGAGCCAGCCGGGCATTCTCGAACTGACCCATAACCACGGCACCGAAAATCAGGCCGATTTCCACTACCACAACGGCAACGGTGAGCCGCGCGGCTTTGGCCACCTGTGCGTCACGGTGCCGGACGTGCGCGCCGCCTGCGAGCGGTTTGAGCGCCTCGGCGTCACCTTCCAAAAGCGCCTGCATGAAGGCCGCATGAACTACGTGGCGTTCATTCGCGATCCGGACGATTACTGGATTGAAATCCTGCAGCCGACGCCGCTGCGGGACTGATCGCCAACCGCCCTTCACCCCGGCCTTCGCGCCGGGGTTTTTCATCGATAGCGCTTCGATTGACCATTCTTGCGCAAAATCGCGTGGCAACGCGGGGTTCCGTGACGTTAGGCTTGCTCGCAGCGGGTGATTCGCGTAAAACTGTCAGCCGCAAATCTTGCCACTCACAACCCATTCACTGGACGATATGTTTCAAGATAACCCGCTGCTGGCGCAGCTTAAACAGCAACTTCACTCTCAGACCCCGCGCGTTGAAGGCGTAGTGAAAGGGACTGAGAAAGGCTTTGGCTTTCTTGAAGTAGACGGTCAAAAAAGTTACTTCATTCCGCCGCCGTACATGAAGAAAGTCATGCACGGGGATCGCATTATCGCCACCCTGCACACCGAGAAAGAGCGCGAAATCGCCGAGCCGGAAACCCTGGTCGAGCCGTTCCTGTCGCGCTTTGTCGGCCGCGTGCAAAAGCGCGACGATCGCTTGTCCATCGTGCCCGATCATCCGTTGCTGAAAGATGCGATTCCGTGCCGCCCGGTGCGTGAATTGACCCACAACTTCCAGGCCGGTGACTGGGCGGTGGCGGAAATGCGCCGTCACCCGCTGAAAGGCGATCGCGGCTTTAACGCCGATCTGACCCACTTTATCACCGAAGGTGAAGACCATTTCGCCCCATGGTGGGTGACGCTGGCGCGTCACAACCTGGAGAAAGAGGCGCCGGAGATGCAGGCCCTCAGCGAACCGGCCGCTGCGCTGGTGCGTGAAGACCTGACCGCGCTCGAGTTCGTCACCATCGACAGCGCCAGCACCGAAGACATGGACGATGCGCTGTATGTGACCGACAACGGCGACGGTTCGCTGCAGTTGACCATCGCCATCGCCGATCCGACCGCCTATGTCGAACAAGGCAGCAAGCTGGACGATATCGCCCGCGTGCGCGCCTTCACCAACTACCTGCCGGGCTTCAACATCCCGATGCTGCCGCGCGATCTGTCGGACAACCTGTGCTCGCTGCGCCCTAACGAGCGCCGCCAGGTGCTGGCTTGCCGCGTAACCATCGCCGCCGACGGCGCGCTGGGCGAGGATATTCAGTTCTTCGCCGCCGAGATCGAATCCAAAGCCAAGCTGGTATACGACGAAGTCTCCGACTGGCTGGAAGGCATTGCCGGCTGGCAGCCGCCGAGCGACGCCATCGCGCAACAAATCACCCTGCTGAAGCGCATTTGCGACGCGCGCAACGCCTGGCGCCATCAGCATGCGCTGGTGTTCAAAGACCGCCCGGACTACCGCTTCGTGCTGGGTGAAAAAGGCGACGTGCTCGAGATCGTTACCGAGCAACGCCGCAGCGCCAACCGCATCGTTGAAGAGTGCATGATCGCCGCCAACGTCTGCGCCGCCATCGTGCTGCGCGATCGCCTGGGCTTCGGCGTGTACAACGTGCACACCGGTTTCGATCCTGCTCTGGTCGAGCAAGCGGTCACCGTATTGCAGGCCAACGGCGTGGAAGCCGAAGCCGAGAAGCTGCTGACCCTCGACGGTTTCTGCGAACTGCGCCGCCACCTGGATGCGCAGCCGACCCAGTTCCTCGACAGCCGCATCCGCCGCTTCCAGACCTTCGCCGAGATCAGCACCACGCCGGGGCCACACTTCGGCCTGGGTCTGGAGGCTTACGCCACCTGGACATCGCCGATCCGTAAATACGGCGATATGGTCAACCATCGCTTGCTGAAGGCGATCATCAACCAGCAGCCGGCAGAAAAACCGCAGGATGACGTGACGGTGCAGCTGGCGGAACGCCGCCGCCTGAACCGCATGGCGGAGCGCGACGTCGGCGACTGGCTGTACGCCCGCTTCCTGCAGGACAAGGCCGGTACCGATACCCGCTTCAACGCCGAGATCATCGACGTGACCCGCGGCGGCCTGCGCGTGCGCCTGCTGGACAACGGCGCGGTTGCCTTCATCCCGGCACCGTTTATTCACGCGGTGCGCGACGAGATGCAGTGCAGCCAGGAAACCGGCACCGTGCAGATCAAGGGTGAAGTGGTTTACCGCCAGAGCGACACCTTGCAGGTCACCATCGCCGAAGTGCGCATGGAAACCCGCAGCGTGATCGCCCGTCCGGCGGCCTGAACGCCAGCCTGAAACGGCCGCAACGCAAAGCGCCGACGGTGAAAACCGCCGGCGTTTTTTTTTCGACTAGCGCAGCGGCTCGCCGCCGGTTTCACGCAGCAGCGGCAGCACCGCCAGCGAAGCCAGCGTCGCCAGCATCAGATAGACGGCGGGCGCCAGCAGCGAACCGCTCAGCGCGATCGACTGCGAAGCGATGTACTGGGCGAAGCCGCCGAAGATCGCCACCCCGAGGCTGTAGACCAAGGCGAACCCCAGCGCCCGAATGCGCTGCGGGAACAGCTCCGAAATCATCAGCATGGTCGGCACCGAACCGAGCGTGGTCAACCCGACCAGCACCGCGACAATCAGCAGCAGCACCGCCGGATGCGGTACCGCGCTCAGCCACCAAAACGCCGGTAGGGCCACGATCAGAATCGCGATCCGCGAGCTGAGGATCAGCGGCAGACGGCCGTAACGATCGCACCAGTGCCCGACCAGCAGACTGCCGCCGAAGGTGACGAGCCCCGCCAGCAGCATCGCGGCATAGCCGTAAGCCTGCGCCATCCCCAGGTATTTCACCGCGTAGGTGCCGAGATAATACATCGAGATGTAAGTGGCGACGGTGGCGCCGATGGTCAACATCACGCCGAGCACCACCGCCCGCGAGTGCTTACGCAACCGCGCAGACGGCTCGTGAGCCCGCGCCGCCGACGGCCGATCGCTCTCCAACCCGAGGCGCAGCCAGCAACCGAGCGGCGCCAGCGCCACGCCGATAAAGAAAGGAATGCGCCATCCCCACTCGGCCATGGCGTTCGGCTCGCCGGAAAGCACCGGCAAGGCCGCGCTGAGTGCCAGCGCGGTCACGCCGCCAACCACGGTGGCGATGCCCTGCGTCGCCAGCGACCAGCTGGAATAGAAGCCGCGCCGGTTGGGCGGCGCCGACTCCACCAGCAACGACATCGACGCCCCCACCTCGCCGCCCGCCGCCACGCCCTGGATCAGGCGCGCCGCCACCAGCGTGACGGTTCCCCAATAGCCGGCGCTGGCGTAGGTCGGCGCAAAGCCGATCATCGCCGTGCCCAGGCTCATCAAGGAAATCGTCAGGATCATCGCCGGCTTGCGGCCATGGCGATCGGCATAGGCGCCAATCAGAATGCCACCCAGCGGCCGCATGAAGAAGCTGACGCCGAACGTGGCAAACGCCAACAGCAACGCCAGATGCGGATCGCTGGACGGCGGAAAGAACAATACGCTGATGTAAATAACGAAGAAGTTATAAATACCGAAATCGAAAAACTCCAGCGCATTGCCGAAGGAGGCGGCGAATATGACTTTTTTGCCGCCGGCCTTCGGGGCCGATATTATTGCCGTCTGGGTTTCAGCCGTATTTTCACTCATCATTACCTTCCCTGTTATTATTTTCGAGTTTATTTTAAATACGCTTCCGCCAACGCTCCCCAATACTGGCTGCCGGCCGCCAGGCAGCCGTCGTTAAAGTCATATCCCGGGTTATGCACCATGCAGCTGCCTTCGCCATCGCCGTTGCCGATGATCAGGTAGCAGCCCTGCGGATGCGCATCGAGCATAAAGGCGAAATCTTCACTGCCCATCAGCGGCCGGGCACCGTAGTGCGTGCGCGCGGCGCCGAACTGCTGCTGCGCCACGCGGTGGGCGAAACGGGTCATCGCTTCGTCGTTGACCAGTACCGGCGTGCCGTTAACGTGTTCCACCACCGCGTGAGCGCCGAAGCTTGCCGCCTGCGCCTCGATCAGCGCCGGAATACGCGCCAGCAAGGTGGCGCGCGCCTGGCGATCCAGCGAGCGCACGCTGAGCTTCATCTCCGCGCTGTCCGGGATCACGTTGGCCGCCTCACCGGCCTTGATGCTGCCGACGGTGATCACCGCCGCCTCCAGCGGATCGATATTGCGCGAAACGATGCTCTGCAGCGCGACGGTGATATGCGAAGCCACCAGCACCGGATCGACCGTCAGCTGCGGGATGGCACCGTGGCCACCGCGCCCCTGCACCCGCACGTTGAACTGATCCATCGAGGCCATAAACGGGCCGTGCTGGAAGAAGAACTCGCCAAGCGGCATTCCCGGCATGTTGTGCATGGCGAAGATGGCGTCGCAGGGAAAGCGCTCGAATAGCCCCTGTTCCACCATGCGCGCGCCGCCGTTCAGCATCTCTTCCGCCGGTTGGAAAATCAGGTGCAGCGTGCCGTTGAAGTTGCGCGTTTGCGCCAGGTAACGAGCGGCACCGAGCAGCATGGTGGTGTGACCGTCATGGCCACAGGCGTGCATGCGGTTGGCCACGCTGCTGCTCCAGGGCTTGCCGTTGTTCTCCTCGATCGGCAAGGCGTCCATATCGGCACGCAGCCCGAGGCGCTTAACGCCGTCACCCACCCGCAGCGTGCCCACCACGCCGGTGCCCGCCAATCCGCGGTGCACCTCATAGCCCCACGAACTCAGATAATCCGCCACCAGATCGCTGGTGCGAAACTCTTCGAAACCCAGTTCAGGGTGTTGATGAATATCGTGCCGAATGGCCGTGAGCTGCGGTAAATACCCTTCGATGATTTTATTTATCATAATTAAATTCCTTTCGTGACTTTATTATTTATTTTATGAATGATTAAACCTGCGGGTTGAAATAAAGGTATAACACGGCACGAATGATTTTATTTCGGCACGCTTCGACAGATAAAATAATAATCCGCCAAACGCCGTACCCGAATAAAAAACGACGATGATTCGCTGTACGCGCCGTGAAAATGCAGAATGAATAACTGCCGAGGATTGCGTGGGCGGCAGCCTGCGCCGACGCGGTTTCATCACGTTGTTTTTACACTAAAACCCCACCTGCTTCACATTTATCATCCGACCTGCCGCGGTTCGGCGGCAAAACTTCTACTGTTAAAACGTCATTCCTAATAACAACGTCGATTTTTACCTCTGTACGCCAAGGAGTTGTTTCATGAAAAACATCAGGTCAGGACTTATCTGGCTGCTGGTGGCGTTGGTCGGCGCCTTCGCCTTCGCCATGCTGGCGCTCAGCCGCGGCGAACACGTCAACGCCGTCTGGCTGGTGGTCGCCGCCGTCGCCTGCTACAGCATCGCCTACCGCTTCTACAGCCGGTTCATTGCCGACAAGGTCTTTGAACTGGACGACCGCCGTCTGACCCCGGCAGAGCGCCACAACGACGGCCTGGACTACGTGCCCACCAACAAATGGGTGCTGTTCGGCCACCACTTCGCCGCCATCGCCGGCGCCGGGCCGCTGGTGGGGCCGATTCTGGCCGCGCAGATGGGCTTCCTGCCGGGGACCATCTGGATCCTGGTCGGCGTTATGCTGGCCGGCGCGGTGCAGGATTTCCTGGTGCTGTTCATTTCCACGCGCCGCGACGGGCGTTCGCTGGGGGAAATGGCCAAGCAAGAGCTGGGCGCGTTCGCCGGGGTGATCACCATGCTTGGCGCGCTGGGGGTGATGATCATCATCCTGTCGGCGCTGGCGCTGGTGGTGGTAAAAGCCTTGGCCGACAGCCCGTGGGGGCTGTTCACCATCGCCGCCACCATCCCGATCGCCCTGTTCATGGGCATCTACATGCGCTTTATCCGGCCGGGCAAGATCGCTGAAATCTCGGTGATCGGCTTCGTGCTGATGCTGCTGGCGATCATTTACGGCGGCAACGTGGCGCAAGATCCTTACTGGGGGCCGTTCTTCACGCTGCACGGCACCACCCTGACCTGGGTGCTGGTGATCTACGGCTTCGTCGCTTCGGTGCTGCCGGTGTGGCTGCTGCTGGCGCCGCGCGACTACCTTTCCACCTTTATGAAAATCGGCGTCATCATCGGCCTGGCCATCGGCATCGTCTTCGCCATGCCGGAGATGAAAATGCCGGCGGTCTCGCGCTTCATCGACGGCAGCGGCCCGGTGTTCGCCGGCGCCCTGTTCCCGTTCCTGTTCATCACCATCGCCTGCGGCGCCATTTCCGGCTTCCACGCGCTGGTCTCCAGCGGCACCACGCCCAAGCTGGTGGAACGCGAAAGCCACATTCGCTTTATCGGTTACGGCGCCATGTTGATGGAGTCTTTCGTCGCCATCATGGCGTTGATCTGCGCCTCGGTGCTGGATCCAGGCGTTTACTTCGCCATGAACTCACCGGCGGCGCTAATCGGCACCACGGTGGAAAATGCTTCGCAGGTCATTAACAGCTGGGGCTTTATCGTCACGCCGGAAACGCTGGCGCTGATCGCCAAAGAGGTAGGTGAGAACTCCATCCTGTCGCGCGCCGGCGGTGCCCCAACCTTCGCCGTGGGCATGGCGCACATCATCAGCGAGGTGTTCAACAGCCGGGCGATGATGGCCTTCTGGTACCACTTCGCCATTCTGTTCGAAGCGCTGTTCATCCTGACCGCCGTCGACGCCGGTACCCGCGCCTGCCGCTTTATGGTGCAGGATCTGGTGGGCGTGGCGGTGCCGCAGCTGGCCAACAACCGTTCCTGGTTCGGCAATCTGGCAGGTACCACGGTGGCGGTAGCCGGCTGGGGCTTCTTCGTGTATCAAGGCGTGGTCGATCCGCTCGGCGGCATCAATACCCTGTGGCCGCTGTTCGGCATCGGCAACCAGATGCTGGCGTCAATGGCGCTGATCCTCGGCACCGTGGTGCTGTTCAAGATGAAAAAACAGCGTTACGCCTGGGTTACCATCCTGCCGACCGCCTGGCTGTTCGTGACCTCCATGACCGCCGGCTGGCAGAAAATCTTCCACGAGAAACCGAGCATCGGTTTCCTGGCGCAGGCGAAGAAATTCTCCACCGGCATTGAGCAAGGCACGATCATTGCGCCGGCCAAATCGCTGAAAGACATGGAGACCATCGTGTTCAGCAACCAAATCAACGCCGCGCTGTGCGGGTTCTTTATGCTGGTGGCGGTAACCATGCTGATCGCCGCCTTCTTCGCGATCCGCCGGGCGCTGCGTGCCGAACACCCGACGGCGCACGAGGTGAGCGCCGCGCTTAGGGAAGAAACCGGCCGCAGTTAAGCGTGTCGATCATCCAGCAAGGGCGCCACGGCGCCCTTTTTACTGGCCAGGCTTTAACCCAGCAGCGTGGAGCCGAAAGCCCCCTGCCAATCCTGCTCGAACTTCTCGACCGCGGCCTGCACCGCTGGCGCGCTGAGGAACTGCTCCGCCACATCCACCGGCAGCGTGATGGCCTGACAGCCCGCCAGCAGGCATTCCAGCGCCTGGCGCGGCGTTTTAAAGCTGGCGGCCAGCACCTGCGCCGACGGCGCGTGCAGGCTCAGCAGCTGCTGCAGCTCGTGCACCATTTCGATACCGTCGCCGCCCTGCGCATCTACCCGATTGACGTAAGGCGCCACATATTCCGCCCCGGCCAAGGCCGCCAGCAGCCCCTGCCCGGCGCCGTATACCGCCGTGCCCAGCGTCGGAATGGACATCGTTTTAAGCTTCTTGATCGCTGCCAGCCCCTCGGCGGTTGCCGGGATCTTCACCACCAGCCCCGGTACGCGCTGGCTGAGCAGCGCCGCCTCCGCCACCATGCGCTCGGCATCGGCCGCCATCACCTGCGCGAACAGCTTGCCGGTGCCGCCGAGGGCGTCGCGCAGCGCGGGCAGCACTTCCCAGATCGGCTTGCCTTCCTTCGCCACGATGCTCGGGTTGGTGGTGACGCCGTGCAGCGGCAGAATGCGCGCCAGGCGTTTTACCGCAGTCACATCGGCGGTATCGAGATAAAGCTCCATCACGGACTCCTGTGTCATGTTCTGTGGGCGGATTCAAACTCTAATCATCATAGGGCAAAAACCCTGTCAACTTTTGACCAAAATCAATTCAACTTTCATTCGAAACATCTTTAATGGCGAAAGATTCAGCAACGCCAAACGGGTGACTCATGTTCTTCAATCTGCAGCGCTACTCGACCCATGATGGCCCCGGCATCCGCAGCGTGGTCTTTTTAAAAGGGTGCCCGCTGAGCTGCCGCTGGTGTCAGAACCCGGAAAGCCGCTCACGCCACGCGGATCTGCTGTTTGACGAGCGCCTGTGCCTGAGCGGCTGTACGCTGTGCACCGAGCGCTGCCCGCAAGGCCTGCGGCGTGACGAGGGAACATTGACGCTGCGGCGCGACGTCATCAGCGCAGACGACTATGCGGCGCTAGCCGCCGCCTGCCCGACCGGCGCGCTCAGCCTGTGCGGCAGCGCGGTCAACCCCGACGATATCATGGCCGAGGTGATGCGGGATAAGCCTTTCTACCTGCGCAGCGGCGGCGGTTTAACGCTGTCCGGCGGCGAGCCCTTTATGCAGCCGGAAGTCGCGGCGGAGCTGCTGCGGCGCGGCCGGGAAGCCGGCATCCACACCGCCGTCGAATCCTGTCTGCACGTTCCCTGGCGTTACATCGCTCCTTCGTTGCCCTGGCTGGATCTGCTGTTGGCCGATCTCAAACACACCGATGAAGCGCGTTTCAAAGCCTGGACCGGCGGCTCCGCCCGTCGGGTGATGAACAATTTCCGCCGTCTGGCGACGCACGGCGTGCCAATGACCGTGCGCGTGCCGCTGATCCCCGATTTCAACGCCGATCGCCATTCTGTCCGCACGATTGTCGACTTCGCCGCCGACGAGATCGGCGTATCGGAGATCCATTTTCTGCCGTACCACACGCTGGGCATCAACAAGTATCACCTGCTCGGCGAGCCCTACCGCGCCGCCCGCACGCCGCTGGACGCGCCCGATCTGCTGGCCTTCGCCGAAGCGTACGCCGGCGCCAAAGGCCTGACCGCCATTTTGCGAGGATAACGCCATGACCACATTGGATTTGACCACCCTCAGCGCCCGTATTCAGGCGCATAAGAACGCGCTGATCCACATCGTCAAACCGCCGGTGTGCACCGAACGCGCCCAGCACTATACCGAAGCCTATCAACAGCATCAGGATCGGCCACTGCCGGTGCGCCGTGCGCTGGCGCTGGCCAACCACCTGGCGAATCGCAGCATCTGGATCGCCAACGATGAGCTGATCGTCGGCAACCAGGCCAGCGAGCTGCGCGCCGCGCCGATCTTCCCCGAATACACCGTCGGCTGGATAGAGAACGAAATAGACCAGTTGGCCGACCGTCCGGGCGCCGGCTTCTCGGTCAGCGAAGAGAACAAGGCGATTTTGCATCGTCTTTGCCCCTGGTGGCGCGGCCAAACGGTGCAGGATCGCTGCTACGGCATGTTTACCGACGAACAAAAGGCGCTGCTGGCCACCGGCATCATCAAAGCCGAGGGCAACATGACCTCCGGTGACGCCCACCTGGCGGTCAACTTCCCGCTGCTGCTGGCGCTAGGCCTCGACGGCCTGCGTGAAAAGGTGAACGCGCGCCGCAGCCGCCTGCACCTGACCGAGTGGGAAGACCTGCACAAAGCGCAGTTTCTCAACGCCATCGACATCGTGCTGGCGGCGCTGAGCGAACACATCCTGCGCTTCGCCCGTCTGGCGCGCGACATGGCGCAACGCGAAACCCGCGACTGGCGGCGCACCGAGCTGCTGGCTATCGCAGACAACTGCGATCTGATCGCCCATCGCCCGCCGCGGACCTTCTGGCAGGCGCTGCAGCTGTGCTATTTCATCCAGCTGACGTTGCAGATCGAATCCAACGGCCATTCGGTTTCCTTTGGTCGCCTCGACCAATATCTCTATCCCTGGTATCGGCGCGACGTCGAGCTGGAGCAAAACCTGGCGCGGGAAGACGCCATCGAGCTGCTGCACAGCTGCTGGCTGAAGCTGCTGGAGGTCAACAAGATCCGCTCCGGCTCGCACTCCAAGGCCTCCGCCGGCAGCCCGCTGTACCAGAACGTCACCATCGGCGGCCAAAAACTGATCGACGGCCGGCCGTGCGACGCGGTCAACCCGCTGTCCTACGCCATTCTCGAATCCTGCGGCCGCCTGCGCTCCACCCAACCCAACCTCAGCGTGCGTTACCACGCCGGAATGAGCGCCGATTTCCTCGACGCCTGTGTGCAGGTGATCCGCTGCGGCTTTGGTATGCCGGCGTTCAACAACGACGAAATCGTCATTCCCGAGTTCATCAAAATGGGGGTTGAGCCGCAGGACGCCTATGATTACGCCGCCATCGGCTGCATCGAGACCGCCGTTGGCGGCAAATGGGGCTATCGCTGCACCGGCATGAGCTTCATCAACTTCGCCCGCGTGCTGCTGGCGGCGCTGGAACAAGGCCGCGACGCCACCTCCGGGCAGATTTTCCTGCCGCAAGAGCAGGCGCTGTCCAAAGGGAACTTCGCCGATTTCGAGCAGGTAATGGCGGCCTGGGATCGGCAAATCCGCTACTACACGCGCAAGTCAATTGAGATCGAATGCGTGGTGGACAGCGTGCTGGAGGAAAACGCCCACGATATCCTCTGTTCCGCGCTGGTGGATGACTGCATCGAACGCGGCAAAAGCATCAAGCAAGGCGGCGCCAAGTACGACTGGGTTTCCGGCCTGCAGGTCGGTATCGCCAACCTCGGCAACAGCCTGGCGGCGGTGCGCAAGCTGGTGTTCGAGCAAGGGACAATCGGCCAGCAGCAGCTGGCGGCGGCGCTGGCCGACGACTTCGCCGGGTTGGATGGCGAACAGCTGCGCCAGCGGCTGCTCAACACCGCGCCCAAATACGGCAACGACGTGGACGACGTCGATCGGCTGCTGGTGCGCGCCTACCAAACCTACATCGAGGAACTGAAGCAGTATCGCAATACCCGCTTCGGCCGTGGGCCGATCGGCGGCGGCTATTATGCCGGCACTTCGTCTATCTCGGCCAACGTTCCCTTCGGCGCTGCTACCCTGGCGACCCCGGATGGCCGTAAGGCGCACCAGCCGCTGGCGGAAGGCGCCAGCCCGGCGTCCGGCACCGACCACCTGGGGCCGACGGCGGTGTTCAATTCGCTCGCCAAGCTACCGACCGAAGCGATCCTCGGCGGCGTGTTGCTCAACCAAAAACTGAACCCGGCGACGCTGGACAACCCGCGCGATCGGGAAAAGCTGATGCTGATGTTGCGCACCTTCTTCGAGAGCTATCGCGGCTGGCATGTACAGTACAACATTGTGTCGCGCGAAACGTTGCTGGCAGCGAAGCAACACCCTGACCAATATCGTGATTTAGTGGTTCGCGTAGCTGGCTATTCCGCCTTCTTTACCGCATTATCCCCTGAGGCGCAGGATGATATTATTGCGCGTACAGAACATACTCTTTAAACCTTTGACTCTTAGCGGCCGCGCCTTGGCGGCCGCATCATCAGGCCGATATGAATTTACGACAACAGACCATATTGCAGTTGGTTAACGATCGCCGGCGGATCAGCGTCAATGAGCTGGCGCGCGCCTCGGGCGTCTCGGAAGTCACCATCCGGCAAGATCTTAACCTGCTGGAAAAACGCAGTTATCTGAAGCGGGTGCACGGTTCCGCCGTGGCGTTGGAGAGCGACGACGTCGACGCCCGCATGATGTCCAATTTCATCCTCAAACAGCGGCTGGCACAGTACGCCGCCGCACAGGTCAACGACGGCGAAACGATCTTTATCGAGAGCGGCAGCGCCAACGCCCTGCTGGCGCGCTATATCGCCGAACGCAAGCGCATTACGCTGATCACCGTCAGCCACTATATCGCCAACCTGCTGAAAGAAACCGACTGCGACGTGATTGTGCTGGGTGGCATGTACCAGAAGAAAAGCGAGACCGTGGTTGGCCCACTTACGCGGCTGTGCATTCAGCAGGTGCATTTCAACAAGGCGTTTATCGGCATTGACGGCTTTCAGGCTGAAACCGGTTTTACCGGCCGCGACATGATGCGCGCCGACGTAGTCAGCGCGGTGCTGGCCAAGGGCGTAGAGAATATCGTGCTAACGGACTCCAGCAAATTCGGCCAGATCCAGCCCAACCCGCTGGCGCAGCCGGGCCAGATCAGCCGGGTGATCACCGATTCGCGTTTGGCGCCCGAGTATCAGCATCAGCTGAAACGCCAGGGCATACAGGTGGAGTTGGTCAACGACTAACGCGGGCCGCCATCATACCAAGCGCGCCGCGCGGGCCACGCCGCGCGCCTTTCCCCCCTGCACAGCGGGATTTTAAGACTATTTACCTGTTTATCCTTCCCGAGAAACCTATACTCAGTTTCGGCAACTTTTGGGCCGTAACTTGCTAATTATTCGGCTTTTAACAAAAAATGCCATTTTTTATATCGATACTGTATGGGAACCAACGGCAGGCCTGATTTATGGTTAACGCCTATACTTATAGGGCACTTCCATATAGCCAATGCTAAGGAGAAGTCATTATGATGATTATCAATAAACGTTTCGCCACCGCCGCTCTGGCACTGACTCTGGCGTTTTCACTCAGCGCCTGTTCCAACATGTCCAAACGCGATCGCAACACCGCTATCGGTGCCGGTGCCGGCGCAGTCGGCGGCGCAGTGCTGACCAACGGCAGCGCGTTGGGCACGCTGGGTGGGGCTGCGGTGGGGGGCATTATCGGTCACCAGGTTGGCAAATAACCTGACCGAGCGCCCTCGGCCGACAGGCTGGCAAAAGCGCCTCGGCGCTTTGACGTATTATCCAGAATAACGATGATTTCAGGTCTGTTTTACTTTAAGTCTATGGTTCTTTTGCCGTTAACGGGCTAACCCCCGGCAGCAACAACCTCAAGCCATGCCGCGGCATTGCACCGCGGCATGGCGATTCAGCTCAACCGCCCGCCAGCTTGACCTGCATGCCTTTGGCTTCCAGCAGCTGCTTGAGCAGATCGCGTTTATCGCCCTGGATTTCGATGATCCCGTCTTTCACTGAACCGCCGCAGCCACATTTCTTCTTCAGCTCGGCCGCCAGTTTGTCGAGCGCAGCGTCATCCAGATCGATACCGGCGATCAGGCACACGCCCTTCCCCTTGCGGCCGCTGGTTTGACGCTGGATGCGCACGATGCCGTCACCCTTGGCGCGTTGCGGTTTAACCTCTTCCTGCTTGATACGGCCGGTGTCCGTGGAGTACACCAGGCGGCTGTTATCGTCATTCATCGGCGGTTCCTCAGGCCAAAGAGGCGCGGATCGCGCGCAGCGTCGCGGCCGGATCGGCAGATTGGGTGATCGGACGCCCAATCACCATGTAGTCCACGCCGGCGGCCTGTGCCTGCACCGGCGTCATGATACGGCGCTGATCGCCCGCTGCGCTGCCTTCAGGGCGGATCCCCGGCGTAACCAGCTGGAATGCCTGCCCGCAGGCCGCCTTCAGCCGCTGCGCTTCGTGTGCCGAACACACCACGCCGTCCAGCCCACAGTCGCGGGTCAGGCGCGCCAGGCGCTCGGCGTGTTCCGCCGGGCTGGCCTCGATGCCGATGCCGCGCAGGTCTTCCGCTTCCATGCTGGTGAGCACCGTCACGGCAATCAGCAGCGGCGCATCCGCCCCGAATGACGCCAGCGCTTCTTTAGCGGCGGTCATCATGCGCGCGCCGCCGCTGGCGTGGACGTTGACCATCCAAACGCCCAGCTCGGCCGCCGCCGCGACCGCATGCGCGGTGGTATTGGGAATATCGTGGAATTTCAGGTCGAGAAACACGTCGAAGCCACGCCCATGCAGATCGCGCACCAGCTGCGGCCCAAACAGCGTGAACATTTCTTTGCCCACTTTCAGCCGGCAGTCTTGCGGATCGATACGGTCGGCGAACGCCAGCGCAGCGTTCTTATCGGCGTAATCTAACGCCACAACGATTGGAGATGATTTTAAGTCATTGTTATTAGCGTTATTTTCAGACTTCATTTCTTCTACCTTCTCTAAAATAGACATAATCAGGGACTCACCCGCGAAACTGACCGCCGCATTCTACATGTCGGGGGCCAGAAATCCCAGCCACAGCACGCACCGGCGCTCTGTCATGTTACCTCTCACCTTTGTCATGGCGCGTCAACGAAAGCGCATCAGCGATAAACCACGCAGCGTAAAACGCCGTAAAGATGCGTAAATTGTTAATCATATATTTTGAATGACTTACTCAGCATTATCAGATTTTCAATCTTTGCAGATGCTTTATTATTCAGTCCATCGGAAGCGAATGGCTTCCTTCCTAAATAAACAGACTGGAGTCACCTATGAAAACCATCAAATATTTTGCAGCCGCTGCCGCTATCGCACTGACCTCTTTCGCCACTTTCGCCGCTGAACCGGTCAACAGCCAGCAGGCCGATAACCTGACCGCCACCGGCATCGTTTCCGCAGGCCACGCGACCACCCTCAGCAGCCTGGAGAAAAAGCTGGCCGCTAAGGCCGACGCTCAGGGCGCCAGCAGCTACCGCATCATCTCCGCCGGTGGTAACAACATGCTGAGCGGCACCGCCATCATCTACAAATAACATTTCTGGTACAGGGCCCGCGCGTTCGGGCCCTGCCTCTGTTTCTCGCCTAAAAAACCCGCGTTTTCCCGCCCCTATTTGTTACAGAAATATTAAATTTTTATTACACACTAGACACCCGATCGCCAGTGGCTTAGCTTGAAGGCATCTTCCTGCAGAAAGGCTTTCAAAATGAGCGAGATATCGACACTTACCATTAAAATTCCTCTGGAACTCAAGGAAAAAATCCGCGCCGCCGCCGCTGAAAACGAATTTTCGTTGAGCGTGGAAGTGTGCCAGCGCCTGGAAAGCAGCTTCAGTGCGCCCGCCGCCAAGGCAGAAAAACCGGCCAAAAAGGCGGATGAGCTGCACCATGGCGAGATCGACAACCAAAGCACCGAAGAAGAAATTGAACAGCCGCTGAGCCAGAAAGAGCTGAAGAAACTGCGTCAGCTGTTGAAAACCGGCGCCAAAGGCGGCAAGAAAAAGTAAACGACGAACAGACGAACATAAAAAACGGGGCGATAAATCGCCCCGTTTTATTTTGTCACGCCGCCGCGTTATTGCCCGTCCAGACCGCGGATCGGTTTGACCGATGACCAGGCGCGACACGACGGGCAATGCCAATAGAGAGAGTGTGCGGTGAAGCCGCATTTGTGGCAGCGGTAACGCGGCTTGGTGCGAATTTGCTCGCCGACCATATCGCGCAACAGCAGCAAGCTCTCTTTCGCCCGGCCGTCTTCGGCGTCCGCCAAATGATAATCCATCAGCCGGTAGAACACCCGCATGGTCGGATGGCGTTGCAGCTGGCGGTTGATATAGACCTGCACCACGTCGCGCCCTTCGTGCTGCTCGATGATCTCGGCCAGCATCAGATCGGCAGTGGCACCGGTGTTCTCTTCTACGCAGCGCTTCAGGAATTCAGCCCAGTTGTGCTGTTGTTCCGGCAGATGCGCATAGCATTCCTGCAGCATCGGCAGCGTTTCGCTGACCAACTCTTTATCCTGACTCAAGACGCGCTGCAGCGACTCTGCCGCTTTGGCGTAGTCGTTTTGCGCCATATAGATGCGCCCGAACATGATGGACACGCGCGCGCACTGTTTATCGGCTGCGTCCGCACGCTTGAGCAGGTTCATCGCCCGATCGAGATCGTCGCTGCCCATCGCCTGCAGAGCCAGTTCGCAATAGAAGTGTGCGATCTCGACGCGTTGTTTCTCTTTACCCAACTTGACCAACTTTTCCGCCACGTCGATCGCTTTTTGCCAATCGCTGGTGGCCTGATGGATCACCAGCAGTTGCTGCAGCGCCGATACGCGAAAATCCGCTTCGTCAGTCAACTGGCTGAACATGTCTTCCGCACGATCGTACAGCCCGGCCGCCATATAGTCGCGGCCCAGCTGCTGTACCGCCAGCAGACGCTGTTCGAAGGTCAGGGAGGCGCTTTCCATCAAGGCCTGATGGATGCGGATGGCGCGGTCGACTTCACCGCGCGAACGGAACAGGTTACCCAACGTCAGGTGGGCTTCAACGGTGTTGCTGTCCTCTTTCAACATGTCGAGGAACAGATCGACCGCTTTGTCCTGCTGGTTGGAAAGCAGAAAGTTCACCCCTGCCACGTATTCACGCGACAGGCGGTTGGCTTCTTGCTGTTTATCCTGCTGAGCGCTTCTGCGCCCCATGTACCAACCGTACGCGGCAGCCACGGGCAGCAACAGAAACAGCAGTTCTAACATAGAGGATTATTCCTTGCTGACAACGGGCTGAGCCGCCGGTTCAGCGGGCTGCTCAAGCTGCAGCTCCAGCCTTTTGATCTTGCGCTCGGCGCGGCCCAGCGCAATACGGGTGCGCAGGTAGAACAAACCGCAAATGATCCAGCCGAGAACGAAACCGGCGCCAAACAGCGTGGCCAACAGGGTCGATACGCGATAATCGCCCTGCGCAACCAGATAGTTAAAATTGACCACCTGATCGTTATGCGCACCCAAGGTGACGGAAATCACGAAGATCACCAGAACCAACAAAAAAATCAGCAAATATTTCACATTCTTTCCCGCGATGCCGAGTGAATCGGATGAACGATGCCAAAACGTGGCGTCCCTAACCCTTAAGTTAGCATTTCCCGTTGCGGCAGGGAAACCCTGCGGCACGATAAAACCACATATCTGCTGGCATATTCGGCAGTAAACGGCCTTAGCGAACAAATTGATGAGAAAACTTCTCAAAACGTCGAATTTATAAGGATATGGGGGCGGCCGGGCGGATTGCAATGGCGGGAAAATGTAAGCGGTTAATGCGGCGCCGATCCGACGCCGCCTTTTTGTGACATAGTCACATAACGATCATATCTCCGGCTTGCGCGCTGCGATTTCCTGCTGCTCTTGCGGCGGCGGCGTCAGTGGTCCGAACCAGCGCTGTGCCAGCCAGCAGGTAACCACCACCAGCAGCCAGCTGATCAGCGTGGCCATCGCCAGATCGCGCGGCCAGTGCATGCCCAGCAGCAGGCGGCTGCCCATCACGCCGGTCGCCCACACCATCAGCAGCGCGACGGTTTTATAATGGCGGCGCGGCCACAGCAGCCCTACGCCCAACAGTGCCCAGGTAGCGGCGAACATGGTGTGCCCCGACGGGAAAGCGAAGCCGGTTTCAAACTGCCAGTGCTTGCGCAGCCAGTTCGGCACCAGCGTCTGATCCTGCAATTGCTCGCGCACCAGCGCGCTGCGCTCTTTGCGATGCAGCGAATAGAAGTATTTGCCGTCCACGCCGTGGGTTTGCTCCAGCCATACCACGAACGGCCGCGGTTCTTGCACCCGATCCTTGATTAACGACTTCACCCCCTGCCCGATCACCAGCGCGGCGAAAAGCAGGAGCGCCAGACCGATGGCCGCCTTCAGGCGAAAGCGCAGGCACCACAAAAACCAGCCACAGAGGATAGCGCTGGTCAGAATGCCCCATGGCGAGGTCACGGTTTCGGTCACCCAGTACAGCGCTTTCAGCAGTTGCTCATTGCCGCCGGGTTGCCAATGCCAGCCGGATACCCAGACCGCCAACGGCATCAACAGCAGCAGCAGCGCGCCGCCCGCCGTGCGTTTCGCTATCTCATACATTCTATTCTTCCTCTGCGTGAATCAGGCAGCAGTGTAACAAGAGTGCAATATTGATAACACGCGAAAAATTAAACAGATAGGCAACCTATCGCAATAATAGGCGGCCAGAAAACGCCATCTGCTGGTTTGCTGAGCACCGCCCGGCAAGAAGTTGTGGCAAAATAGCCGATAATTAACGAAATAGAGATCGGCGTAGCACGTTTTAGTCTTGGTCAATTTACCGAACCGGACTTAGGATGCGCGACAATGATTGAATCGTACGCTTTTGTGGAGAGTGACATGCAGCTTAAACGGGTGGCAGAGGCTAAACTGCCGACACCTTGGGGCGATTTCCTGATGGTAGGATTCGAAGAACTGGCGACCGGGCATGACCATCTGGCGTTGGTATTCGGTGATATTTCCGGCGAAGCGCCGGTGCTCGCGCGCGTGCATTCCGAATGTCTGACTGGCGATGCTCTGTTCAGCCTGCGCTGCGACTGCGGTTTTCAACTTGAAGCCGCGCTGGAGCAGATCGCCGAAGAAGGCCGCGGCATCCTGCTTTATCATCGCCAGGAGGGCCGCAATATCGGCCTGTTGAACAAAATCCGCGCCTACGCGCTGCAGGATAAGGGTGCAGACACCGTGGAAGCCAACCACCAGCTCGGCTTCGCCGCCGACGAGCGCGACTTCACCCTGTGTGCCGACATGTTCAAGCTGCTGGGCGTCGACGCGGTGCGTTTACTGACCAACAACCCGAAAAAGGTCGAGATCCTGACCGAAGCAGGCATCAACATCAGCGAGCGCGTGCCGCTGATCGTCGGCCGCAACCCGAAGAACGAACACTACCTGGCGACCAAGGCCGCCAAAATGGGCCATTTGCTCGACCAGAAGTGATCGCCGCCGCGGCGGAAACAATCAGGGCGCCTTGCGGCGCCCTTTTTATTGCTTAATTACAGCATTTTCCTGATCACATAGTGCAGAATGCCGTCGTTTTCGTAGTAGGTCAGCTCATTGCCGGTATCGATGCGGCAACGGGTGTCGATCACTTCCTTGCGCCCGTCGGCATAGGTGATATGCACCGGGACCGTCTGGCCCGGCTGCAGCTGCTGCAGGCCGCCGACGCTGATCTGCTCATCCCCGGTCAGCCCCAGGGTTTTGCGCGTCACCCCCTGTGGGAACTCCAGCGGCAAAATCCCCATGCCGATCAGGTTGGAGCGGTGGATACGCTCGAAGGACTCGGCAATCACCACCCGCACGCCCAGCAAGCGCGGCCCTTTCGCCGCCCAGTCGCGGCTGGAGCCGGAACCGTACTCTTTACCGGCGATCACCGCCAGCGGCACCTTCTCCTGCTGATACTGCATGGCGGCGTCGTAGATAGACAGCTGCTGCTGCGACGGAATATGGCGGGTATAACCGCCTTCCACGCCCGGCACCATTTCGTTGCGGATGCGGATGTTGGCGAAGGTGCCGCGCATCATCACTTCGTGGTTGCCGCGGCGCGAGCCGTAGGAGTTGAAATCCTGCGGCGCCACGCCGTGCTCGCTCAGGTAGCGCCCCGCCGGGCTATCGCGCTTGATGTTACCCGCCGGCGAGATGTGGTCGGTGGTCACCGAATCGGCCAGAATCGCCAGAATGCGCGCGTCTTTGATGTCCTGCACCGGATCTGGCTTCACCTTCATTGTGCTGAAGAACGGCGGATGGCGGATATAGGTAGAATCCTCCTGCCACTGATAGGTTGCCGAACCGGCCACCTGGATCGCCTGCCAGTTGGCGTCGCCGTCGAACACTTCGCCGTATTCCTTGTGGAACATCTCGGTACGCACTTCTTCCACCGCCTGAGCGATGTCCTGGCTGCTCGGCCAGATATCCTTCAGGTAGACCGGTTGGCCGTCGTTGCCCTCGCCCAGCGGCTCTTTGGTCAGGTCAATCTTCATGCTGCCCGCCAGCGCGTAAGCCACCACCAGCGGCGGCGAGGCCAGCCAGTTGGTTTTCACCAGCGGGTGAATACGCCCTTCGAAGTTGCGGTTACCCGACAACACCGCGCCCACGGTCAGATCGCCCTCTTTGATCGCTTGCTCGATCGGATCCGGCAGCGGGCCGGAGTTACCGATACAGGTGGTGCAGCCATACCCCACCAGGTTGAACCCCAGCTCTTCCAGATAGGCGGTGAGTTTGGCGCTGTCGAAGTAGTCGGTTACCACTTTGGATCCCGGCGCCAGCGAGGTTTTTACCCAGGGTTTGCTGCGCAGCCCTTTCTTGACGGCATTTTTCGCCAGCAGGCCGGCCGCCATCATCACGCTCGGGTTGGAGGTGTTGGTGCAGGAGGTGATCGCCGCGATCACCACCGCGCCGTCGCGCAGTTCGTGCTGCTGCCCGTCCAGCGTAAAGGTTTTGCTGTCGGTCTTCGCCTTGTGGCCACCGATATCCAGCTCGGTGGCGGCCTTGAACGCCTGCGGCACATTCGGCAGTGCGACGCGATCCTGCGGGCGTTTCGGCCCGGCGAGGCTGGCTTCCACGGTTGACATATCCAGCGCCAGCGAGCTGGTGAAGACCGGTTCATCGCCCGGGTTACGCCACATGCCCTGCGCTTTGGCGTAGGCTTCCACCAGTGCGATTTGTTCGGCGCTGCGGCCGCTGAGCTTCATATAGCCGAGCGTAACGTCATCCACCGGGAAGAAGCCACAGGTGGCGCCGAACTCCGGCGACATGTTGGCGATAGTTGCCCGGTCCGCCAACGGCAGATCGGCCAGGCCGTCGCCGTAAAACTCGACGAATTTGCCGACAACGCCGTGCTTGCGCAGCATTTGAGTCACGGTAAGCACCAGGTCGGTGGCGGTAATGCCCTCGCGGAGCTTGCCGGTCAGCTTGAAGCCGACCACATCGGGGATCAGCATCGACACCGGCTGGCCCAGCATCGCCGCTTCCGCTTCGATACCGCCGACGCCCCAGCCGAGAATACCCAGGCCGTTGATCATGGTGGTGTGAGAGTCGGTGCCCACCAGCGTATCGGGATAAGCCACGCGGCGACCGCTTTCGTCGCTGTGCCAGACCGTTTGGCCAAGATATTCGAGGTTAACCTGGTGACAGATGCCGGTGCCCGGCGGCACCACGCGGAAGCGGTTGAAGGCTTTCTGCCCCCAGCGCAGGAAGGTGTAGCGTTCGTGGTTGCGCTGCATTTCGATACGCACGTTGTCTTCAAAAGCGCTGTCATCGCCAAACTCATCGACGGTGACCGAGTGGTCAATCACCAGATCCACCGGCGACAGCGGGTTCACCTGATCGACGTTGCCGCCCAGCCGCCGCACCGCTTCACGCATCGCCGCCAGATCCACCACCGCCGGAACGCCGGTAAAATCCTGCATCAGCACGCGCGCCGGGCGATAGGCGATCTCACGATCAGCATGGCCGGTTTGCAGCCAGGCAACGATGGCCTTGAGGTCGTCAACCTGCACAGTGTCGCCATCCACATGGCGCAGCAGGTTCTCCAACAGCACTTTCATTGATTTCGGCAACCGGTCGATATCACCCAGTTGCTTCGCCGCCAGTGGCAGACTGTAATAGTAATATTCGCTATTCAGCGCAACCAGCTTATCCATACTTGTTTCACGAAGATCGGACGACATAGCTCCTCCATTTCTTATTGTGACTAAAACAGGGTAATCACTGAGGTCTTGTTTAAAGATACCACAAAGATAAGTTAACGTTTTGATAACAACACGTTTTGCACACAGCGATAGGCAGGAACAATCAACGGGAAGAAGTCCGAGCGCCGCCAAGGGGTTAGGCAATGCGCCAACAAAAACGCCGCAACGATGCGGCGTTTTTGTAGGGAAAGGCAGGCTTACAACGGCTCAGCGGTGAGATCCATCTCCACAACCGCCAGCTGATTCTTACGGCCCTTCTTCACCTTGATGCCCATCCCTTTGCGCAGTAGATGCATCTGGCCAGGCTGAACCAAGGCTTTGGCGGTGTGGAGCCGGGTGTCGCCGGGGAGATAAAAATCGACGTCAAAGAAAAAGTCATTGCCGTACCGGGTGTTGGTTTGCCGACAAGACTCGAGGTGCGAGGCGATAATCTCGCCTTGCCAGCTGTCCTTGTTGAGATAATTTTTAACCGCGGACATCTCGGTCGAGTTACCGCCGTTATTTTTAAAAATACAGTAAAAGAAAATACCCATCACGACAGGGGTGGCGATCCCCGCATACAGAAAGTACTTCGACATATCAGCCAGAGACATAAGTGTGCTGCTCCATTTTATGTAATTATAAACAACGAGTTATTCGTTACATTCAGCGTTCTGTTGCTGATATTGGTCACCTCGACATTCACCACTACGCCGTTCGTTTCCGTTTTAAACGCCGTCTTTGAAAACTCTTTAAGCTTATAAGAATTTGACAGCCCCGTCAGGCTGTTGGACACGCCAACGATGCTGCTGGTGATCGCCGATGCCGAGACGCTGTTGCCGGTAATGCTTTCGCTAAAGGCGGTCACGGTCAGGCTATGCACCTTGGGATTGAACACGGACTCCGGCGCTTCTAGGCTGATCTTTTCGTCACTGACAATTTTGATCTGCTGCGGGCTGTAAATCGTAATGGTTCCCGCGTTGACGTTTTGCGTCCAGTTACCGCTATTGATGTTAGTGGTAACGCCGTCTTTGATCGTTTCAGTGACACCGCCTTTGATCTCGCGAGTGACGCCCCCGGTGATGTCCTCTTTGTGGCCGCCGGCACCGATCGTAACGTCGCGCCCTTTATCCAGAGTCTCAGTCAGTTTTCCGGTGACGTGATGGCTTTCATTCCCATCGATATCGCTGGTGCGGTCGCCTGTGATCGTTACCTTGTCGCCGCCGTCTTTAATGTCGAATGTCCGCCCCGCTTTGATCTCCGTAGCGACACCGGCATTGAAGTAGCCGGTTTCTTTTTGATCCACCGTGGTGGTGCGCTGGCCCTTGTAGTGGAAGGTGGCATTGCCCGTCACTTCGTCTTGCTGTTGCTTGAGGATGGTTGTCGTCCGGTTACCGTCGATATTGACCTGCTGGTCATTTTCCACCGAAACCTTCATGTCCTTTTCGGAATGCAGCTCCACGGCTTCGCTGCCCGCCTTATCTTCGAAAAACAGATAGCTGGCGTTGTCCCGACTGCCATCCTTACTGCGAGTCATGAAGCCCATTTGCGTGGCCGCCGCCGGCAGCACCCACGGCGGCATGCTCGCCTCGTTGTAGACGCGCCCGGTGACAATCGGCCGATCCGGATCGCCATTGATAAAGTCCACCACCACTTCATCGCCGACGCGAGGTATTTGTACCGAACCGAACCCTTGTCCCGCCCAGGCGCTCGACACCCTTACCCAGCACGAACTGGTATCATCCCCTTTAGCGCGGCGATCCCAGTGAAACTTCACTTTTATCCGGCCGTATTTGTCCGTCCAGATATTCTCGCCGGCGGGCCCCACCACCTTGGCCGTTTGCGGGCCATAGGTGCGCGGCCATGGCGTCACCGTCATCGGACGAAAAACGGTGGCGGCCGGGATAACCGTAAAGTCGATGCGATGAATCGTCTCCCCGTCTTCGCCGCTGGCGTAGCGGTTCTCGGAGAACGTGTAATCGGCGGCCGTCGTCAGGTATTCGCCGTTATCGCTGAAAAATGGGGCGTTGATCAGGGTAAAGGTATAGCCCGGCGCCACTCCGATCGCCGTTGCGGTGCCGTGTATCTGTTGATGTTCCACCTGCCAGCGTTCCTGACGCACACGTGCGTAGAACTCCCCATCGCTGTGCTCGACATAGCGCCCCGGCCAATCGTAGACATCGATGCTGCCCGGCATCGGCGAGGCCGGGTTTTGGCGTGCCTGGAACAGCCAGGCGTTCGGCTTGCGGAAGTCATAGTCGTCCAGACCGTAAATGCCCGGCGTCACGCTGTCTTCCGGCGCCCATTGCCCGATGCCTTGCTCGAGGGTGCTGCCGCCAGACGGAGTCTGATGGTAAGGTATCGTCTCGTAACCGCTAAACGGCTGATACTGCCCTGCCGCATCCGTCAGCACCAGCGTGTGACGGCCAGCCTCATGGCGAAAGTGGTAAACGATCCCCTCCAGCTCCATGAGGCGGCTGATGAAATCGAGACTGCTCTCCTGATACTGGACACAGTAATCCCACACCCGATAGCGGCCGGTGAGTTTGTCCTCTACGTTCACCTGATATTCGCTGAGCAAAGCACGCACCGTTTGCGGCACCGTCTGGCCCTGGAAGATGCGCAGATTGCGATCCCGTTTCATCGGCCATAGATCCGATTCTACCGTCAGCGTATACACGGCATAACGCGTGCCACTTAATTCGACGGCGCTGACGGCAACGCGCGTCACCTTACCATTGATATGGCGATCCGCTGACAGTAGCCCCGTCGGCAGATTCACCGTGACCGGTTGCCCCAGCAGCTCGCTGCGATTAATACGGGCATCCCGGCCCAGCAAGGTCAGCGTAAGCGCAAACGGCTCTGACAGGGCTTCACGGCCCGTCAGCTTCCAAAAAAGCAGACCCTCAACGGGCAATTGGACAGAGATACGGCTGGTCATGAGATAAGCGGTTCCGGTGCAATTGGTTAGCATCACTTTAACTTCCGAGAGAAAAAAAACTCATCGTCAGAACAAAAACACCTTATTTTCAGATGATTCCTAACAAGCGAAACATAGATCGCCTCAAGGTAGACCGGATGTTATTCAGAAAGTTAATGAAACTGGCAGAGGGGGGGCGGTTTGGCGTAAGAGCGGCTCAGCGCGCTCCCCCAACCAAGATGGGATTAGCGCAGCTTGCACATGAAGCGTTGGAGCTTGCTCGTAAAAAACCCGGAAAGGCGAAAGCCTAATCCGGGTGTTGTTTAATGACGTTGACGGTAGCGTTTACTTAATCGGCAGCTTGATGTCCTTGAACATGGCTTCGATCTCTTCGTTGGAACGCAGCGCCACCGCGCTGTCTACCACGTCGCGCGTCAGGTGCGGCGCAAAGCGCTGAATGAAGTCGTACATGTAGCTACGCAGGAAAGTGCTGCGGCGGAAACCGATCTTGGTGGTGCTGTAGGTGAAGATATCGCGCGCATCCACCGTCACCAGATCCGGATCTTGAACCGGATCCACCGCCATGCTGGCGATCACCCCCACCCCCAATCCCAGACGCACGTAGGTTTTGATCACGTCGGCGTCAGTGGCGGTAAAGACGATGCGCGGCGTCAGGCCGGCGCGGTTGAAGGCGGTATCCAACTCCGAACGCCCGGTAAAGCCGAAGGTGTAAGTGACGATCGGGTAAGCCGCCAGCTCTTCAATGCTGATGCTGCTTTTGCCCGCCAGAGGATGATCGGGCTTCACGACTACCGCGCGGTTCCAGTGGTAGCACGGCAGCATGATGAGATCGTCGTACAAATGCAGCGCTTCGGTGGCGATGGCGAAATCGGCGGTACCTTTGGAGACCGCTTCGGCAATCTGCGTCGGCGAGCCCTGATGCATATGCAGCGAAACGCGCGGGTAACGCTCGATAAAGCCTTTGATCACGTTGGGCAAAGCGTAGCGAGCCTGGGTATGCGTGGTGGCGACGTACAGCGAGCCTTTGTCCGGATAGGTATGTTCGCCGGCGACGGCTTTAATGGCATCCACCTTGGACAGCACTTCACGTGCGATGCGAATGATTTCCTGGCCGGCCGGGGTGACCTGGGTCAGGTGTTTGCCGCTGCGGGCGAAAATCTGGATGCCCAGCTCATCTTCGAGCATGCGCACCTGTTTACTGATGCCGGGTTGCGAGGTATAGAGCCCTTCTGCCGTCGAGGAGACATTCAGGTTGTGGTTAACCACTTCCACAATGTAACGAAGCTGCTGCAATTTCATATCTTATACCATCCTAGGTTAAACACTGCGGCTTACCCGCAGCCAGGTATATCGGTGTCGCCCCGGTATGCTGAAACTCACAAGCCATAAACACCGTGTTTTACCCTGATGGTGAAGAAAACGCCGTTGTTAATAAGCTTTAATAATAAAAAAAATTTTTATATAACCACTATACCACGTTGCAGCTTCAAGTATAGATCCGCGTCACACTATGATAACGATTATTTTGCATTGGTATCAACGTGAAACGGCAGTGACGGAGGGGTAAAAGCAGCAAAGGATAGATCCGTTTGCCCCTTTTCACCAATAAAAAAACCAGCCGCCGGGGCTGGTTTTTCATCTTGCTGGCAGGATAGCGGCCTTACTTCTTGCCTTCGACCCACTTGCCGTCCACGTAGAACGCGGACCAACCGGTCGCCTTGCCGTCTTTTTCAGAGGAGACGTACTGCTGTTTGGTTTTACGGCTGAAACGCACCAGCGTTTTATTGCCTTCGGCATCCGCTACCGGCGCATCGGCCAGATAGCGCAGCTTCTCCGGCAGGCGATCCTTGAAGCGAGCCAGCTCTTCCACCAGCGGCGCGCGGGTCTCGCGCGATTTAGGGAAGGTATTGGCCGCCAGGAACACGCCGGCAGCGCCGTCACGCAGCACAAAATAGGCGTCAGACTTCTCGCACGGCAGCTCCGGCAGCGGCACCGGATCTTCCTTCGGCGGCGCGACATCGCCGTTACGCAGGATCTTGCGGGTGTTTTTACAGTTCTCGTTGGTACAGCCCATGTACTTGCCGAAACGCCCCATTTTCAGGTGCATTTCCGAGCCGCACTTGTCGCACTCCACCACCGGGCCATCGTAGCCTTTCAGGCGGAACTCGCCCTCTTCGATCTCATAGCCGTCACACGCCGGGTTGTTACCGCAGACGTGCAGCTTGCGCTGGTTGTCGATCAGGTAGCTGTCCATCGCCGTACCGCATTTCTTGCAGCGACGGCGGGCGCGCAGCGCGTTGGTTTCCGCGTCGTCGCCTTCGAGGATGTTGAGCACTTCCGCTTCCGGCACCAGGTTGATGGTGGTTTTGCAGCGCTCCTTCAGCGGCAGCGCATAACCGGAACAACCAAGGAACACGCCGGTGCTGGCAGTACGGATACCCATCTTGCGGCCGCAGGTCGGGCAGTCGATGCTGGTCATCACCATCTGGTTAGGCCGCATGCCGCCTTCTTCCGGATCCTTTTCTGCCGTTTCCAACTGCTCGCTGAAATCGACGAAGAACTCGTCCAGCACCGCTTTCCACTCGGCCTGGTTGTTGGCGACTTCATCGAGGCCATCTTCCATGCGTGCGGTGAAGTCATAGTTCATCAGCTCGCGGAAGTTTTCTTCCAGGCGATCGGTGACGATCTCGCCCATTTTCTCGGCATAGAAGCGGCGGCTTTCCACCCGCACATAACCGCGATCCTGAATGGTCGAGATAATGGAGGCGTAGGTGGACGGACGGCCGATGCCGCGTTTTTCCAGCTCTTTCACCAGCGAGGCTTCGCTGTAGCGCGCCGGTGGCTTGGTGAAGTGCTGGCTTGGGATCAGTTTCTGCAGATCCAGCTCGCTGCCGATTTCGACGTATGGCAGGGTGCGATCTTCATCGCCCTTGCGCAGCGCCGGCATCACCTTGGTCCAGCCGTCAAAGCGCAGCGTGCGGCCCTTGGCACGCAGCTGATAATCGCCGGCCTTCACCGTCAGCGTGGTCGAATCGTATTGCGCCGGCGTCATCTGGCAGGCGACGAACTGGCGCCAGATCAGCTGATACAGCTTCTGCGCGTCCGCTTCCATGTCTTTCAACTGCTCGGCGAGCACGTTCACGTCCGAAGGACGGATCGCTTCGTGCGCTTCCTGCGAATTCTCTTTGCTGCTGTACTGATTCGGCGCCTTCGGCAGGTATTTATCACCGAAATTGTCGCCAATGTAGCCACGCACCATGTTGAGCGCATCCTGGCTCAGGTTGGTGGAATCGGTACGCATATAGGTGATGTGGCCGGCTTCATACAGCCGTTGCGCCATCATCATGGTTTTCTTCACGCCGAAGCTCAGGCGGGTACTGGCGGCCTGTTGCAGCGTAGAGGTAATGAAAGGCGCGCCCGGCTTGCTGCTGGTCGGTTTGTCTTCGCGATCCAGCACCGTGTAGCGGGCTTTTTCCAGCAGCTTGACCGCGGCGTGAGTCTGCTCGCGGTTGACCGGCTTGAACGGTTTGTCGTGCGCATGGGTCACTTCCATCTGCAGCGCGGTTTCACCCTTTGCCAGCAGATCGGCATGCAGCTCCCAATACTCTTCCGGCACGAAGGCCTTGATGTCGCGTTCGCGCTCAACCACCAGGCGCACCGCCACCGACTGTACGCGGCCGGCGGACAGGCCGCGGGCAATTTTTTTCCACAGCAGCGGCGAGACCATATAGCCCACCACGCGGTCCATAAACCGGCGAGCCTGCTGCGCGTTAACGCGATCAATGTTCAGCTCGCCCGGCTGTTTGAACGCCTGTTGGATTGCGTTTTTGGTGATTTCGTTAAACACCACCCGGCTAAAGCGTTTGTCATCCCCACCGATCACTTCCCGCAGGTGCCAGGCGATGGCTTCCCCTTCGCGGTCAAGGTCGGTTGCGAGATAAATGTGGTCGGCGTTTTCCGCCAACGATTTTAACTCGGCGACCACTTTTTCTTTACCCGGCAGGATTTCATAATGCGCTTTCCAGCCGTGGTAAGGGTCGACGCCCATACGATTTACCAGCGCCGCCTTCTCATCTTTTTTAACTTTTTTCTTGGCTTTGTCTTCGGTTGAGTCAGCGCTCTTTTTGCTGGCTGAGCCACTGGTCGGCAAATCACGGATATGACCGACGCTGGACTTCACCACGTAGTCATTTCCTAAATATTTATTAATAGTTTTGGCTTTTGCCGGGGACTCAACTATTACGAGAGCTTTACCCATATTTACCTTTACCTAATTTATTTCTTCTAAAAAGAAGTCTTTTATCTCGCCGTGCCGCGGCAATTCGTGTCTCTTTTTTTATATTGCGGCAGTCTGGCAAGAGATCAACAGATTTTTTTCTTTTGGTTGCCCAACTGCTCAACCTGAACGCAAGTTGTTGATCCTGCCTGCTATTCACCCATACCCCAGAAGTATGGCTGTGTGAGTTTTATTCATGGCGTAAACAAAACCTTCCACCCGACGCCGCAAAATCCCACACTGTACCTGATAAAAAGCGTCACGCAACCTAATTAGCACGGAAAGACCGATTTCGCCAACCGGCGGCCGCCCATGGCCATCCAGACGGCAAATAAACCTTAGTCGGTTTGCGGATAAAAGCGAACCGGCGTTAGAATATGTGCAGAGTTTTTAGTTTGGAGTCTAATAAATGCACACGAATACTGCCCCTATCAGCCGCGAGGCCCTGCTGGCGGAAGCAAATAACATCATCCGCCAACACGAAGATTATCTGCACGGCATGATCGCCACCGACGTTGAACAAAAAAGCGGCGTTTTAGTTTTCCGCGGCGAATACTTTTTGGATGCCGACGGATTGCCCACCGCCAAAACCACCGCGGTATTTAATATGTTTAAACATTTGGCCCATCTGCTTTCGGAAAAATACCACCTGGTCGATTGAGAAAAGAAAACGGGGGCGAATGGCCCCCGTTGATTCACGCTAGCGCCGCCGTTACAGCAGCGGCTTTTCCCCACGCTGCCACCAGCGCAACAGCAAGCGATCGACGCTTTCCGCCGCGCTGCCGGTGAAACGATCCATCAGGCGCTTGCGGCGCGTATAGCGCACGGCGATCACCTCGTGGTTATCCAGCTCGGCGATCAGCAAATCGTCGCTGGTGCCGATGGCGTCGATAAGCCCCTTTTCTTTGGCCTGAGAACCGAACCAGTGTTCACCGGTAGCGACGCTGTCGATGTCCAGCGACGGGCGCTGCTCATGCACGAAGCGTTTGAACAGCTCGTGGGTTTCGTTCAGATCTTCGCGGAACTTCTCGCGCCCCTGCTCGGTGTTTTCACCAAACAGCGTCAGCGTGCGTTTGAACTGCCCGGCGGTGTGCAACTCCACGTCGATGTCGTTCTTCTTCAGCAGGCGGTGGAAGTTCGGGATCTGCGCCACCACGCCGATGGAGCCGATGATGGCGAACGGCGCCGCCACGATGCGATCCGCGACGCAGGCCATCATGTAGCCGCCGCTGGCCGCCACTTTATCCACCGCTACCGTCAGGCGAATGCCGCCTTTGCGCAGGCGCTCCAGCTGCGAGGCCGCCAGGCCGTAGCCGTGCACCACCCCGCCCGGGCTTTCCAGGCGCAGCAGAACTTCATCCTGCGCCGACGCTACCGCCAGCACCGCCGAGATCTCTTCGCGCAGCGAGGTGACTTCGTGCGCGTCCATGCTGCCCTTGAAGTCCAGCACGTACAGGCATGGCTTGCTCACTTCTACCGCGCCGGACTTGGCGCGCTGCTTCTTCAGCTTGTCGTCGGCCTTGGTCTGCTTCTTGAACTGTTTCAGCCACACCTTCTGCTCGGCGGTATCCATACGCGCCAGGCGCATATCACGCTGCATCTCGCGATACTGTTCACCGAGATCGGTCAGCTGCAGCTCCCCTTTCTGGCGGTTCTTGCGTTGCCCCAAACTGACCGCCAGGATGGCCAACGCGGCGATGGCGAGCACCACCGTGGCGACCTTGGCCAGAAACAGGCCATAAACAGATATAAACTCCACAGATTCCGCCTTTATTTACAGGTTGTTAGTATGCTTCTTTCCATTTTAGCCAACCGCAGCGGCTGCTGTCGCGGCTAAATGAAAATTCATTGCGCACGGATCATCACTATGGGGACGATTTGCGGCCGAACCAAGCTGCTGCCGCCGTGCTTTTGTTACAAAAGAATGCCATTTCAGCCTGCTACGCATTGAAAATGCCCGCGGATTAAGGCATATAACACCCATTATTCATCAATACGATGAGACGGATTCGCTGCGCGGCCCGCAGACGGTCGAGCCTTTGCTCCCGCCCCGGCCGCGCGTTTCACCCTTGCTCCCCGATATTCGCGGGAGAACAGCCACCCAGGCGAGGATTTATCGTGCATTACCAACCCAAACAAGATCTACTCGAACAACGTATCATTTTGGTCACCGGCGCCGGTGACGGCATCGGCCGCGAAGCGGCGCTGACCTATGCGCGCTTCGGCGCTCAGTTGGTGCTGCTGGGGCGCACCGAGAGCAAACTGCTGGCGGTACAACAAGAGATCGCGGCCCAGGGCGGCGCCCCGGCCCGGGTGGTGACGCTGGACTTGCTGCACGCCACGCAGGAGCAATGCCGGCAGATAGCCGACGATCTGGCGAGCCAGATCCCCCGCCTTGACGGCGTGCTGCACAACGCCGGCCTGCTCGGCGACATCGCGCCGATGGCCGACCTGTCGATGACCATGTGGCAAGAGGTGATGCAGGTTAACGTCAACGCCACCTTTATGCTGACTCAGGCGCTGCTGCCGCTGCTGCTGAAATCCCACGCCGGTTCGCTGGTGTTCACCAGTTCCAGCGTCGGGCGCACCGGCCGCGCAGACTGGGGTGCCTATGCGGTGTCGAAGTTCGCCACCGAGGGCATGATGCAGGTGTTGGCCGACGAGTATAAAAACCGCAATTTGCGGGTGAACTGCATCAATCCCGGCGGCACCCGCACCAAAATGCGCGCATCTGCCTTCCCGCACGAAGACAAGAACAAGCTGAAAACCCCGGCCGATATCATGCCGCTGTATCTGTATCTGATGGGCGAAGACAGCCGCCGCAAAACCGGCATGAGCTTCGACGCGCAGCCGAACCGTAAACCCGGCGCGGCCGAATAATAAGGAGCGTTTCATGGCGGAAGATCGTCATCAACAGCGCCAGCAGCGCCTGAAAGAACAGGTCGATGCCCGCATCGCCGCAGCACAGGACACGCGCGGCCTGCTGCTGGTGTTTACCGGCAACGGCAAGGGTAAAACCACGGCCGCCTTCGGCACCGTCACCCGGGCGGTTGGCCACGGCATGCGCGCCGGGGTGATCCAGTTCATCAAGGGCGAGTGGCCCAATGGCGAAAAAAACCTGCTGCAGCAACACGGCGTTGAATTCCAGGTGATGGCCACCGGTTTTACCTGGGAGACGCAGAATAAAGCCGGCGATACCGCCGCCTGTCAGGCGGTGTGGCAGCACGGCAAACGCATGCTGGCCGACAGCAGCCTGGATCTGGTGCTGCTGGACGAAGTGACCTACATGCTGACCTACGGCTATCTGGAACTGGAAGAGCTGAAGGCAGCGTTGCTGGGGCGCCCTGCGCACCAAACGGTGATCTTGACCGGGCGCGGTTGCCATCGCGATCTGCTGGAACTGGCGGATACGGTCACGGAGATGCGGCCGGTGAAACACGCGTTCGATGCAGGCGTGAAGGCGCAACAGGGGATCGATTGGTAACAAAAAGTTCTGGCCCCGAACGGGGCCAGAATGAGGGATTAGCTGCGTTTGCTTGGCTTGCCCGGTTTACCCGGCTTGCTGCCTGGCGCACTGCGGCGGCCGCTGCCGGCCACCTGGGAGTGGCGCTTGACCGCACGGCGGATCTGGTTGGCCTTCACGCGGCGGCGTTCACGCTCCACCGGCATTTTGCTGACCGTTTCCGGCTTCAATTCCACCAGCTCGCGCAGGTAGTTAATCGCCGGCAGATCCAGCTCGGCCCAGCCGCCGCGCGGCAGGCCTTTCGGCAGATCGATGTCGCCGTAGCGCACGCGGATCAGACGGCTCACCTGCACACCCACCGCTTCCCACAGGCGACGCACTTCACGGTTACGGCCTTCGGTCAGGGTCACGTTGTACCACTGGTTGAGGCCTTCTCCGCCCTGGAAGCTGATGGTGCGGAAGGCGGCCGGGCCGTCTTCCAGCTGCACACCCTTGCTCAGCTGCTTCACTTTCGCATCGTCAACCTGGCCGAACACGCGTACCGCGTACTCGCGCTCCACTTCACGGCTCGGGTGCATCAGACGGTTGGCCAGTTCGCCATCGGTGGTGAACAGCAGCAGACCGGAGGTGTTGACGTCCAGTCGCCCTACCGCCACCCAGCGTGAACCGCGCAGCTTCGGCAAGCGATCGAACACCGTCGGGCGGCCTTCAGGATCGCTGCGGGTACACAGCTCGCCTTCCGGTTTGTAGTAAGCCAGCACCCGGCAAACCACCTCTTCGGATTCTTTGATCGACAGGACATGACCGTCCAGACGAATTTTCATCGCCGGCGTCACTTCAACGCGATCGCCCAGCTTGGCGACCTTGCCGTCGACGCTGACGCGCCCGGCTTCAATCATGGTTTCGATTTCACGACGCGAGCCATGCCCGGCGCGCGCTAAAACTTTCTGTAACTTTTCGCTCATTGAGCAACCTCTAATGTCGCCTTCACAGGCGTCGGGGGGATAACCGCCGCGGCCAAGCGCCACCACGGTAATAATACGTTTATCAGGATCGAACCGCGCATTATACAGGCTTTCTAAGGTGTTGAAACCCACTTTATCGGTGGGTTTCGGCCACCGCATCCTCCTGTCTGCGTTATGTTGGTATAGCGTTCGACGATTAAGCTACACCCCCATCGCGTACAAACACGGTCAAAACATCCTGTGGCGCTTTGACAGCACTTTCAGTAATCAGCCATCCCACCGCACCACGGTGGTAGCAGCCATGGTGTTCAACGTGCGCCAACATTTCCCGTCGCAGCATATCCCCAGGGCCGCCGTCGACGAAGGTAAAATGAATGCGCTCATCCAGTTGCGCTTCGCTCAGCGAAGCGATATACGCGAGGTAGCGACGATCGCTGGCCAACATCGCCTCTTCCAGCGCTTCCAACGTTGGGGTTTCTTGGGTGTTCAACGCCGTATAGCCATGGCGTTGCCCTTGCAAATTGGCGATAAAAATCTGATCGACGACATAGATATGATTCATCAAGCGAAGCATCAAATGACGCTGCTTAGGCCAAGCATCGGCGTCCACTTTTCGAATGGCGGCGAAGGCCTCCGCATCCGCCCATTGCTTATAATTGAACAGTTGCTCCAAGTGCTTTTTCAATGACATTATGACCTCTTAATTCAGGGGTGCCGTAACGATTTCGACAGCCAGTATAATAGCGCCATCCTGTTATTTGAGGGCGATGGACAAAAAATCCTCCACCGCCCACAGCACCGCGTCGGGCCGTTCCAGAATGCCGAGGTGAGTACGAGCCTCCCCTAACCGTACCACGGAGAAAAACGGCTGCTCGGCGGCAAATGCCTGCTGCTGCCGCAGATAGTCGTCGCGGCGATCCAACGAGTAAATATGCCGGCACGGCGGCGGCGCGCTCATTCCCGCCAGGCGTTGCAGCGGCGAGCCGAATTGCCGGTAGGCCTGTTCGATGGCCACGCCGGCGGCACGCCAGAGCCGGTAATCTTCCTGCGCCATCTCGACCTCCAGATGGCGTTTGACCTGGGAATGGCTTATCCCTCCCTGCCAGAAGTCGAACAAGGCGTCGCGCGCCGCCAGCCACTGCTGCGGCTGCTGCATGCGGCTCACCGCCGTAAAGAACGCCGGCTCCGGCTGCGTCATGATCCAGTCGAGAAACACCATGCCACGTACCCGCTGCGGCAACGCTTCAGCCAATGCCACCGCCAGCCAGCTGGCGTGCGCCACCGACAGGGTGATCACGTTGTCCAAACGCAGCGCGGTCAGCAGCTGACGCACATCTTCCAGCAAATCGTCCGCCGCCAGCGACATCCCCGCCGCTTTTGACGACAGGCCGTGGCCGCGCCAGTCGATGCTGATCACCCGATAGCGATCGGCGGCCAGAGCACTGAACGGCTCAAATACGGTTTTCGGCTCGCACCAACCGGGCAGCAGCACCAACGTGAGCGGTCCTGAGCCGATATCCTGATAGTCGAGCGCCATGTTGGCACTGTGAAATGCGGTCATATTACCTCCTGCGCGTCTCTCCCCGACCCGTTCGGGAATACCGACGGGGATAAGGTGACAGCGCAGCAGGCATTGATCTATTGAAGTTCGTGCGGAAAGAGTCCGAGCGCACCTTATGAAAAAATGCGCACCAATTGGAATAGGAATTTAATGACGTACGCAGGGATAGGCGGCGCTTAACGCCAACATGATCACCGACGGTGCCGAATAATGCAGTTGCTCAGGATGCTCGTTCAAATACTGCATCACCGCGTCGGCGGCTATGCCGATGCTCATCCCGGCTTCCGGGCAGATATTGCGATTGCCCTGCATGGAATAGGTATCGAATACGCCGGCCACATATCCCATGAACATGCCGCCATTCAGCGCCTCGGCGACGGTGGCTTCACCGCTTTTATTTTTTACGTAACCACCGGATTCCGACAGCAAGGCGCTGCCTGAATAAAAACCTGCATTTGCCATTGAAGAAAATAATAAGGCCGCTAAAAAAGAAACCTGTTTAATCATTGCTGCGCATCCTGCCCATTATCAATTCTGAAGTATTCAAGAATAGCGGTTTTCACGCGAAATAGCGGCGCTTCAGCCGATTTTCAGACAATGGGCAAGGTGGCAACAATTGATATCAACGGAAAGGCGCCGCGTCACCCGCCCCTTCACGCACCACTTCCGGCGAGGATTCGGTCAGATCGATAACCGTAGTTGGCTGTTGGCCGAGGAAACCGCCGTGGATCACCAGGTCGACCACCTTGCCCAGGTGATCGCTGATCTCTTCCGGATCGGACTCAGCAAAGTCATTACCCGGCAGCATCAGGGTGGTGGACATCATCGGTTCGTTCAGCGCTTCCAGCAGCGCCAGCGCGATCGGGTTCGACGGCACGCGCAGGCCGATGGTTTTGCGCTTTTCATTCATCAGGCGGCGCGGCACTTCTTTGGTCGCTTTCAGAATAAAGGTGTAGTTGCCCGGCGTATTGTTTTTGATCAGGCGGAACGCCGTATTATCGACGTGCGCATAGGTCGACAGCTCGGACAGATCGCGGCACATCAGGGTAAAGTTGTGGTTGCCGTCCAGCTGACGGATGCGGCAAATGCGCTCCATCGCCGCCTTCTCTTCCAGCATGCAACCCAGCGCATAGCCGGAATCGGTGGGATAAACGATCACCCCGCCCTTGCGCAGCACGTCAACCGCCTGGTTAATCAAACGCGGCTGCGGGTTGTCCGGGTGAATATAAAAAAGCTGACTCATGACTTGCTCCTAAAATGATGCCCACGCGCGTTGCCACGCGCGTAAAATCAGACCGCCTCGCCCGGCTGCGGCCAATCGCGCCACACCGGCTCAACGCCGCCCGGCAGCCACAGTTTGCGACCCAGTTCGATCCACGAACAAGGCTGATGAAAATCAGAGCCTTGCGAGGCCAACAGACGGTAGTCCTGGGCGTATTTCGCCAATTGCGAGCGCTCATGCGGCGCCTGCTGACACTGCGCCACTTCCATGGCGTCGCCGCCGTGTTCGGCGAAATACGCCAGCAAACGTTTCAACCACTTCGCGGTCAGATCGTAACGGCCGGGATGAGCCATCACCGCCTGACCGCCCGATTGATGAATCGCATCAATGGCTTGTTCTATTGTACACCACTGCGGCGGCACGTAGCCGGTTTTGCCCTTGGCCAGGTATTTCTTGAACACCTGCGCCATATTGTCCGCCACGCCAATCTCCACCAGGTAACGGGCGAAATGGCCGCGGGTCACCGCACCGGCCCCCGCCAACCGCTGGGCGCCGGCATAGGCGTCGGGAATGCGCGCTTTAGCCAACCGCACACCGATCTCCTGCGCACGGCGATTGCGGCGTTCAGTTTGTTCCGCCAATAGCGTCACCAGCGCCGGGTGCGCGACGTCCATACCCAATCCAACGATATGGATCTCATGATTTTCCCACAGCGTCGAGATTTCCACCCCGTTGACCAACCGCAGCGGCAACGCCTGCTCCGCAATGGCGGCGGCGGCCTCGACCAACCCGGCGGTGGTGTCGTGATCGGTGATCGCCAGCACGCCCACGCGCATCTCGACCGCCCGCTGCACCAGCTGCGTCGGCGTCAGGTAGCCGTCGGAGGCGGTCGTGTGGCTGTGGAGGTCATACAGAGTAAAAGCGGTGGATTGGGGGTTACTGTCTGTCAAAACGGATATCCGGCAGTGGCTTGGTTTTCTATCATACCCGCGATCGGCAGCCGGACGGAAATCTATTCTGCCCTGGCCGCAGGCGCCAGGCGGATGATGAACAGAATTCACGCCGACCGCTAAAACATTGTGCAAAAAGAGGGTTGACTTTGCCGCTGCGAACCAGTTAACTAGTACACAAGTTCACGGCAACGGCCGTGTCGGATGAGAGTTAACAAAGAGAGTCTGCAAATGAACAACTACATTTCTCTTCACGGTTGGTGGCGTACCTCCCTCTTGCGGGCGGTGTAATCGCGCATAGCTGTCATCTGACAATGCAGATTTCCTGAGCCCGCACCTGATGCGGGCTTTTTTATGGACAGAATTCACTGGAACCACCGATGATGAACACCAAACCACAACTGACATTGCTGAAGGCGCAAGCCAGCTACCGGGGCGATCCCACCACCATTTTCCACCAGCTGTGCGGCGCCCGTCCGGCCACCCTGCTGCTGGAATCGGCGGAAATCAACAGCAAACAGAATCTGCAGAGCCTGCTGGTGATCGACAGCGCGCTGCGCATTACCGCACTGGGCCATACCGTCAGCGTGCAGGCGCTGACCGCCAACGGCGCGGCGCTGCTGCCGCTGCTGGACGAAGCGCTGCCGCCCGAAGTGCGCAATCAGGCGCGCCCCAACGGCCGCGAACTGACCTTCCCGACAATCGACGCGGTGCAGGACGAAGACGCCCGCTTGCGCTCACTGTCGGTGTTCGACGCGCTGCGCACGCTGCTGACCCTGGTGGACTCCCCGGCGGACGAGCGCGAAGCCGTGATGCTGGGTGGCCTGTTCGCCTACGATTTGGTCGCCGGCTTCGAAGACCTGCCGGCGCTGCGCCAGGATCAGCGCTGCCCGGACTTCTGCTTCTATCTGGCGGAAACCCTGCTGGTGCTGGATCACCAACGCGGTACGGCCCGTCTGCAGGCCAGCGTCTTCAGTGAACAAGCGAGTGAAGCGCAGCGTTTGCAGCAGCGTCTGGAACAGCTGCAGGCCGAGTTGCAACAAACCCCGCAGCCGATCCCGCACCAAAAGCTCGAGAACATGCAGCTGAACTGCAACCAGAGCGACGAAGAGTACGGCGCGGTGGTCAGCGGGCTGCAGGAGGCTATCCGTCAGGGCGAGATTTTCCAGGTGGTGCCGTCGCGCCGCTTCTCCCTGCCTTGCCCGGCGCCGCTGGCGGCCTACCAGACCTTGAAAGACAACAACCCCAGCCCGTACATGTTCTTCATGCAGGATGATGACTTCACCCTGTTCGGTGCTTCGCCGGAGAGCGCGTTGAAATACGACGCGGGCAATCGCCAAATCGAAATCTACCCGATCGCCGGCACTCGCCCGCGCGGCCGCCGTACCGACGGTTCGCTGGATCTGGATCTCGACAGCCGCATCGAGCTGGAAATGCGCACCGACCACAAAGAGCTGGCCGAGCACCTGATGCTGGTCGATCTGGCGCGCAACGATCTGGCGCGCATCTGCCAGGCCGGCAGCCGCTACGTGGCCGACCTGACCAAGGTGGATCGCTATTCATTCGTCATGCACCTGGTTTCCCGGGTGGTGGGCACCCTGCGCGCCGATCTCGACGTGCTGCACGCCTATCAGGCCTGCATGAACATGGGCACCCTGAGCGGCGCGCCGAAAGTGCGCGCGATGCAGCTGATCGCCGCCTCCGAAGGCACGCGCCGCGGCAGCTACGGCGGCGCGGTAGGCTACTTCACCGCCACCGGCGATCTGGATACCTGCATCGTCATTCGTTCCGCCTACGTTGAAGACGGCATCGCCACCGTACAAGCCGGCGCCGGCGTGGTGCTGGATTCCATCCCGCAGGCGGAAGCCGACGAAACCCGTAATAAAGCCCGTGCCGTGCTGCGCGCCATCGCCACTGCGCACCATGCCAAGGAGGTGTTCTGATGGCCGATATCCTGCTGCTCGACAACGTCGACTCCTTTACCTACAACCTGGTCGATCAGCTGCGCGCCAGCGGCCACCAGGTGGTGATTTACCGTAACCAGATCGCCGCCGAGGTGATCATCGAACGCCTGGAGCACATGACCCAGCCGGTGCTGATGCTGTCGCCCGGCCCCGGCACGCCGTCCGAAGCGGGCTGCATGCCGGAACTGCTGCAGCGCCTGCGCGGCCGGCTGCCGATCATCGGCATCTGCCTCGGTCACCAGGCGATCGTCGAAGCCTACGGCGGCCAGGTCGGCCAGGCGGGCGAGATCCTGCACGGCAAAGCCTCCGCGATCGTTCACGATGGCGCAGGCATGTTCGCCGGCATGGCCAACCCCCTGCCGGTGGCGCGCTACCACTCGCTGGTCGGCAGCAATATCCCGGCCGATCTGACCGTCAACGCCCGTTTCGGCGAGATGGTGATGGCGGTGCGCGACGATCGTCGCCGCGTGTGCGGCTTCCAGTTCCACCCGGAATCGATTCTGACCACCCACGGCGCGCGCCTGCTTGAGCAGACCCTGGCCTGGGCGCTGGCGAAGTAATATAAGGAACACGACGATGCAACCTATTCTTGAGAAACTGTACCGCGCCGAGTCGATGAGCCAGCAGGAAAGCCAACAGCTGTTCAGCGCCATCGTGCGCGGCGAACTGGAGCCGAGCCAACTGGCGGCGGCGTTGATCAGCATGAAAGTCCGCGGCGAGCGCCCGGAAGAGATCGCCGGCGCCGCCAAAGCGCTGCTGGACGACGCTCAACCGTTCCCGCGCCCTGACTACCCGTTCGCCGATATTGTCGGCACCGGCGGCGACGGCACCAACAGCATCAATATTTCCACCGCCAGCGCCTTCGTGGCGGCGGCGTGCGGCGCGAAGATCGCCAAGCACGGCAACCGCAGCGTCTCCAGCCGCTCCGGCTCCTCGGATCTGCTGGCGGCGTTCGGCATCCGTCTGGATCTGCCGGCGGAAGAAGCGCGCAAGGCGCTGGACGATCTCGGCGTATGCTTCCTGTTCGCGCCGCAGTACCACACCGGTTTTCGTCACGCCATGCCGGTGCGCCAGCAGCTGAAAACCCGCACGCTGTTCAACGTGCTGGGCCCGCTGATCAACCCGGCGCGTCCGCCGCTGGCGCTGATCGGCGTTTACAGCCCGGAATTGGTGCTGCCAATTGCCGAAACCCTGCGCGTGCTGGGTTATCAGCGTGCGGCGGTGGTTCACGGCGGCGGCATGGACGAGGTAGCGATCCACGCCACGACGCACGTAGCGGAATTGAACAACGGCGAAATCAGCAGCTACCAGCTCACGCCGCAGTCCTTTGGATTGGAAACCTATCCGCTGGAAGCCTTGCTGGGCGGCACGCCGGAAGAAAACCGTGACATTTTGGCGCGGCTGTTACAAGGTAAAGGCGAGCCGGCGCACGCCGCGGCGGTCGCGGCCAACGTCGCGTTGCTTCTGAAGTTATTCGGACATGAAGACCTGCGCCAAAATGCGCGGCAGGCACTGGATATGATCAACAGCGGGCAGGCCTATGAGCGTGTCATCGCACTGGCGGCAAGAGGATAAATGATGCAGGAAACCGTGCTACACAAGATTGTCCGCGACAAAGCGCAATGGATCGCGGCGCGACAACAGCAACAGCCCCTGGCCGGCTTTCAGAATGACATCGTACCGAGCGAACGCAGCTTCTATCACGCGCTGCAGGGCACCCGGACGGCTTTCATTCTCGAATGCAAGAAAGCCTCGCCTTCCAAGGGACTGATTCGCGAGAACTTTGATCCGGTGGAGATCGCCACGGTCTATAAAGATTTCGCCTCGGCGATCTCGGTGCTGACCGACGAAAAATACTTCCAGGGCAGCTTCGATTTCCTGCCGCTGGTCAGTAAAACCGTCAGCCAGCCGGTGTTGTGCAAAGACTTTATCATCGACCCGTATCAGATTTACCTGGCGCGCTACTATCAGGCCGACGCCATCCTGCTGATGCTGTCGGTGTTGACCGACGAACAGTACCGCCAGCTGGCGGCGCTGGCTCACAGCCTGAACATGGGCGTGCTGACCGAAGTGATCAGTGAAGAAGAGCTGCAGCGCGCGATCGCGCTGGAAGCGCGCGTGGTAGGCATCAACAACCGCGATCTGCGCGATCTGAGCATCGACCTGAACCGCACCCGTCAGCTGGCGCCGCGCGTGCCGCATGGCGTGACGGTGATCAGCGAGTCGGGCATCAACAACTACGGGCAGATCCGCGAGCTGAGCCATTACGCCAACGGTTTCCTGATCGGCAGCGCACTGATGTCGGAACCCGATCTGCGCGCCGCCGTGCGCCGCGTGATCCTGGGCGACAACAAAGTGTGCGGCCTGACCCGTCCGCAGGACGCCGCCGCCGCCTATCAGGCCGGCGCCATCTACGGCGGGTTGATTTTCGTTGGGCGTTCACCGCGCTATGTGGACATCACCCGCGCCCGCGAAGTGATCTCCGGCGCGCCGCTGAAGTACGTCGGCGTGTTCTGCGACGCCCAGGTCGATACCGTGGCGTTGACCGTTGAGCGCCTCGGGCTGCATGCAGTGCAATTGCACGGCGCGGAAGACCAGGCCTATATCAGCGCCCTGCGCGCCCGCTTGCCGGCCGATTGCCGCATCTGGAAGGCGTTGAGCGTGAAAGATCGGGTGCCGGCGCGCGATCTGCAGCATGTTGACCGTTATCTGCTCGACAACGGCGCCGGCGGCACCGGCCAACGCTTCGACTGGTCGGTATTGCAAGGCGAAGATCTGACTAACGTGATGCTGGCGGGCGGCCTGCGCGCCGACAACTGCGTCGAAGCGGCCAAGCTCGGCTGCGCCGGGCTGGACTTCAACTCCGGCGTGGAAAGCGAACCGGGCATCAAAGATCCCGCGCGCCTGGCCTCGGTCTTCCAGACCCTGCGCGCCTACTGAATACGGCTCTATATTAATAACGGATAATAACGGGAACTCTCATGACGCTGCTTAACCCCTACTTCGGCGAATTTGGTGGCCAGTATGTGCCGCAAATTCTGATGCCGGCCCTGAAACAACTGGAAGAAGCCTTTGTCAGCGCGCAGCGCGATCCAGAATTCCAGGCAGAATTTATCGATCTGTTGAAGAACTACGCGGGCCGCCCGACGGCGCTGACGCTGTGCAAAAACCTCACCGCCGGCAGCAACACCAAGCTTTATCTGAAGCGTGAAGACCTGCTGCACGGTGGCGCTCACAAGACCAACCAGGTGCTGGGCCAAGCCCTGCTGGCCAAGCGCATGGGCAAAACCGAGATCATTGCGGAAACCGGCGCCGGCCAACACGGCGTGGCTTCTGCGCTGGCCTGCGCGCTGCTCGGCCTGAAATGCCGCATCTATATGGGTGCCAAAGACGTTGAGCGCCAGTCGCCGAACGTATTCCGCATGCGGCTGATGGGTGCGGAAGTGATCCCGGTGCACAGCGGCTCCGCCACCCTGAAAGACGCCTGCAACGAAGCGTTGCGCGACTGGTCCGGCAGCTATGAAACCGCGCACTATATGCTCGGCACCGCCGCCGGCCCGCACCCATACCCCACCATCGTGCGTGAATTCCAGCGCATGATCGGCGAAGAAACCAAAGCGCAGGTGCTGGAGCGCGAAGGCCGCCTGCCGGATGCGGTCATCGCCTGCGTCGGCGGTGGCTCCAACGCCATCGGCATGTTTGCCGACTTTATCGATGACGCCGACGTTGGGCTGATCGGCGTGGAGCCCGCCGGGCTGGGCATCGAAACAGGCCAGCACGGCGCACCGCTCAAGCACGGCCACGTCGGCATCTACTTCGGCATGAAGGCGCCGATGATGCAGACCGCCGAAGGCCAGATTGAAGAATCCTATTCGATTTCCGCCGGGCTGGACTTCCCGTCCGTCGGGCCACAGCATGCCTACCTGAACAGCACCGGCCGCGCCGAATACGTGTCGATCACCGACGACGAAGCGCTGGAAGCGTTCAAGGCGCTGTCGCGCCATGAAGGCATCATCCCGGCGCTGGAATCCTCACACGCCCTGGCGCACGCGCTGAAAATGATCCGTGAAACGCCGCAGAAAGAGCAGATCCTGGTGGTCAACCTGTCCGGCCGCGGCGACAAAGACATATTTACCGTTCACGACATTTTGAAAGCACGGGGAGAAATCTGATGGAACGTTATCAGCAACTGTTCACGCGTCTGGAAAGCAGCAAGGAAGGCGCCTTCGTCCCGTTCGTGACGCTGGGCGATCCTAACCCGGCGCTGTCGCTGCAGATTATCGACACCCTGATCGAAGCCGGCGCGGACGCGCTGGAGCTGGGCATCCCCTTCTCCGATCCGCTGGCGGATGGCCCAACCATCCAAAGCGCGACGCTGCGCGCCTTCGCCGCCGGCGTCACGCCGACCCAGTGCTTCGAGATGTTGGCGGCCATCCGCCAGAAGCACCCGACCATTCCCATCGGCCTGTTGATGTACGCCAACCTGGTGTTCCATAAAGGCATCGATGCGTTTTACCAACGCTGCGCCGAAGTGGGCGTGGATTCGGTGCTGGTCGCCGACGTGCCGTTTGAAGAGTCTGCGCCGTTCCGCGCCGCCGCCGCTCGCCACGGTATCGCACCGATCTTCATTTGCCCGCCGAACGCCGATGACGATCTGCTGCGTGAAATCGCCTCGCACGGCCGCGGCTACACCTACCTGCTGTCGCGCGCCGGGGTGACCGGCACCGAAAGCCGGGCGCAGCTGCCTCTGCATCACCTGGTGAACAAACTGCGCGAGTATCACGCCGCGCCGCCGCTGCAAGGCTTCGGCATCTCCGACCCCGAACAGGTGAAGGCCGCGCTGCAGGCCGGGGCCGCCGGCGCGATCTCCGGCTCGGCCATCGTCAAAATCATCGAACAGCACCATGCCAACCCGGCGGAGATGCTGACTAAGCTGGCGGCCTTCGTCAGCAATATGAAGCGCGCCACCCGGGCGTGATCCTCTTTAGCGAGCGCCCTACCGGCGCTCGCTTTAACAGCTTGTTTCCCCTCAAAGTTTGTTCCATTTATTTACAGCAAAAATTTGAACAAACCCAGGTCTTGTCTCACAATGAACTTTGTTCGCTATGCATTTCTTCGTTTGATTTGGGGAATGCGCTCGCTGCGGCGAAAAACCGTAGCGAATTTCAACCATAACATTGCATGGAGAGTAATTTATGAAGCTGTTTAAAACCCTTTCAGCCTTGTGCATGGCAGCCGTTGTGGCGGTCGCGGTGAGTGCTTGCGCGCCGACGGCAAAATCAGAGGGAACAGGCGGTTATATCGATGACACCGTAGTCACCACCAAAGTGAAATCGGCGTTGTTGGCGGATAAAAACATCAAGTCGCGCGAGATCAGCGTGGAAACCTTTAAAGGGCGCGTACAGCTGAGCGGCTTCGTGACGTCCAGCGATGACGCCAACCGTGCGGTGCAGGTCACTCGTGGCGTGGCCGGCGTGAAATCGGTTGAAAACGTGATGCAGGTTAAATAATACCGACACAGGGAGGCGCAACGCCTCCCTGTTTGTGGCCATCATCAGAAGCGATAACCCGCCCCGAACATGAACACCCACGGATCCAGACGCGTATCGAAGCTGTGGTGCCCGCCATTCGCATCGTTGAAGCGAGTTTTGGTTTCGATGTTCATCCACCACACCGACATGTTCAGCATCCAGTGCTCATCCAGGTTGTAATCCAGGCCGGCCTGCGCCGCCACGCCCCAGGAGTCTTTCAGGTCGAGGTTGCTCAACCCGGCGCTTTTGCCGTAGTCGTTGAACTTCTCGTCGAAGAAAGTGGTGTAGTTAACGCCGACGCCCAGGTAAGGACGCAGTTTGTCTTGCTTGTCGCCGAAGTAGTATTGCGCCATCAGCGTAGGCGGCAATTGGTGAACGGTCGCCAGATCGGTGCCGCCCAGCGTAACCTTGTGGCGGAATGGCGTTGCGGCCAACAACTCAACGCCGATGTTGTCCGTCACCATGTAACCGAAGGTCAGACCGAGTTGGGTGTTATTTTTCGCATCCAGCGACCCCAACCCCAATACGTTGTCCGAACCCGCATTTGGACGCACCGTCGCGGTGCCCGCGCGGAACAGGAAATCACCGGCCTGATGCGCACTTGCCAACATAGGCGCCATCATCGTCGCCAATACCACCAGAGTTGTCTTTTTCATTATCCATTCCATTTGTGTGGTTAATCGCTCGAGGGGGAATATACCTACTTTCGGGTATTTGTGATCCCATCGAGATCACATCTTATGTGTAAAAATTTAAAATCCCACTAAAAACAAGGTTACCTAACCGCTTAATAAATCAAGGATTGATCTGCATCAAAAAATCGATTTTGTTGCAAATTATCTACATGTTCAAATTTCGGTTGCGGAGAAAAATACGGCTGAGGTAATTTCATTTTCCGTGTTGGTTTTGGTTGGTGCCGTAAGGAGTCGGTGGGCAATCAAGATGAGCGAAATCCTTAATCCCTGTGTCAGCTGCGGCGCATGCTGCGGTTATTTTCGAGTGTCATTCTATTGGGCCGAAGCCGAAGACGGCGGCGGCACCGTTCCCCTTTCCTTAACGGAGCCTTTGACCCCGTTCCTGCGCTGCATGCAGGGGACCAACAGCAAGTCCCCCCGCTGCAACGCGCTGGACGGCGAGATCGGCAAAGCTGTGTCCTGTTCGATCTACCTCAATCGGCCCAGCCCGTGCAGAGAGTTCGATCAGTCCGGTGAAAACGGCCTGCGCAACGAAGCCTGCGATCGCGCCCGGGAACGCTACGGGCTGCCGCCCCTGCCGGTGCCCCTGCCGCTCTCGCTGCCTGAAACGACGATCGTTGAAGAAATAGGCGTAGTGCAATTCGCGGGGTGCCACAGCGGCGTGGAACAGGGTACAATCACCCACTGATTTATCTCTGTTTTCCCGACGCCAAGGAGTCTGCATGCCTATCACGGCCAACGCTTTGTACCGTGACAGTTTTAACTTTTTACGCAACCAACTAGCCAGCATCCTGATGCTGGCGCTGTTGACGGCGTTTATCTCCGTGCTGCTGAATCAGGCCTTCAGCCCCGATGCCGAACAGTTGGCGACGCTCGCTGCCTCCACCAGCGATTTCGCTTCATCTACCGGTATGGGCATTCAGGAAGTGATCCAGCAGATGACGCCGGAACAGCAGATGGTGCTGCTGAAAGTGTCGGCGGCCGCCACCTTCTCCGCGCTGGTCGGCAACGTGCTGCTGGTCGGCGGGATGCTGACGCTGATCCGTCTGGTATCGCAAGGGGAACGCACCAGCGCCCTGCGCGCGCTCGGCACCTCGGCGCCCGATCTGCCGCGTCTGCTGCTGCTGCTGTTTATCTGCACCCTGCTGATCCAGCTCGGCCTGACGCTGTTTGTGGTGCCGGGCGTGCTCATGGCGATCGCCTTCGCGCTGGCGCCGGTGATCGCCTCCGTCGACAAGAAAGGCGTGTTCGCTTCGCTCAAACTGAGCAGCAAATTGGCCTTCGCCAATGCGCGCGTGATCGTGCCGGCGATGATGCTGTGGCTGGCGGCCAAGCTGCTGGTGCTGTTTTTGGTGAGCCATCTGTCGGTGCTGACGCCGAACGTCGCCAGCGTGGTGCTGACCGCGTTGAGCAACCTGGTGTCTGCCCTGCTGCTGATCTACCTGTTCCGTTTGTACATGCTGTTGCGCGGCTAACGCCAAGCAACCCAAAGCAAGGGGCACGCTTCGGCGCGCCCCTTTTTTGTTTACCCCACCGTGGCGGCTTCCGCCTGCTCCTTACTCTGAATCAGCTTCAGCGCCAGATACAGGTCCGGCACCAAAATCAGCTCTTTGTCGCGCCCTAAGCGGTTGATACGGAACCAGCGCGTCAGCTCGGTGCGGCGCCCCGCCAACACCAGCTTAACGTTACGCTGTAACAGATCGCGTTTCAGTTCGTCGATAGCCACCAGCACGCTGATATCGGCATGGGTAAAACTGGCTACCGCATCCACCACCACCCAGCGCGGCTGGAACGGCGTGCCGTCGACCAAATTGAGAATACGGCGTTTGAAGTACGCCACGTTGAAATAGGTCAGCGGCGAATTGAAGCGATACATCATGACGCCAGGCACCGCCTTCACCCCATTGTTGTTACCCATGGAATGGATCATGCCTTCGTCGTTGACGCCCAGCAGCTGCTCCGTCGGCCGGAAGACGGTGCGCAGAAACTGCATCAGCCCCAGCAAAACCGCCAACCCGATACCGCTGATCACCCCCACCAGCAGCACGCTGAGGAAGGTAAACAGCGCCAGACGGAAAGCCTGTGCGTTGCGGCGGCGCAAAACCCAGATGCCGCGAATGTCCAGCAGCGACCAGGCCGCATACATCAGCACCACGCCCAATCCCGCCACCGGAATAAACTGCAGCGGCGCCATCAGGAACAGCAAGACGAAGGCGATAACCGCGGCGGCGATGACCGACACCAGCTGGCTCTTGCCGCCGTTGGCGTCATTCACCGCGGTGCGCGAGTCCGCACCGCTGATGGCGAAACCTTGCGACAGCGCGGAGACGATATTCACCAGCCCCAGCGCACGAAACTCGGCGTCGGCGTTCACCTCATACCCGTTCTTGGCGGCGAAGCTGCGGGCGGTGAGCATCATGCTGACAAAGCTCACCACCGCAAGGTTAAGCGCCGGGATCACCATGTCGCGCAGCAAACCGGGCTGGAAGTCCGGCCACTGGACGATCGGCAACACGCCGCTGAAACCGCCCACCGTCACCACGCCATGCTGCTGCAGGCCGCCGCCCCAGGTCACGAACGCCGCCAGCACGATGGCAAACAGCGGCGCCGGCCAGTTAGGCCGCCATTTTTTAAATCCGAGCAGCGTCACCAGCGTCAACAACGACACCGCCATCGTCAACCAGTCGCTGTGCAGCAGGTTGCCGGGCAGCGCGTAGATGCGCTCGATCAGCTGCGCCGGGCGCACCGTGAATCCCAACACCTTGCCGATCTGATCGACGATGATGGTGATCGCCACGCCGTTCAGCAGCCCGCTGAGGATCGGCCGCGACAGCAGATCCGCCAGCGCCCCCAGTTTGAACCGGCTGGCCAGCAGGCACCAACCGCCCATCATCGCGGTCATCATGATGGTCAGTTGCCAATGGCGCTCCATATTGCCCGCCGCCAGCGGCGTCACCACCGCGGCGATCACCGCACAGGTGGCGGCATCGGGCCCGACGATCAGCTGGCGTGAGGAGCCGAACAGCGCATAGGCCACCATCGGCAAGATACAGGAATAGAGCCCCACCACCGGGCTGACCCCGGCCAGCTCGGCATAGGCGATGGCCACCGGCAAGGCGACGGCGGCTACGGAAAGGCCGGCGCGAATATCAGGCTTGAGCCAGCTGCGCTGATAGCCCAATAAATGCGTCAAACCCGGCGTCAGGGCCTGGAGAGATTTCCACTGCATGCTGTTTTCCGCGGTAAATTATCTGGTTATTATGATACTTACTATGCGACCTGCGGCCCGCGCTGGCAATGCGCCCGCGCTTTCTTGCGTAAGTTTATGCAAATTCCTGCTTTCGCGGCAGAAATCCGCCGACCAAACGCCGATAATCGGCAACGCCCGGCGGTACACAGAGCTCGCCGAATCCGGTATAGTCGGCCGATGAACAGATGATGGATTGATTTATGAAGCAGTTTCTTGATTTCCTCCCGTTAATTGTCTTTTTCGCTTTTTACAAGCTGTACGACATTTACGTCGCTTCCGGCGCGTTAATTGTCGCCACCGCGCTGGCGCTGGTGTTCACCTGGGTGAAATACCGCAAGGTCGAGAAGATGACGCTGATCACCTTCCTGATGGTGCTGGTGTTCGGCACCCTGACGCTGGTGTTCCACAACGATTTGTTCATCAAATGGAAGGTCACGGTGATTTACGCACTGTTCGCGCTGGCGCTGCTGATCAGCCAATGGGTGCTCAAAAAACCGCTGGTTCAGCGCATGCTGGGCAAAGAGCTGACGCTGCCGGACAAAGTGTGGAGCAACCTCAACCTGGCCTGGGCGGTCTTCTTCCTGGCCTGCGGCCTGGCGAACATCTATGTCGCCTTCTGGCTGCCACAAAGCGTCTGGGTCAATTTCAAAGTCTTTGGCCTGACAGTGCTGACGCTGGTCTTCACCCTCCTCAGCGGTATCTATATTTACCGGCACATGCCGGAAGAACAGAAAAAATAGTTACAAAATTGTTAATGCCTGCGGCGCTTGCCGCGGGCAGTATGATGTTATTCCCTCCTTTTAAAAGCAGACTGCTATGACACAACAACGACCTTTACCCAGCGGCGAGCTGGTGCTGCGCACGCTGGCCATGCCGGCCGATACCAATGCCAACGGCGATATCTTCGGCGGCTGGCTGATGTCGCAAATGGATATCGGCGGCGCCATCCAGGCAAAAGAGATCGCCGAAGGGCGCGTGGTGACCGTGCGCGTGGACGGCATGACCTTTCTGAAACCGGTGGCGGTAGGCGACGTGGTTTGCTGCTATGCGCACTGCATCCGCACCGGGCGCAGCTCGATCACCATCAATATCGAAGTGTGGGTCAAGAAAGTCTCTTCCGCGCCGATCGGCCAGCGCTACCGGGCGACCGAAGCGGTGTTCACCTATGTGGCGGTCGATGCGGAAGGCAACTCGCGCGCGCTGCCTGAGGGCAAAATGAATTTCCGCGTCGGCTTCGAAGAATAAGCCGGCGGCTGTACCGCAAATGCAAAAAGGGTCGCCGAGGCGACCCTTTCTTTTTGGTGGTGACCGAATTCAGTTCAATTCGGTCGTGCCGTTCAGCTTGAAGCGGATAGTGACGGTGCGATCTTTCGCTTCTTTGGCCTCATAGCGCCATTTGCGCATCGCCTGCTTCACTTCACGCTCGAACATATTGCGCGGCTCGGCCGACAAGATGCGCACGTTGCTGACGCGCCCGTCGCTGTCGATATCGAACTGTACCCGCACGTTGCCTTCGATCTGCAAAGCCTGGGCCCGCGGCGGATAGAGCGGATTAGCGCGGCTGATCGGTCTTGGCCCGACCTCGCGCGAGTTGCCCTGCACCGGCGCGGCAGGCGCCTGCTTCACCGGCGCTTTATCGATCGGTTTGGCCGGTGAATCGTTGTTGAACGGCGACGGCTCGCGCGGCTCAACCCTCTTCGGCTCCGGTTTCACCTGTTTTTCGACCTTCGGCTTCGGCTTAGGTTTCGGTTTCGGCTTGACCGGCTCGGGTTTCACGATCGCCTTCGGCGGCGGCTCCACGATGGGTTCCGGTTCTGGCTCCGGCTCAGGTTCGACCTGCGGCGGCTCCGGCTCGGCCGGCGCCGGCGGTGGCGGTTCGGCCATCGCGGCGGTATTGACCATCATGACGCTGATCGGCGCGTCCTCTGGCTTCGGCAGCTCCACCACTTCTTTTACCGAAGCGTAAAGCAATACCGCCACCAGGGCGCTGTGCAGGCCTACGGACAAGACGAAAGGCACGGATATACGGCGATTAAGGAACATCTTTTTTAGCGGCATAATGATTCTGTTTCCTCTGGTTCGCCAAGTTTAAATGCAAATAGCAATCATATTCAATAACGAAAGGCAAACTATCGCTTTAATCGTCAGTATGCGCGGCTAAAACCAGCAAACTCATAAGGATATTAACCTGACCGTTGCTTTTTTATCGCCGGAACAACACGCTTCATTAACGTTTGGCCGGGCGTCAAAAATAAAAAACCCGCCGTAGCGGGTTGATTGCGGTGATTAAGCGTTATTCTTCATCGCCATAGTAAAGCACGCCCAGCTTAATCAGCGGCCGCCCTTGCGCCTTGCGGTGCAGGTTGGTGTCGCGCAGCGAATAGACGCAGCCGCAGTATTCCTGCTGATAGAAGCGTTCACGTTTGCTGATCTCTATCATGCGCGACGAACCGCCCTTCTTGCGCCAGTTGTAATCCCAGTACACCAGGTCGGGATATTTTTCCGCCGCCCGAATGCCGCAGTCGGTGATCTGCTGCATGTTCTTCCAGCGCGAAATGCCCAGCGAGCTGGAGATGGTGTCGTAACCGTGCTCATGCGCATACAGCGCCGTGCGCTCGAAACGCATGTCAAAACACATGGTGCAACGAATGCCGCGCTCCGGCTCATTCTCCATCCCCTTGGCGCGGGCGAACCAGTTGTCGGTGTCGTAATCGGCATCGATGATCGGCACCCCGTGCTGCTCGGCGAAACGGATGTTCTCTTCCTTGCGCAGCAGATACTCTTTTTGCGGGTGAATGTTGGGGTTATAGAAGAAAATGGCGTACTCGATCCCGGAAGCCTGGATCGCTTCCATCACCTCGCCGGAACAGGGCGCGCAGCAAGAGTGCAGCAGCAGTTTACTTTTGCCCGCAGGCAAATCGAGTTTTTCCCTTACCAGTTCCGTCATATCCTCACCTCAATGGCATATCAGTTTAAGCGCGCCGCACTATACGAATAAAAAGTAGCGGCTTCAAGGTATAAGCGCCAATCCGCCGGGAAATTCGCCGCGCACCGTTCCCCTGCCGCGCCTTTTGCGCTACCTTGGTAGCACCGTTTTATAGCCATGATTTTAAAGGTGAAACATGCTTTATCTGATCTACGCGCAAGACGTCCCTAACTCGCTGGAAAACCGTCTGGCGGTGCGCCCGGCACACCTGGCACGCCTGCAGGCGCTGCGCGACGCCGGCCACCTGGTGGTCGCCGGCCCTAACCCGGCCATCGACAGCAACGATCCCGGCGCCGCCGGCTTTACCGGTTCGACGGTGATCGCCGAATTCGAGTCGCTGGCGGAAGCCCAGGCCTGGGCGCAGCAGGATCCCTATATCGCCGCCGGCGTCTATGCCGACGTGACGGTGAAGCCGTTCAAGCAGGTGTTCTGAGCCCCGCTACCGGGAGCGCGCGTCGTTCCCGGTTCAATCGTGCGGCAAGCTCGCTCAACGCGCGGGATGTGCGATATTGGCGGCCCACAGCTTGATGCGGCCATCGATCACCAGCGTAAAACCCGATTTCAAATGCGTATACAAGCGGTTGACCACTTCACTCTCATGCAGCGTATAACTCACCACGCTGTGTTCTCCCACCTGAACGCAACTCAGCGTCACCGCCAGGAGATCTTTATTGATTAGCAACGTCTTTATCGACTGAAATGCTTCGCAGGGTTCACGATGGGTGAGAGAGATCACCATATTCGCCCAAGGCGTCCCTGGCCCGGCGAGGCTAACCAGTACCGGTTCACTGAACTCATTCTGAGTCGCGCCGTACAGCACCCCTTCCTGATAGTGCCAAATATTGTATTCATTAGGGGTAAATAAAGCATTTGCGCTGCTAGCAAAGCAGAACGCGACTAACAGCAAAGCTATCCGTGTCACCATCATTCCTGGATCCGTGGCAATGAGAAAAACCGCCCCGTACCCTACCCGTCTAAAATATAATGTCAATTAATCTTAGGGTCATACGTTATTTAATCTCAATATTGTTAGATCGCGGAATGATTCAGCATCAGATTATCCTGCGATAAAACAAATCAATTGGGAAAAAGCAAAAAAAAAGCCAGCACGGAGTGGCTGGCTTAAAGGTTCTTCGAGGGAATATCTTGTTCGATAAACATACGCCTTTCGCCGCCCCCTTGACTAGCTATCAGTGTGATAGGCGCCGCCGTCTGAGACTATTTTTTGCCGTCGCATGGTAAACCGCCGCCGCTGACCTACACTTGAGCCGTAGTCAAGATGCAGTTACGGGTCGTTTTTATCTTCCAAAAGGAATAATTATGAAGGCAACTAAATATCTCTTGGCACTGCTGGCGTTCACCTCATTCTCTTCCCTGGCGGCAATTGAAATCACTCGGGAAGAGGCGGCGAAACATACCGAGATCGGTCCGGTGACCATTTCACAAGACGGCGACGACACCGTGGGGATCGACCATGCGCGTCTGTCGAAAGCGGTAGACGAAAAAGGCGGTAAGTATTACGTCATTATCGGCCGCGAGGGGAAAACCACCTTCGAAACCATCAATGCGATAGCCTATAAATAATCAGGCTTAGCCCGCGGCAGGCTGCTCCCTGCCGCTTGTCCCTGCGCTTATTTGTCGCCGCCCGTCAATATTAACGCCTGCATATCGGCGAACATCGTTTCCCATTCCGCCTGGTCGATATCCATCAAACCAAAGTAACGCAGCATAAAGGCACCTTCGGTGGCGAGAAACGCCAGGCGCGCGCGCTTGCCTTCTTCGGTCGTCAAATCCAAACCGGCGATGCGGCTGCGATACCATTCGCGCGTGCTCGCCAGATGCTCCGGCGTTTGAATCAACGTTGCCATCAACCCGGCGGCCTTGGCGCTGGAGGTCTGATCCGAACTGTGGGTGGCCAGCATATGCGCCCGCACGGCGGTCTGCGGCGAAGGCTCGTCGCCGGCGATCGCCGTGAACAGCGTCTCGTAGGCACTCCCCCAGCGATCGAACATGGCATCGATAAGGGCGTCTTTGCTGCCGAAACAATACTGCACCCCGCCCTTGGAGATCCCCATCGCTTTGGCGACGGCGTCGATGGTCAAGCCGGCGGCGCCCTGGGTGGCGACGATCTCTTCGGCGGTGTCCAAAACCTTGTCGCGATCGATGCTGCGTTGACGTCCCATTAAGAAACCCTTCTTTTCAATACGAACGTATGGATATATATTATCATCAGTATACCACCCGGTATCGCCGGTGGGTTACCCCAATGGCGGCGCCTCCGCGCCGCCCACGTTAACTGGATATGAATTATGTACGCCAAGAACCGCTGGTTGATCCTGACGATGGTCGCCAGCGCCCTTTTCCTGATCGTCATCGATATGACGGTGTTATATACCGCCCTGCCGCGCTTAACCCAGGCGCTGGACGCCAGCGCCTCGCAAAAACTCTGGATCGTCAACGCCTACCCGCTGGTGGTGGCCGGCCTGCTGCCCGGCGCCGGCATGCTGAGCGATCGCATCGGCCATAAACGGCTGTTTCTCGCCGGGCTGCCGGTGTTTGCCGTCGCGTCACTGTGCGCCGCGTTCTCGCCCACCGCCGAGTGGCTGATCGCCGCCCGCGTGTTCCTCGCCGTGGGCGCGGCAATGATGATGCCCGCCACGCTGTCCATCGTGCGCCACGTCTTTACCGACGAACGCGAACGCGCGTTGGCGATCGGCATCTGGGCCTCGGTGGCCTCCGGCGGCGCGGCCATCGGCCCGGTGGTCGGCGGCCTGCTGCTGGAGTATTTCTGGTGGGGGTCGGTGTTCCTGATCAATGTACCGGTCGTACTGCTGGTCTGGCCGCTGGCGTGGAAACTGATCCCGCGCTGCGGTGGCGATAACCCGCGCCCTTCGGACATCGTCGGTTCGGTGCAGATCATGATGGGTCTGGTCGGCGCCATCTATGCGCTGAAGGAGCTGAGCAAACCGACGCCTGATGTGAGCGCCTTGCTTGTGGCAGCCCTGATTGGCGTGTTGTTCCTGGTGCTGTTCGTGCGTCGTCAGCAGCGCAGCGCCCACCCGATGATCGATTTCTCTCTGTTCCGCAACCGGCTGTTCGCAGGCGGCATCGGCGTGGCCCTGCTGTCGATGGTGGCGCTGATCGGCGTCGAGCTGGTGCTCAGCCAACGCCTACAGCTGGTGCTCGGCCTCAGCCCGCTGCAGGCGGCGCTGTTTATTTTGCCGATCCCGCTGGCCTCGGCGCTGGCGGGGCCCGTAGCCGGCCTGCTGTTGCCGCGCTACGGCGAACGCAGCATCATCCTCGGCGGCTTTGTCCTGACCACCCTCGGCATCGCCGGTCTTGCCGTGTGGTACCAGAGCGGCATGGCGCCGCAATTGGTCAGCCTGGCGCTGGTGGGCTTTGGCCTCGGCGGCGTGATCACCGCCGCTTCTACCGCCATCATGCTGAACGCGCCGGAGGAGAAGTCCGGCATGGCGGCGTCCATCGAAGACGTCTCCTACGAACTCGGTGGCGTGCTGGGCGTGACGCTGCTCGGCGGGTTAATGACAGCGGTTTACAGCCACAGCCTGGCGCTGCCGGCGGAGCTGCCGGTCAGCGATTTGGCCTACGACAGCATCGACGAAGCCCTGCGGCTGGCGGCCGGGCTGGCGGCCGATCGCGCGCAGCAGCTTACGCAGCTGGCGCGCTTGGCCTTTGATCGCGCGTTTATTACGGTGCTGATCGCCGCCGCGCTGCTAATGGCGCTGGGCGCCGGCGCGGTGAAACTGGCGCTGCGCAAGTAACCGATAAAAGCGGCTTTTTTCGCCTGCGGATCCTGCGTAAACTGATTCGGCAATTTGCTCGACGGATTTATCGTCATCGGTTTTAGCGATGGCAATAATGCCTGTTATCGTGTTTAACCCTGCGATAAATCCGGTTACTGTAACAGCTATGGAAATTGATTCTGTCTACTATCGGAACAAATAATCAGGAGAAGATTATTATGGCAACGGCAAAGAAAGCAGCGAAAACCCATATCGGCCTCGACAGTAAACAATCGGCAAAACTCGCCGAGGCGCTGAACGCGCTGTTGGCGAACTATCAGGTGCTGTATATGAACGTGCGCGGCTATCACTGGAATATTACCGGCCCGCAGTTCTTTGAACTGCACGCGAAATTCGAAGAGACATATAACGATCTGCTGACCAAGGTGGATGAGCTGGCGGAACGTATTCTGACGCTGGGCTCGCAGCCGCGTCACGCTTTCAGCGACTATCTGAAAACCGCCGACATCAAGGAACACACCAACGTGACCGATGATAAAGGCACGCTGCGCGGCCTGTTGGAAGGGTATTCAATCTTGCTGCAACAGCAGCGTGAGCTGCTGACGGTAGCGGCAGACGCCGGTGACGAAGGCACCGCGTCACTGATGAGCGATTACATCAAAGAGCAGGAAAAACAGGTCTGGATGCTCAACGCCTATCTGGGCAAATAACCCAGGCGCCATAACAAAACAGTCCCTCACGGGACTGTTTTCGTTTTACCACTCGCAGGATACCGCAAACAGCAGCGCGCGCCGATGCTGATCGTCCAGGCGCCGCCGCACCCGGATAATATGGCGATTGCTGCACGACTGGCGTTCCAGCCAGCGATGCCGGCGGCGTTGGCTCTGCCGCAACATGCGCCAGCGGCCCACTTCATTTCTACTGCGTCTCATAATTCCGTCACTCGTTCGTCTAATGCCAACCGCGGGCATTATAGCCCTTTCCGCCCGTGATCCAAGCCGCAGTTATCGGCGGCACAGCGGGCGCCCCGCGGGCAAAAGCCGCCCTTTCATTTTCAGCAAGTGCCTTAACTTCATCATATTTATGTAACATAAGCGCCGATAAAAGGTTTCGCCTTGACCGATCTGTGCGTACACTCATCATTGGTGGTTTGCGAACGGGATTTTTCGCCTTTATGACAACATTTTATACCGTAATCAGTTGGCTCATGGTGTTCGGCTACTGGCTGCTGATCGCCGGCGTGACGATGCGCATTTTGATGAAACGCCGTGCGGTTCCCTCTGCCATGGCCTGGCTGCTGGTTATCTATATTCTGCCGCTGTTCGGCATCGTGGCCTATTTATCGTTCGGCGAATTACATCTGGGCAAGCGCCGAGCCGAACGCGCCAAGGCCATGTGGCCGTCGACCGCCCGCTGGCTGAAGGAGCTGAAAGAGAGCCGCCGCATCTTCGCCACCGAGTACAGCGAAGTCGCCGAACCGCTGTTCCAGCTGTGCAACCGCCGCCAGGGCATCGACGGCGTCAAGGGCAACCAGCTGCAGCTGCTCACCACCACCGATGACACGCTGAAAGCGCTGATCCGCGACATCGAGCTGGCGCGACACAACATCGAAATGGTGTTCTATATCTGGCAACCCGGCGGCCTGGTCGATCAGGTGGCCGAATCACTGATGGCCGCCGCCCGACGCGGCGTACACTGCCGCCTGATGCTCGACTCCGCCGGCAGCCTGCAATTTTTCCGCAGTCCCTACCCGGCGATGATGCGCAACGCCGGTATCGAAGTGGTCGAGGCGTTGAAGGTCAACCTGCTGCGCGTGTTCCTGCGCCGCATGGATCTGCGCCAGCACCGCAAGGTGGTGCTGATCGATAACTACATCGCCTATACCGGCAGCATGAACATGGTCGATCCGCGCTACTTCAAGCAGGATGCGGGCGTCGGCCAATGGATCGATCTGATGGCGCGCATGGAAGGCCCGGTGGCCACCACCATGGGCATCGTCTATGCCTGCGACTGGGAGATTGAAACCGGCAAGCGCATTCTGCCGCCACCGCCGGACGTCAACATCATGCCGTTCGAGCAGGAAAGCGGCCATACCATTCAGGTGATCGCCTCCGGCCCCGGCTTCCCCGAGGAGATGATCCACCAGGCGTTGCTGACCGCGGTCTATTCCGCCCGCGAGCAGCTGATCATGACCACGCCGTACTTCGTGCCAAGTGACGATCTGCTGCACGCCATTTGCACCGCCGCCCTGCGCGGCGTCGAGGTCAGCATCATCGTGCCGCGCGACAACGATTCGATGATGGTGCGCTGGGCCAGCCGCGCGTTCTTCTCCGAGCTGCTGGAGGCCGGGGTTAAGATCTATCAGTTCGAAGGCGGCCTGCTGCATACCAAGAGCGTGCTGGTGGACGGCCAGCTCAGCCTGGTCGGCACCGTCAATCTGGACATGCGCAGCCTGTGGCTGAATTTCGAAATCACGCTGGTGATCGACGATGACGGCTTCGGCAGCGATTTGGCCTGCGTGCAGGAAGATTACATCGCCCGTTCCCAGCTGCTGAACGCCAAAGAGTGGCTGAAGCGGCCGTTCTGGCATCGCCTGGTCGAGCGCCTGTTCTACTTTTTCAGCCCGCTGCTGTAAAAGCCGCGGCGAGCGTGCTTTAATAGCGCCAAATCATTTGTTATCAGGATTTTTTTATGGATTTGAATAACCGCCTTACCGAAGACGAAACGCTGGAACAGGCCTACGACATCTTCCTCGAATTGGCCGGCGACAATCTGGATCCGGCGGATATTCTGCTGTTCAACCTGCAGTTTGAAGAGCGCGGCGGCGCCGAACTGTACGATCCCTCCGAAGACTGGAGCGAGCACGTGGATTACGACCTGAACCCGGACTTCTTCGCCGAGGTGGTGATCGGTCTGGCGGACAGCGACGGCGAGCCGATCAACGACGTGTTCGCCCGCGTGCTGATCTGCCGTGAGAAAGACCACAAGCTGTGCCACATTCTGTGGAAAGAGTGATTCGCCGTTAGCGCATCGGATAAAAAAAGCCCCGCTCATTCAGCGGGGCTTTTTGTTGCCGACTAGCGGCACATTACAGCGGATCGACCTTCAGGCAGGACACCGCGTGGCGGAAACTGCCCTCCAGCAGCGGACGCGTCTTGGCGCACTCCGGCCCGGCTATCGGGCAGCGGGTGCGGAACACGCAACCGGTCGGCGGGTTGATCGGCGAAGGCAGCTCCCCTTCCAACAGCTGGATCTGCTTCTCCTTGTCCGGATCCGGGATCGGCACCGCCGACATCAGCGCTTTGGTGTAAGGGTGCTGCGGGTTGTGGTACACCTCGTCATAGGTGCCCAGCTCCACCGCATGGCCCAGATACATCACCAGCACGCGATCGGAAATGTGCTTCACCACCGCCAAGTCGTGGGCGATAAAGATCAGTGACAGGCCCATTTCGCGCTGCAGCTGCTGCAACAGGTTCACCACCTGCGCCTGAATCGATACGTCCAGCGCGGAGACCGGCTCGTCGCAGATCACCAGCTTCGGTTCGAGGATCAGCGCGCGCGCGATGCCGATACGCTGGCACTGGCCGCCGGAGAACTCGTGCGGGTAGCGATTGATCAGGTTAGGCAGCAGGCCGACCTTCAGCATCATTGCCTTGACCTTGTCCTTCACTTCCTGACGCGGCATTTTCGGGTAGTAGGTGCGCAGCGGCTCGGCGATGATTTCGCCGATGGTCATGCGCGGGTTGAGCGACGCCAGCGGATCTTGGAAGATCATCTGGATATCGCTGCGGGTTTTGCGCCAGTCGGCGTCGCTCATGCCCAGCAGATCTTTCCCCAGCCAGGCAACGCGCCCGCTGGTGGCCTTCACCAGGCCGATGATGGCGCGCGCGAAGGTGGATTTGCCGCAGCCGGATTCGCCGACCACGCCCAGGGTTTCCCCCTCGAACAGCCGCAGCGTGACGCCATCGACCGCTTTCAGGGTTTTCGGCGGCTGCCAGAACCACTGTTTGTCGTCATGAATGTCGAAGTGCACTTTCAGATCGGCCACTTCGAGCAGCACTTTCTTGTCGGTTACCGCTGTCATACCAACGCCTCCACCGGTTTAAAGCAGGCGCGCAGGCGCCCTTCCCCAAATTGCTCCAACGGCGGAGCGCTCGCGCACTGCTCCATGGCGTACGGACAGCGCGGCTGGAACGGGCAGCCTTTCGGCAACCGCAGCAGGTTCGGCGGGTTGCCGGGAATGGTCAGCAACGCTTCGCCTTCGGCATCGAGACGCGGCACCGCGTTCAACAGACCGATAGAGTACGGGTGGCTCGGCTGGTAGAACACCTCGCGCGCACTGCCGTATTCCATGGTGCGGCCGGCGTACATCACCAGCACCTTGTTGCAGATGCCGGCCACCACGCCCAGGTCGTGGGTGATCATGATGATGGCGGTGTTGAACTCGCGCTTCAGCTCGTTGAGCAGCGTCATGATCTGCGCCTGGACGGTTACGTCCAGCGCGGTGGTCGGTTCGTCGGCGATCAGCAGCTTCGGCCGGCACAGCAGCGCCATGGCGATCATCACGCGCTGGCGCATGCCGCCGGAAAACTCATGCGGATACATGCGCATGCGCTTGCGCGCTTCCGGCATTTTCACCGCGTCGAGCATGCGTACCGACTCTTCAAAGGCTTCGCTTTTGCTCATTTTCTTATGCAGCATCAGCACTTCCATCAGCTGTTCGCCAACGCGCATATAAGGGTTGAGCGAGGTCATCGGGTCCTGGAAGATCATCGAGATCTCTTCCGCCCGCAGCTTGTTGAGCTGATTTTCCGGCAGGTTGAGGATTTCACGGCCGTTGAATTTGGCCGAGCCGCCGATGCGGCCATTGCTGGCCAGCAGGCCCATCAGAGCGAACGCGGTCTGCGATTTACCAGAGCCGGATTCACCGACGATGCCCAGCGTTTCCCCGGCGCGCAGGTCGAAGTTCAGATCGTTCACCGCCGTCACGTCGCCGTCCGGGGTGGAGAACGTGACGCGCAGGTCTTTCACGTCCAGCAGCGGCGACGTTTTGACCCCGGCGCCGGTTTGCAGTTGAGGATGTTCAATGGTGCTCATGATTGCACTCCTTAACGATCTTTCGGGTCGAGGGCGTCACGCAGGCCATCGCCGATAAAGTTGAAACAGAACAGAGTGACAACCAGGAAACCCGCCGGGAACAGCAGCAACCACGGTGAAACTTCCATTGAGTTGGCGCCGTCGCTGAGCAATGCGCCCCAGCTGCTGAGCGGCTCCTGCGTGCCCAGCCCCAGGAAACTGAGGAAGGATTCGAACAGGATCATGCTCGGCACCAGCAGCGACGCATACACCACCACCACGCCGAGCACGTTCGGCACGATATGGCGCAGCACGATATTGCGCGTGGAGACGCCGCACACCAGCGCCGCTTCGATGAATTCCTTACGCTTCAGGCCGAGGGTTTGGCCGCGCACGATACGCGCCATATCCAGCCACGACACCATGCCGATGGCCACGAAGATGAGCAGGATGTTCTGGCCGAAGAAGGTCACCAGCAGGATCACGAAGAACATGAACGGGAAGGAGTTGAGGATCTCCAGCAGGCGCATCATCACCGAGTCGACCTTGCCGCCCAGATAGCCGGACATTGCGCCGTACAGCGTGCCCACCACCACCGCCACCAGCGCCGCCGCCACGCCGACCATCAGCGAGATGCGCCCGCCGATCGCCACACGCACCAGCAGATCGCGCCCGGAGGAGTCAGTGCCGAAATAGTGCCCCGATTCCACGCTTGGGGCGGCGGACATCATCGCCCAATCGGTATCGTCGTAGGCAAACTGCGACAGCATCGGCGCCAGCGCCACAAACAGCGTGATCAGCACCAGAATAAACAGGCTGCTGACCGCCGCGCGGTTGTGCATAAAGCGCCGACGCGCGTCTTGCCACAGGCTGCGCCCTTCCACTTCCAGCTTCTCGCTGAAGTTTTCCAGAGCTTCGCTGTTCTTTTTAGTCAACATCATTCGCGTGCTCCAGATTAATAACGGATTTTCGGATCGATGACCGCATACAGCACATCGACGATCGCGTTGAACAGAATGGTCAGGGCGCCCACCAGAATGGTCAGGCTCAGCACCAGGGAGTAGTCACGGTTCAGCGCGCCGTTAACGAACAGCTGGCCGATCCCCGGCAGACCGTAGATGGTTTCGATCACCATCGATCCGGTGATGATACCGACGAACGCCGGCCCCATGTAGGACAGCACCGGCAGCAGCGCCGGCTTCAGCGCGTGGCGGAAAATGATGCGACGCATCGGCAAGCCTTTGGCGCGCGCGGTGCGGATGAAGTTGGAGTGCAGCACTTCAATCATCGAGCCACGCGTGATACGGGCGATGCTGGCGATATAGGCCAGCGACAGCGCCACCATCGGCAGGATGATGAATTTAGGCGCGCCGCCGTTCCAGCCACCGCCCGGCAGCCATTTCAGCGTGATGGCGAAGATCAGCACCAGCAGCGGCGCCACCACGAAACTGGGTATCACCACCCCGGTCATGGCGAACCCCATCACCGTGTAGTCCCATTTGGTGTTCTGATTCAGCGCGGCAATCACGCCTGCGCTCACCCCCAGCACCACCGCCAGCAGAAACGCGGCCAGGCCGAGTTTGGCGGACACCGGGAAAGAGCTGGCGACCAGATCGTTCACCGAATAGTCCTTATATTTAAAGGACGGGCCGAAGTCTCCCTGCGCAAGCTGCGCCAGATAATGACCGTACTGTTTCCAGATCGGGTCGTTCAAATGATATTTGGCTTCGATGTTCGCCATAACTTCCGGCGGCAATGCGCGTTCCCCGGTAAATGGACTGCCGGGTGCCAGGCGCATCATGAAGAATGAGATGGTGATAAGGATAAATAGTGTCGGGATCGCTTCCAACAAGCGACGAAGTATAAATTTAAGCATTGCCCTAACCCTGTGCGACAGCCTGATGACGGCTTATTATTCTCAACATGGGCCGGCGGCCTGCGCCGCCGGCTCTTACCGTATCAATGCTTGATGATGTACAGGTTTTTGTCGTACACGTTATCAAGCGGGTCTTTGCCGGTGTAACCACCGACGTAAGGTTTCACCAAACGGGCGTTCACATAGTAATACAGCGGAACGATGGCGGAATCTTTGTCCAGCTGAACTTCCGCTTTCTGATACAGCTCGGCGCGCTCGTCTTTGGTCTTCGCGGTCAACACGTTGGCCATCAGCTTGTCGAACTCGGCGCTCTTGTAGTGCGGGGTGTTACTGCTGCTGTCGGACAGCATCATGTTCAGGAACGAGCTCGGCTCGTTGTAGTCGGCACACCAGCCGGCGCGCGCCACGTCATAGGTGCCCTGATGACGGGTATCCAGGAAGGTTTTCCACTCCTGGTTCACCAGCTTCACGTCCACGCCCAGGTTTTTCTTCCAGATGGAGGCGGCGGCGATCGCCAGCTTCTTGTGCAGATCGGAGGTGTTGTACAACAGGGAGAAGGTCAGCGGTTTGCCCGGGCCGTAGCCGGCGTCGGCCAGCAGTTTCTTCGCCACTTCGTTGCGTTTTTCCTGCGTCCAGCCGAACCACTCCGGTGCGGTCAGCTTGGCACCGTCGGTGTATGGCGGCGTAAAGCTGTAGGCCGGCAGGTCGCCCTGGTTTTTCACCTTGTTGACGATGATGTCGCGGTCCATGCCCAGCTTCAGCGCTTCACGCACGCGCGCATCGGTGAACGGCGCCTTCTGGTTGTTGATTTCGTAGTAATAGGTGCACAGGTAAGGATCGACATGCACCTCTTTCGGGATCTCTTTCTTCAGCTTCTGAAACAGTTCGATCGGCATGTTGTTGTAGGTCATGTCGATTTCACCGGTGCGGTAGCGGTTAACGTCGGTCACTTCCGACGAAATAGGCAGGAACGTCACTTTATTGATGATGGTTTTGGCGTTATCCCAATATTCCGGGTTGCGTTCCAGTACGATGCGTTCGTTGACAATCCAGTCTTTCAGTTTGTAAGCGCCGTTGCTGACGTAGTTGGCCGGCAGCGTCCACTTCTCGCCAAACTTCTCTACCGCGTCTTTGTAAACCGGCTTCATGGCGTAGTGCGGGGTCATTTCAACCAGATAAGGCACCGGCTCGCTCAGGGTCACCTGGAAGGTGTGGTCGTCGATGGCCTTCACGCCCAGCGTCGACTTGTCTTTTTTACCGGCGATGATGTCATCGACGTTTTCCACATGGGCGTACTGCAGGTAGCTGGCGTAAGGCGATGCGGTTTTCGGATCCACCACGCGCTGCCAGCTGTAGACGAAATCTTGCGCCGTTACCGGCTTGCCGTTGGACCATTTTGCGTCTTTACGCAGGTGGAAGGTCCAGACTTTGAAATCCTTGTTATCCCAGCTTTCCGCGACGCCCGGCACGATGGAACCGTCCGGGCTGTTGTTCGCCAGGCCTTCCATCAGGTCGCGCGTGACGTTGTTTTCCGGCACGCCCTCAATCTTGTGCGGATCCAGCGACTGCACTTCGGAACCGTTGTTTTTGACGATTTCTTGCTTGTCGGCCAGCTGCACGCCCGCCGGGACGTCAGCGGCGAAAGCGCTGGTGGTTGCTGTGATACCCAGCGCGGCGATGACGCCGGCGGCAATGAGCGTTTTCTTCGTGATGTTGGTCATACTTATCGACTCCAGTTTTTTATTATCACAGGCTCTTCGTGGAACCCGCGTTGCCCGTAAGCGGACTCTGTTTTCCCGCCGCCGCGGAACGAATGCGGCGGCCGGCCTTCCCTATATTCCCCTGCCCCTCGGCGGGAGGAATACCCCTTTACTGCTTGATAATGTAAAGATTTTTAACGTCGGTATAGTCCAGCGGATCTTTGCCGGTGAACCCACCCACCGTCGGCTTGATCAAACGCGCACTGACGCGGTAATAAACCGGGACCAACGCGGAGTCTTTGTCCAGCTGCGCTTCCGCCTGCTGATAGAGCGCGGCGCGCGCGGCCTCATCCGGCGCCTTCAGCGTGGCGGCCATGATGGCGTCGAACGCCGGGCTCTTGTAGAACACGGTATTGATGCTGCTGTTGGACAGAACCAGGTTCAGGAACGCGCTGGGTTCGTTGTAATCCCCGCACCAGGTGGCACGCGCCACGTCGTATTGCCCCTGATGGCGGCTCTCCAGCGACGTTTTCCATTCCTGGTTGCGCAGCGTGACCTCGGCGCCCAGGTTCTTCTTCCACATCGACGCGGCAGCGATCGCCTGTTGTTTGTTTTGATCGGAGGTGTTGTACAGCAGCGAGAACTTCAGCGGCTTGGCGTCGCTGTAGCCCGCTTCCGCCAGCAGTTTCCTGGCTTCGGCGTTGCGTTGCTCCTGACTCCAGCCGGCCCACGCAGGCTGAGTGAAGCTGGCGCCTTCCGTGAAGGTTGGCGTGAAGCTGTAGGCCGGGATTTGCCCCTGGCCCATGATCTTGTTGGCGATAATGTCGCGATCCAGCGTCATCTTCACCGCCGTACGCACGCGCGGATCGGTGAACGGCGCCCGCTTGTTATTGAGCTCGTAATAGAAGGTGCACAGATAAGGGTTAACGTGCAGCTGCTCGGGCATTTCGCGTTTCATCTTGACGTACAGGTACGGCGGAATGGCGCTGTTGGTGATGTCGATCTCGCCGCTGCGGAAGCGGTTGACGTCGCTGACCTCCGAGGTAATCGGCAGGAAGGTCGCCTGATTGATCACAGTTTGCTTGTTGTTCCAGTAGCTCGGGCTGCGCTCCAGCACAATGCGCTCGTTCACCACCCACTCTTTCAGGCGGTAAGCGCCGTTGCCGACGTAATTGGCGGGCAGCGTCCATTTATCGCCGAATTTCTCCACCACCGCCTGTTTCACCGGTTTGAGCGACGTGTGGCTCAACATACTGATGAAATACGGCACCGGTTCGCTCAGGGTCACCTGCAGCGTCTGGTCGTCCAGCGCCTTAACGCCGAGGGTCTGCGGGCTCTTCTTCCCGGTCAGGATGTCGTCGATATTCTCGACTTTGGTGTATTGCAGGTAGCTGGCATAGGGCGAAGCGATTTTCGGATCGGCCAGACGCTGCCAGCTGTAGACGAAGTCTTGCGCGGTCACCGGGCTGCCGTCGCTCCACACCGCGCCGGGGCGCAGGTGGAAGGTCCACTGCTGATAATTCTGGTTTTCCCAGCTTGTCGCCGCCGCCGGCACCACATGCCCGTTGGCATCGGTGCTCACCAGCCCTTCCAGCAGGTTAAGAATGATATTGCTTTCCGGTACGCCCTCGACCTTATGCGGATCCAATGAAGCCACTTCGCTACCGTTGTTGATCACAATATTCTGCTGCTGCGCCAATTGGACGCCGGCCGAAACCTCTGCCGCCAAACTGCTATTTACGGCGCCGGCGCCCAGCGCGCCGCTAATCAACAAGGTCAAAGAAGTACGCTTCAGGGTTTGCTGCATAATCGAGGCTCCTTTTCACCGACAAGCATCGCTTATCGAAGTTTGTGAAGTGTTTATAAGAATTCTAAATAAACGGATACCAGCAAAAATCATTCCCGTTTTTGTGGCGCATTTCAGTTAATTGACCACGGGAAAGTTGCTCGGAAATTAGCAGAAGCCAAATTCCATAGCCAATAAATTTTACGAAAATGTTAAGCAATTCTCTTTTATCGCACGAAGCCCAATCCGGCCCCCGAGATAGAAGGCAGAAAAAACCAAGATTATCTATATGATTTTAAAGACAAAAAACCCACATCCATTTCAATTGAAACCATCAGCACGATCTCACTGCCGCAAAAAGAAACATTCAGTTAACAATCTAACCATTCAAAGAACAAACACCTGCCTATGTGCGGTTAATCACTAATAACACCTGGATGAAAGTGAGACAAGCCCCACAGAATGATGTGACTAATTTAACAACAGCGTGACCGTTTAGCGGGGGCGAAATGGGCAGAAATGGGGGAGGAAAAGTGATTGAAATAACGCTTAGCGTTTTTTTTGAGCAACAACATGAGATTTATGCAACATAAGAGTGCAACCGCATAAATTTTATTCATCCTGTGCACTATAATAATGCGAGCCAATAAATAATTTAAACTTTAAAATTAATTTTAGCCGCGCTAACGCGAAAGGTGCGCGGCTAAACAAGGCGTATTACAACAGGCCGGGGAATATCGCCTTAATGCCGGTAACGATAAACTCGATGCCGAGCGCCATCAGCAGCAGGCCCATGATACGGGTGATCACGTTGATGCCGGTCTGCCCCAGCAAACGCACCAACAGCGGCGCGGCGCGGAACAACAGCCAGCAGCAAAAGGCGAACAAGGCGATCGCGACCGTAAAACCGAGCAGGCTTTGCCAGTTGTGATAACGGGAGCTCCACACGATGGTGGAGCTGATCGCCCCCGGCCCCGCCATCAGCGGCAGCGCTAACGGCACCACGCCGATGCTTTCGCGGATCGCGCTCTCCGACTTCTCCTGTTTGTTCTGTTTGTCTTCCCCCAGCTTGCCGCTGATCATCGACATGGCGATGGTCACCACCAGAATACCGCCGGCAATGCGGAACGAATCGATAGAGATGCCGAACATCCGCAGGATCCCTTCGCCCAGGAACAGCGAGGTCCACAGAATGATGGCGACCGACAGGTTGGCGGTCAGGTTGGTTTTATTGCGCCCCGCTTCCGCCTGATAGCTGGTCATGCTGATGAACACCGGCAAAATGCCCACCGGGTTGACCAGCGCAAACAGACCGACAAAGAACTTGATAAAGCCGGAAAGATCCAACAGAGATTGGCCCACAGATGGCTCCGCGTTAAGTACTATAAAAAGGTGTGCTGCCTATGCGCGCTAATGTAATGGAATTGCCGCGGGTAATCCATCCGGCCAGAGCAGCATTTTTGACTGTCAGCAAGTTATGCAGCGAAACAAATGCCCTTTGTTAAAGTGATGTATGGCGTTTTGATTTTTTATGTTGAAAAAAGAGTCATCGCTCACAGTTATCAAGAATCATTACCAACACCGGCAAGCTGAAAGGTGTCAGCTTGCACTTTTCATGATTTAGATCACAAATCAACTACCCAACAGTGGGTAAGCTCTTAGTCGTAGTCAGGGAGTAGAACAAAGTAGGTGGCCACATCGACGTTTTCGTTCTCCTCATTGTCTGCCCCTCCGGTTAGCGTAGGGTAAAGCTCTTTAAGCAAATCAGCAGCATGCGAAGAAATAACGCGGGAAAGCCCCGGTATTCGAATCACCGTTTATTCCCGTTATGACTATACTAGTGGCTCGCACGGCTTATTTACTGAAAGAGTTTAACATTATCAGGAGAGCATTATGGCTGTAACGAATGTCGCTGAACTGAACGAGCTAGTCGCACGTGTCAAAAAAGCCCAGCGCGAATATGCCAACTTCACTCAAGAGCAAGTGGATAAAATCTTCCGCGCTGCCGCCCTCGCCGCTGCTGATGCCCGTATCCCGTTGGCCAAAATGGCCGTGGAAGAATCCGGAATGGGTATCGTCGAAGACAAGGTGATCAAAAACCACTTCGCTTCCGAGTACATCTACAACGCCTATAAAGATGAAAAAACCTGTGGCATCCTGTCTGAAGATGACACCTTCGGTACCATTACCATCGCCGAACCTATCGGCCTGATTTGCGGTATCGTTCCTACCACCAACCCAACTTCTACCGCGATCTTCAAAGCGCTGATCAGCCTGAAAACCCGTAACGGCATCATCTTCTCGCCGCACCCGCGTGCGAAGAATGCCACCAATAAAGCCGCCGATATCGTGCTGCAAGCCGCTATCGCCGCCGGCGCGCCAAAAGACATCATCGGTTGGATCGACCAACCGACCGTCGAGCTGTCCAACCAGCTGATGCACCACCCGGACATCAACCTGATCCTGGCCACCGGTGGCCCGGGCATGGTGAAGGCCGCCTACAGCTCCGGCAAGCCTGCCATCGGCGTCGGTGCCGGTAATACGCCGGTCGTGGTAGACGAAACCGCAGACATCAAGCGCGTGGTCGCCTCTATCCTGATGTCCAAAACCTTCGACAGCGGCGTTATCTGCGCTTCCGAACAGTCGGTCATCGTCGTCGACTCTATTTATGATGCGGTACGCGAACGTTTCGCTTCCCACGGCGGCTATCTGCTGCAGGGTAAAGAACTGAAAGCGGTTCAGGACATCATTCTGAAAAACGGCGGTCTGAACGCGGCCATCGTGGGGCAATCCGCACCGAAAATCGCCGAGATGGCGGGCATCAAAGTGCCGGCCAACACCAAAGTGCTGATCGGCGAAGTGAAGCTGGTCGACGAGTCCGAGCCTTTCGCCCATGAAAAACTGTCGCCTACCCTGGCGATGTACCGGGCCAAAGACTTCGAAGACGCCGTCACCAAAGCTGAAAAACTGGTCGCCATGGGCGGTATCGGCCACACCTCCTGCCTGTACACCGATCAGGATAACCAAACGGCTCGCATCGCCTACTTCGGCGATAAAATGAAAACGGCTCGTATCCTGATCAACACCCCGGCTTCTCAGGGCGGTATCGGCGACCTGTATAACTTCAAACTCGCGCCTTCGCTGACGCTGGGTTGCGGCTCCTGGGGTGGTAACTCCATCTCTGAGAACGTCGGACCTAAACACCTGATCAACAAGAAAACTGTAGCGAAGCGAGCAGAAAACATGTTGTGGCATAAACTTCCGAAATCGATCTACTTCCGCCGGGGCTCGCTGCCTATCGCGCTGGAAGAAGTGGCGACCGACGGGGCAAAACGCGCCTTCATCGTGACCGACCGCTTCCTGTTCAACAACGGCTATGCCGACCAGATCACCAAGGTTCTGAAGTCACACGGCATCGAAACCGAAGTGTTCTTCGAAGTGGAAGCCGACCCGACGCTGAGCATCGTGCGTAAAGGCGCCGAGCAGATGAACTCCTTCAAACCGGACGTCATCATCGCGCTGGGCGGCGGTTCGCCGATGGACGCCGCGAAAATCATGTGGGTGCTGTACGAACATCCTGAAACCCACTTCGAGGATCTGGCGCTGCGCTTCATGGACATCCGTAAGCGTATCTACAAGTTCCCGAAAATGGGCGTGAAAGCGAAAATGATCGCCATCACCACCACGTCAGGCACCGGTTCGGAAGTCACGCCGTTTGCCGTCGTAACCGACGACACCACCGGACAGAAATACCCGTTGGCCGACTATGCGCTGACCCCGGACATGGCAATTGTCGATGCCAACCTGGTGATGAACATGCCGAAATCCCTGTGCGCCTTCGGCGGTCTGGATGCGGTCACCCACGCGCTGGAAGCCTACGTTTCGGTGCTGGCGAACGAATACTCCGACGGCCAGGCGTTGCAAGCGCTGAAACTGTTGAAAGAGTATCTGCCGGCCAGCTATAAAGAAGGCGCGAAAAACCCGGTTGCTCGTGAACGCGTGCACAACGCCGCCACCATCGCCGGTATCGCCTTCGCCAACGCCTTCCTCGGGGTCTGTCACTCCATGGCGCACAAGCTGGGTTCGGAGTTCCACATTCCGCACGGCCTGGCCAACGCGATGCTGATTTCCAACGTCATTCGCTACAACGCGAACGACAACCCGACCAAGCAGACGGCCTTCAGCCAGTACGACCGCCCTCAGGCACGTCGCCGTTACGCTGAAATCGCCGACCACCTCGGCCTGAGCGCGCCGGGCGACCGTACAGCGCAGAAGATTGAGAAACTGCTGGCCTGGCTGGACGAGCTGAAAACCGAGTTGGGTATCCCAGCCTCCATCCGTGAGGCAGGTGTGCAGGAAGCGGACTTCCTGGCGAAAGTCGACAAGCTGTCGGAAGACGCTTTCGATGACCAATGCACCGGCGCCAACCCACGCTATCCGCTGATTGCCGAGCTGAAGCAAATCATGCTGGATACCTTCTACGGTCGCGAATTCAGCGAAGCGGTAGAAGAGGAAATGGCCGCTCCGGCTGCCGCCAAAGCGGCCGTAAAGAAGCCCAAGAAATAACGGTTCCGTGAACCGATAAAAAAACCCGCCAAACGGCGGGTTTTTTATTGCGCCCGAGGCGCTGTCTTTCCCGTTCCGCCGCTAAAACGCCCTCAGCGGGCTTTGGCGGCGTTTCTCTTCTTACTCCAGGGAATGAATCGCCTCTTTATAATGCTTGCGGCAGACGGAGACATAGCTCTCGTTACCGCCAATCACCACCTGCTCACCGGCGTGCATCGCTTTGCCATTCTCATCCAACCGCAACACCATGTTGGCTTTGCGCCCACAGTGGCAGATGGTTTTCAATTCCACCAGCTTATCGGCCCAGGCCAGCAAATATTGGCTGCCGACAAACAGCTCACCGAGAAAATCGGTGCGCAAGCCATAACACAATACGGGAATGTCCAGTTGGTCCACCACATCGCACAATTGCTCAACCTGCGCTTTGGTCAGGAACTGGCTTTCATCGAGCAGCACACAATGTACCGGCTGCTGCTGATGCTCTTGCTGAATCATGGTGTACAGCATTGAGTCGTTGTTATAGAGCTGGGCCTGCGAAGATAAACCGATGCGTGAGCTGACTTTGCCTACACCATAGCGGTGATCGATCTCCGCGGTGAACACCAGCGTGCGCATCCCACGCTCTTGATAGTTATATGAAGACTGTAGCAGCGCGGTGGACTTGCCGGCATTCATCGCAGAGTAATAAAAATAAAGTTGAGCCATGGCCCCGCCACTCCGATGGTATAAGAAATATTCAAATGTTGATTAGGACGGTAAGTGTACCATAACCCGCCCCCCGGCTCAGCCCAAAGCGAACGAATATTGTGTTCGCCGTAATAATGCGCTTTCAAGCGAAACATATCGTTCTGTCGGTATGTTCTTTTTACGTCTATTTACAGGATAATGTATGCCTGTCATCACTATTAATTCCTGCTAATGGTTAAGCCCGGTCATTTGCCCATTAATGCCGAGTCGCCCTTTCCTCGTCACGGGCACTGCTGCCACGATGGAGCCCTTGTGTATTATAGATGAAGGCCAACTCAGGGCATTTAATCACCTTTGCCGACGCCACGACGTTTCCTGACGCAATCTTTACCTATATACCCCTATTGTTTACAATGTCTGCCTCGCCATGGCGTGATTAAACCCACAGAACCCATTGTAATATTGATATAAATTACGGCGATAACTTATCGATGAAAGCCTTACGACACGCGCCCTTTAAAGCCTGCCTGCTGAAATTTTGACTTAAGCACGGTGAGGGTAATAGTTAACAGGCCTTCCTATTATTAGTCGGACTGATCCGATTAAAGGTTTTTTTAAAGGTAAATTTGAGTATTCAAGTCAATTTGGCTATTGCAGAAAAGAAAAGAGCACTCTATTATTATCGAGACGCCCCCCACCAATATAATTTGAGACTAGGACAATGAGCGAAGCATTAAAGATTTTGAACAACATCCGCACTCTGCGCGCCCAGGCAAGAGAATGCACACTGGAAACGCTGGAAGAAATGCTCGAGAAACTGGAAGTTGTTGTGAACGAACGTCGCGAAGAAGACAGCCAGGCTCAAGCAGAAATCGAAGAACGCACTCGTAAACTGCAGCAATACCGCGAAATGCTGATTGCTGACGGTATCGATCCAAATGAACTGCTGCAAACCATGGCTGCCAACAAGGCTGCCGGTAAAGCAAAACGTGCAGCACGTCCTGCTAAATACCAATATAAAGACGAAAACGGCGAACTGAAAACCTGGACCGGCCAAGGCCGTACTCCTGCGGTGATTAAGAAAGCTATCGAAGAGCAAGGTAAATCTCTGGACGATTTCCTGCTGTAATAGCGATTCAGTCCGCATCTGAAAGGCTCTCTGCGGGGGGCCTTTTCATTTTAAATCTTTCAGACCTGACACCGCCATTCTCCTCGCCTTTTAGTAAATATCCTAATTCACTTTTCCTTCCGTGTATGGGATTTCAGTGAAAAAAAGGGACCCTGGGGCCCCTGTATCGCATTAAACCACGTTCAATTATTGAACCTGATAGAATGCCTTATACCAGTCAACAAAGCGCTTCACGCCCTCTTCAACGCTGGTTTCCGGTTTAAAACCAATGTCACGATAAAGCTCTTCCGTATCCGCACTGGTATCCATCACATCACCTGGTTGCATCGGCAGCATATTCTTACGGGCGGTGACCCCCAATGCCTGCTCCAGCGCACGGATATATTCCATCAGCTTAACGGGGGTGTTATTGCCGATATTATAAACATGGTACGGTGCGGAACTGGTCGCCGGCGATCCCTGCTCAACGGTCCATGATGGGTCCGCCTGCGGAATAACCGCCTGCAAGCGTACGATTGCTTCGGCGATATCATCGATGTAAGTAAAATCGCGGTGCATTTCACCGTGGTTATATACGTCGATGCTCTCCCCCGCCAATATGGCTTTGGTAAATTTGAACAACGCCATATCCGGACGCCCCCAAGGACCATAAACGGTAAAGAACCGCAGGCCGGTCGTCGGGAGACCGTATAAATGAGAGTAGCTGTGTGACATCAGCTCATTGGCTTTTTTCGTTGCCGCATACAGTGACACTGGGTGGTCGACAGAATCTTCAGTGGCAAACGGCAGCTTGCGATTCAGGCCATATACCGAACTGGAAGAAGCATAAAGCAAATGCTCAACTTTATTATGACGGCAGCCTTCCAGAACGTTTAAATGGCCGATCAGGTTAGCGTCCGCATAAGCCAACGGGTTGACCAGCGAATAACGTACGCCGGCTTGAGCCCCCAAATGAATGACTCGCTGAAACTGATGCTCGGCAAACAATGCCGCCATACCTTCACGATCGGCCAAATCCAGCTTGATAAAGCGGAATCCCGGCTTATCCGCCAGCCTGTCTAGACGGGCCATTTTCAGGCCCACGTCATAATAGTCATTCAGGTTATCAATGCCGACAACCTGATGACCGGCGGTCAACAAACGCTCTGCAACGTGATAACCAATAAACCCTGCGGCGCCTGTAACCAGGAATTTCATGCTCACTCCTTAAATAACCGGCTTAATCGAAGCACCACGGCCAATCGCGTAGTAGGTAAAGCCGCGATTTTCCAAACGCTCCGGATCGTACAGGTTACGTCCATCAAAGATCACCGGCTGCTTCAGCGCACTTTTGATCACATCGAAGTCCGGTGCACGGAAGTTCTGCCATTCGGTGCAGATCACCAGAGCATCGGCGCCGTGCAGCGCAGCCTCTTTGGTACCCATCAGCTTCAAATCGTCACGCTGGCCATAGATGCGTTGGACTTCGTTCATCGCTTCCGGATCGTAGGCTTGAACGGTGGCGCCGGCAGCCCACAGCTGTTCCATCAGCACGCGGCTGGACGCTTCACGCATGTCATCAGTATTCGGCTTGAACGCCAGGCCCCACAGCGCGAAGGTTTTGCCCTTCAGATCGCTGCCGAAGTAGTCGTTGATAAAGCTGTTCAGCTTGTCTTTCTGTTGGTAGTTGACCTGCTCAACCGCCTGCAGCAGTTTCGGTTGGTAACCGATCTGCTCCGCCGTGCGGATCAGCGCCTGCACATCTTTCGGGAAGCAAGAACCGCCATAGCCGCAGCCAGGATAGATAAAGTGATAACCGATGCGAGAATCGGAACCGATGCCCTGACGCACTTTCTCAATGTCAGCGCCCAACATTTCCGCCAGGTTGGACATTTCGTTCATAAAGCTGATTTTAGTCGCCAGCATGCAGTTGGCGGCATATTTGGTCAGCTCTGCGCTGCGGATATCCATCATGATCATGCGATCGTGATTGCGGTTAAACGGCTCGTACAGCTCGCGAATAGGTTCGATCACATCTTTATTATCGGTACCAATCACGATGCGCTCAGGGCGCATGCAGTCTGCTACTGCCGCACCTTCCTTCAGGAATTCCGGGTTAGACACCACGTCAAACTGCACGTTGCTACCGCGCTTAGCCAGCGTTTCAGCCATCACCTGACGCACTTTGTCCGCCGTGCCGACCGGCACGGTAGACTTGTCGATCACCACTTTACGATCGGTCATGTGCTCGGCGATGGTGCGCGCAACCGCAGTGACATATTTCAGGTCAGCGGATCCGTCTTCATCCGGCGGCGTACCGACGGCGATGAACTGGATATTCCCGTGCGCCACACCCGCCTTGGCATCGGTAGTGAAATGCAGACGGCCTGCCTCGTAGTTTTGCTGCACCAGCGGCGTCAGACCCGGTTCAAAAATCGGGATATTTCCTTTTTTCAGGTTTTCGACTTTTCGCTCATCGACGTCAATGCACATAACATCGTGGCCAACTTCAGCCAGCACGGCGGCCTGTACCAGACCCACATAACCAATACCAAAAACTGTTACTTTCATGTGAAAATCCTAGTTTTTCAAATTAAGACGAAAGATCACTCAATTATTTCTTGTCAGCGGCAACAACCTGTTGCAGCCACTGAGAAAATTCTTTGCCCAAGCTGGCATGGCGCATGCCGTATTCCACAAATGCCTGCATATAACCCAGTTTGTTGCCACAATCATGGCTTACGCCTTTCAGGTGATACGCTTCCACCGTTTCCTGTTGCATCAACATTTCGATGCTGTCGGTCAGCTGAATTTCGTCGCCGGCGCCTGGAGGCGTCTTCGCCAACAGCGGCCAAATATCGGCGGACAGCACGTAACGACCGACAATCGCCAGGTTGGAAGGCGCTTTATCCGGTGATGGCTTCTCGACCACGCTCACCATCGGTGCGCTTTCGCCCGGTTGCAGCTCGACACCCTGACAATCGGCTACGCCGTAGTTTCCAACATCTTTATGTGGCACGGGTTCAACCATAATCTGGCTGACACCGGTGGTTTCGAAGCGCTGCAACATTTCACGCAGGTTATCTTTTTTCGGATCGGCGCTGTATTCGTCGAGGATCACATCCGGAAGCACCACCGCAACCGGCTCATCGCCCACCATCGGGTAAGCGCACATGATAGCGTGCCCCAGGCCTTTGGCATTCCCCTGGCGGACTTGCATTACAGTGACGCCTTTCGGGCAGATCGACTGGACTTCATCCAGCAATTGGCGCTTGACGCGTTTTTCCAGCATCGCTTCCAGTTCGAAACTGGTATCAAAATGGTTTTCGATCGAGTTTTTGGAGGAGTGAGTGACCAGCACAATCTCGTTAATCCCTGCCGCAATGCACTCATTGACGACGTATTGGATCAGCGGTTTATCAACCAGCGGCAGCATTTCTTTTGGAATGGCTTTGGTGGCCGGTAACATCCGCGTACCCAAGCCTGCAACCGGGATCACGGCTTTTCTAACTTTGCGATTTACAGCAGGCATTATTTCCTCTCTTAAAGCTATGGCGCTCATTTTATGAGCTTGGGCTCGATATAAAAAAACCTTCGGAGTATACCAGCTTATGCGCGCCGAGCATTAGCCAGAACACAAATAGAAAACATTTAGGACTATTACCCGTTCTGATAATCGGGAGAATAAATAGACGGTTTAATTACCGATAAGTGAATAGCTTAAGATCTCGCCGCTCGTTGCCTGTTATTCAGCGCTGAGCATCAGTCGCAATCGACCACCACTTCCCCATACCTGACACTGCCAGGCGGTGCAACGTTGACTGATCTGATTCATGTAGGTGGCCCCCAGCGTCCCCAGCGGTACGCCGTTGCTCAGCTGAATTTGATTATCACCGGTATTGACGTTGGCGTGCAGCCCGGCGGAAACCAGAATCAGGTTTTTATTTTCGGCGTGATAATATCCCAACAACAGAGGGAATTGGCCGTCTAATTTCCCCTGCCGCAATAATTGATTAACCTGCTTTAACAATGCCGACATTTGCGGCAGGCGATGTTGTTGATTAGCCAGATGGTCTTGCAACAATCCATTAAATAATGCGCGCAACAGCAACGCCGCCAATACGCCATTATCTCCGGCGCGCGTGACGTCCAGGCAATAGAACGCCAGGTCTTTTTCTGACAAAGCGGCGATATCCAGCACCAGACCAGGATTTTCGCCGGTGGTTAACTGCCGATAGTTGATCCGGCAATGCGCAATGGTCTGCTGTACCGGCGGTTGTAATTGTTTAAGCAGCTTGACGGCTTCGGAAGGATTTTTGCTCAGCGCATCCCAATCCTGAAACAGCTCAACCTCTTCAATCGCCTGGGAGGTGAACATATTGGGATATAAACACGCCAGCAGCGCTTCACGCAGGCGATTGAGATCGGTCAGCGGTTTCAGCAGCACATCCTGCACGCCCAACCGCAGCACCTTGGCAATGTCAGCCATCTTATCGGTGGCCGAGATCACCAGCACCGGGATCTGCACCCCTTGTAAACGCAGATGTTCAACGAATTCGATACCGCCCATTTCCGGCATCGCAAGGTCACACAGAATCAGATCCGGCTTGAAGTCATCGACGGCACTCAGCGCCTGTAAACCGTTGGTGGCCTCGCTGGTTTCAGCGCCCAGCGAGGTCAAATAACCGACCAGCACGGAACGAAAAACCTGTTCGTCCTCAACGATCAAGATGCGCTTGTGAGTGAGTGGTAATGCCATCAGCCGAGCCTCGTCCCTTTCCATAGTGTAATAGTGGCTCAAAAAGGTCACTTATGCTCGTCTGAAACAGACCGACCGCGCATTACCAACCGAGAACCGAGAATTATCTATTTTTTATCAACGGCAACAACCGATCCAGTTGTTTTTCTACCGCCAGTAATCCCGCTTCGATCGCTTCCTCGGCGCGGTGGAAATCCAGCGTCGAGATTTGCGGGCAAAAAGGTTGGATCAACACGTCCGGCGGATCGCTCGCCATTCGGTTACGCTTCAGGCGATTTTCCAGCATTTGAATCGAGGTGCCCATAATCTCCATCGCCGTCGGCGCCGTCGTCGGTTTACGCTGTCGCATCCTGCCGACGCGCTCTCTCAGGCGCCCGCGCCAGGTATCGGCAGGCGCATCGTCCGAACTTTCGTCCTCAATGCGTACCGAGAACAAATCCTGCTGCATCAGGTGCGCGTCATGCTGCAGATCAACCGCGATGACGATATCGGCGCCCAGCGCCCGGCAAAGGGACACCGGCACCGGATTGACCACCGCGCCATCCACCAGCCAATAGCCGTCGGCCCACACCGGCGCTAACAGGCCAGGCATGCTGCAGGAAGCGCGTATCGCCTGATGAATATCGCCTTCGGTCAGCCACAGTTCGCGGCCGGTGCTGAGATTGGTCGTCACGGCGCCGAACTTCAGCGCGCATTCGGCAATATCGTTGATCTTCAACAGCTGTCCGACGGCATTAAACACGCGATCGCCGCGCAACAAGCCACCACGCTGCCAGGAAAAGTCCATCAGACGAATCACGTCCCAATAGCTGAACGATCGCACCCACTGCTCCATCGCCGGCAGGCGATGGCTGGCGAACGCCGCGCCCACTAACGCACCGACAGAGCAGCCGGCAACGATATCGACCTCAATTCCCAGTTTCTTTAACGCATTGATCACGCCGATGTGCGCCCAGCCTTTAGCCGAGCCAGCTCCCAGCGCCAGTCCGATCTTGATTTGCCGCATAGCGCTATCCTCTCGGTAACAGGGGTATCTGCTTTCAGGGTAGATTGTCACTGACGAATATTGTTAGGTAACATATGCGCTAAATTCATTTTCTGCCTCGTCTTCTCAGGAGTTATTTTGCCCGAATCATGCCCATGCGGCAGCGGACTGGCGTATAACGCGTGCTGCGCCCCTTTTATCAGCGGCAATCAGCCGGCACCGACGCCCGGCCAGCTGATGCGTTCACGCTTCACCGCCTACGTGAATCATAACGTCGATTATCTGATCGCTACCTGGCACCCCGATTGCGGCGCCGAAGCGTGGCGCAATGCGATCGTCGACAGCTTTAAAAATACCGAATGGCTGGGCCTGACGATCGTGGAAGAGAAAGCCGGTCATGAGCCGGACGAAGGCTTCGTCGAATTCGTCGCCCGTTTTACCGATGGCGAGAGCGGCGAACCGCAGGCGATGCATGAGCGCTCGCGCTTCCTTCGTTGCGATCAACGTTGGTATTATATCGACGGCACCAAACCCCAGCCGGGCAGAAATGCAATTTGTCCCTGTGGCTCAGGGAAAAAATATAAGAAGTGCTGCGGGCGCTAGCCGGCCGGCGCTTCACGTTTACGCCTGCGCAGACAGGCCGTTCAGTATCAGACAGGATCCTCAAACCCATGCCACACCAAAATGTACAACGGAAAGTGTTACGCACCATCTGCCCGGACGCCAAAGGGCTGATCGCCAAGATCACCAACATCTGTTACAAACACGAACTCAATATCGTCCAGAATAATGAGTTCGTCGATCACCGTACCGGGCGTTTCTTCATGCGCACCGAACTGGAAGGCATTTTTAACGACAACACGCTGCTGGCCGATCTGGACAGCGCACTGCCGGAAGGTTCGCTGCGCGAGCTGCACAGTACCGGGCGTCGGCGCATCGTGGTGCTGGTCACCAAGGAGGCCCACTGCCTGGGCGATCTGTTGATGAAAAGCGCCTATGGCGGCCTCGACGTTGAGATCGCCGCCGTGATCGGCAACCACGACACGCTGCAATCGCTGGTGGAGCGTTTCGATATTCCTTTCCATCTGGTAAGTCACGAAGGCTTGACGCGTGAGCAACACGACCGCGAAATGACGGCCCAGATCGATCAATATCAGCCGGATTATGTAGTGCTGGCCAAATATATGCGCGTGCTGACCCCAGCCTTCGTGCAGCACTATCCAAATCAGGTGATCAACATTCACCATTCGTTCCTGCCGGCGTTTATCGGCGCACGCCCTTATCACCAAGCCTACGAGCGCGGAGTGAAAATCATCGGCGCCACCGCCCACTACGTTAACGATAACCTCGACGAAGGCCCAATCATCATGCAGGACGTGATCCATGTCGATCACACCTATTCCGCCGAGGATATGATGCGCGCCGGCCGCGACGTGGAGAAAAACGTGCTCAGCCGCGCGCTGTATCAGGTGCTGGCCCAGCGCGTCTTCGTCTATGGCAACCGCACCGTTATTCTGTAATCGCTCAATAAATCGGTGCATTTCGTTCAGGGATGCACCGCCAAGAATAAAAAAACGGCAAACGATTCATTTTCTGCATTTCAATGCTTTACACATCCGCTTCATTTGATATGATGCGCCCCGCTTACCGAGACAGCGCTCTCGCAAGCAAGGCCAGTTAAATAGCCATGTAATATGGTGGGGTTCCCGAGCGGCCAAAGGGAGCAGACTGTAAATCTGCCGTCACTGACTTCGAAGGTTCGAATCCTTCCCCCACCACCATCTTTTCTCCGCCAGGAGCGAAGACGCAATAAAGAAGCCGGCCAGGTTTCTTCCGGATAAAACCGGAACAACAATTAGTAAATCCATGAATATCATGGTGGGGTTCCCGAGCGGCCAAAGGGAGCAGACTGTAAATCTGCCGTCACAGACTTCGAAGGTTCGAATCCTTCCCCCACCACCATCTCTTGCAAAAAATCCCTAAACCGACTTAAAACACATCGCATCCATATTGCTCCGCATTGGGGAAGGATGAGAAGCTTCGACCAAGGTTCGAGTCTCACGCAGTGAGACAACGCGCTTCAGCGCGGCCCGCAGGGTGAGGCGCGCAGCGACGAATCATCCTTCCCCCACCACCATCTCTTGCAAAAACTCCCTAAACCGACTTAAAGCACACCGCATCCATATTGCTCCGCACCGGGGAAGGATGAGAAGCTTCGACCAAGGTTCGAGTCTCACGCAGTGAGACAACGCGCTTCAGCGCGGCCCGCAGGGTGAGGCTCGCAGCGAAGAATCATCCTTCCCCCACCACCATCCTTTGCAGAACATCCCCAAATCGATTTAAAGCACATCGCCCCAATGCTCTCGCATCAATAAAACTCAATTTATCTCCCCTTATTCCTCGCTTTCACCTCGATGTTTTATTTCCGCCCACCCAGCCGTAACTTGAACTCCGGCCGACAATTCGCTATACCACTGGCTTCTTTAGTGCAGTAAGGAACAGGTGGATGCGAAACAATATTTGCGTTTTTTGTGGCGCCAGTGAAGGCGTCAATCCCGCTTATGCCGAGCAGGCTCGTCAACTGGGGCAGCTGCTGGCCGCACAGGGGCGCCGTTTAATCTACGGCGGCGGCAAGAAAGGATTGATGGGGATCGTGGCAGATGCCGTGTTGGCGGCGGGCGGTGAAGCTGTCGGCATTATCCCCGAGCGCCTGGTTGAAGCGGAAACCGCGCATCGCGGCCTGACCGAACTGGAAGTGGTGCCTGATATGCATACGCGCAAAGCCCGTATGGCCGCGCTGGCGGACGGTTTTATCGCCCTGCCCGGCGGCATCGGCACGCTGGAAGAGCTGTTTGAAATCTGGACCTGGGGTCAAATCGGCTATCACAACAAGCCGGTCGGCCTGCTGAACGTTAACGGCTTCTACCGCCCGCTGAGCCAATTCCTCGAACACGTCGCCGATCAGGGCTTTATGCGCCACGACTATCTCGGCACCCTGCACATCAGTGAATCGGCGCAAACGCTGCTGCAACAGTTTGACGATTATCAACCCAAAAATTACGACCGCTGGGCGAAATAAACCCGCTGCGCAGCCAGCGGTCCTGCCGCTGTCTGCGTTACATTTCCCGCCAAACTCTGCTACTATCACAGCACATTTTTCTCGTGAAAACGGCACCGCTCATGAAGTTTGTCTCTTTTAATATCAATGGACTGCGCGCGCGTCCGCATCAGCTGGCGGCAATTATCGAACAGCACCAGCCCGACGTGATCGGCCTGCAGGAAACCAAAGTTCACGACGACATGTTCCCGCTGGAAGAAGTCAGCCAGCACGGCTATCACGTGTTCTATCACGGGCAAAAAGGCCATTACGGCGTAGCGCTACTGACCAAAGCGGAGCCTCTAGCCGTGCGCCGCGGTTTCCCGACCGATGAAGAAGATGCGCAGCGTCGCATCATCATGGCCGATCTGGCGACGCCGCAGGGCACGCTGACGGTGATCAACGGCTACTTCCCGCAAGGTGAAAGCCGCGACCACCCGATCAAATTCCCGGCTAAAACACGCTTTTATCAGGATTTGCAAAACTACCTGGAGCAGCAGCTGTCGGCGGAATCCCCGGTGTTGATCATGGGTGACATGAACATCAGCCCGAGTGATTATGACATCGGCATCGGCGAAGACAGCCGTAAACGCTGGCTGCGCACCGGCAAGTGTTCCTTCTTGCCGGAAGAGCGCGAATGGATGGACCGCCTGCTGAACTGGGGCCTGGTGGACACCTACCGCCACGCCAACCCGGGGCGCAACGACGAATTCTCGTGGTTCGACTACCGCTCCAAAGGGTTCGACGACAACCGCGGCCTGCGTATCGATCTGCTGCTGGCCAGCACCCCGCTGGCTTCACGCTGCATCGCCACCGGCATCGATTACCAAACCCGCGGTATGGAGAAACCTTCCGACCATGCGCCTGTCTGGGCGGAATTTACGCTGTAATCCCATCACCCCGGCGCTCGCCGGGGTTTTACTCTGTGAAGCCAATGAAAATTATCGACGTGGTAGCCGCTATTCTGGAACAGAACGGCCGCATTTTACTGGCTCAGCGCGGCGCAGGCAGCGATCAGGCCGGTCTGTGGGAGTTTCCCGGCGGCAAGGTTGAAACGGGCGAAAGCCAGCCAGAAGCGCTGAAGCGCGAACTGGATGAAGAGTTGGGGATTTGCGCCCGTATCGACGACTATGTGGGCAGCAATCAGTGGCAGCAAGGCGAACGCATCATCCGGCTACATGCCTGGCGCGTCGCGGATTTCACCGGTGAATTGCAACAGCGCTGCCACTCGGCGTTGGTCTGGGTTACGCCGCAACAGGCGCAGGAATACGCCCTGGCGCCCGCCGACGTTCCACTGCTGGCGGACTATATCGCCGCGCAAAGCGGTGCACGCTGAGCGCGGCGACAGGTTACATCGTCACTTCTTCAATCGCACCCAAATCAAGGGGTTGGTGCCGATGGTGTTAGGCTCACGCACGCACTGCAGCACTTCCCCTTCCACTTTAAGCACCGCGCCTTCGGAATAGTTTTGGTTCTGGTAGACGCAACAGCGGTTGCAGGGCTGTGCCGGCGGCGGGTTGACGCCGCTTTTGGCCGTGCCCCAAATCTCCGGCGAAACCGGTAACACCACGTCCACATCGCCGCGATTGGCGGCGGCCAGGCCGGAAAACATCAGGGTAGCGGCAGCCAATACCCCACTGAGTCCACGCTTCATTCACTCTTCTCCTGCGCCTTGCCGGCGCTTTTCCTGCGTTTTTTGCCTCCGCTGGAGGGCGGCGGCGGCAATCCACGAAACGCCATGCTCGCCCGGCTCTGCTTGGCCTGATAAATCAGCTCTTGCAGCGTGCCGACCAACGGCTGCATAAAGTCCTGATAGCGGCAGGATTTCTCGCTGATTTGCGTCAGCGTGGCTTCCCAGTTGGCCGTCATATCAGGGCGCGCAGCAAGATCCGGCAGCGAGTGAATCAACGCGCGTCCGGTTTCGCTGGAGTGAATATAGCGTCCCTTCTTGTACAGAAACGCCCGCTTGAACAGCAATTCGATGATCCCCGCTCGCGTCGCTTCCGTTCCTAAACCATCGGTCGCCCGCAGGATTTTCTTTAACGCTTTATCTTGTACGAATCGCGCGATGCCGGTCATAGCCGACAGCAGACTGGCGTCGGTAAACGGCCGCGGTGGCTGAGTCTGGCGCTCCACCACTTCACCGCGCTCGCACAGCAGCTCATCGTCCTTGGCCACCACCGGCAGCGGTGCACCTTCGTTTTCCTCATCGCGCTCCTTGCTGCCCAGCAGCGTGCGCCAGCCGGCTTCCGCCAGAAAGCGCGCCTTGGCGATGAATTTGCCGCCGGCGATATCCAGCTCGATCACGCATTTGCGGAACACCGCATCCGGACAAAACTGCATCAGGTACTGGCGCGCCACCAGCCCATACACGTTCCGTTCATCCTGCGTCAAATTGACCTTGCCGGCACGGGCGGTGGGAATGATGGCATGGTGCGCATCGACCTTTTTATCGTCCCAGCAGCGGTTGCGGCGATCGCTGTCGATCACCGGCTGCGGATACAGCTCGGGTTGGTGCACGCTGATGGCGTTCAGCACCGCGTGGCGGCCGGCAAAATGCTCTTCCGGCAGATAGCGGCAGTCGGAACGCGGATAGGTGATCAATTTGTGGGTTTCGTACAGCCGCTGGCAAACGTCCAGCACCTGTTGTGCGCTGAGGTTGTAGCGCCGGGCCGCCTCGATTTGCAGCGTGGAGAGCGAGAATGGCAACGGCGCGGTATCTGATTCCCGTTTATCATTATAGGCCGTGACCAGGGCCGGCTGGCCCTCGATGCGCTTGACCACGTGCTCCGCCAACGGCCGGTGCAGCAAACGCCCCTCTTCATCCTGATAAGGTTCGCAGGAGTCGCTGGGTTGCCACAGCGCCACAAAGCGTTCTTCTTTCGGCGTGACGATGTGCGCCTTAACCTCAAAGAAGTCTTTTGGCACGAAGTTTTCGATCTCTTCGTCGCGGCGCACCACCAATCCGAGCACCGGCGTCTGCACCCTGCCCACCGACAGCACGCCGTCGTAACCGGCGTTGCGGCCCAGCAGCGTATAAGCGCGGGTCATATTGATGCCGTACAGCCAGTCGGCGCGCGAACGCGCCAACGCAGACACACACAGCGGAATGAAATCACGGTTGTCGCGCAGGCGTTCGACCGCACGCTCTACCGCCTGCGGGTTCAGATCGTTGATCAGACAGCGGCGCACGTTCTGACGCTTCTCCGCCGTCAAATCCAGATAGTCCAGCACCTCATCCACCAGCAGTTGCCCTTCGCGATCCGGGTCACCGGCGTGGACCACTTCATCAGCTTCGAGCAGCAACTTTTTAATGGCGTTGAGCTGTTTGCTGACCGAAGGCCGCGGCTGCAAGCGCCATTTTTCGGGGATGATCGGCAGATCCGCCAACGACCAGCGCGCATAGCGGCTGTCATAGGCGTCAGGCTGGGCCTGTTCCAACAGGTGGCCGACGCACCAGGTCACCACGTCGTTGTTGCCGCAGGCGATATAGCCGTCGCCACGGCGGTGCGGCTTGGGCAAGACGTCGGCAATGGCGCGCGCCAAACTCGGTTTCTCGGCTATGAACAGTCGCATTAATCACCGTTTTTCTGGCTGAACGTCATCAAGAATTCTCTTACTTCTGCATAGTTCCCACGGAAAACAATCCGCTGGGCTTTCTTTTCCAACTGATAGCAATACATCGGATCGTAGTACTGCTGCAACAGGGGCGCCAGCCACTCACGGTGCGCGTCGCCCTGGCCGCTGAGGCGCTGCACCCGCAGCGCCGCCTCCAGCCGCTGCGTCAGCTGCTGGAAACGCTCCAGGCCCAAACGGCGGCGAATGGCGAACAGACCGTGATGCAGATAGTCATCGTACTGCTGCCAGCCTTCTTCCACGCCATAGGCCTGTTCAAACTGTTCGCGCATGCCGTCGATGTATTCGGCCTGCAGGCGCGCCAAGCGAATGTCGAACGGATCGTCGATCACCGCCACCGGCGCCTGCTGCATGCCGTTGAACAACGGCAGCGGCAGATTGTTGCTGCCGATGATCCGCCCTTCGTCCTCCAGCACCCAACGGCGGCTGCCACCATGCTGTTTTTTCAGCAATAACACAGCCAGACGATTCTCAAAATCTATCTGCGAGCTCTGTCCCGCCAGCGTTCGGCCAAAAGATGAACCGCGATGGCGCGCCGCGCCTTCCAGATCGACGCCGTCGGCCAATTCGTTGACCAGCAGCGTCTTGCCGCTGCCGGTATTGCCGCCCACCAGGACCATCGGTAATGCTGCGCTTTGCGTCAGTACACCGAGCAGATAATTACGCAGTGCCTTATAACCGCCAGTGATACGCGGGTAATCCACACCGGCCTCATGCAGCCATTGCTGCACCAGCTGCGAGCGCAGCCCGCCGCGGAAGCAATAAATATAGCCTGCGGGCCGCTCTGCGCAGGCCGCCAGCCAGGCGGCGGTACGCTGTTCGCGCAGTTTGCCGTTCACCAGACTGTGGCCAAGCGCGATCGCCGCTTGTTGACCATGCTGTTTATAGCAGGTACCGACCGCCTGCCGCTCGCTGTCGATCATCAGCGGCAAATTCACCGCCTGTGCAAAGGCGCCCTGCTGAAACTCAATCGGCGCGCGCACGTCAATCAGCGGCACGTCCTGCAAAAAAATGCGTTGATAATCGGCGCAGTCCGGTCTTCCTGGCATGTTGGACACTACACGACCTCGATTAGCGGCTTACCGGCTGATGCCACATGCAGCTCACCGATGGCCTCAAGCGTGATACCGTGCTGCTTGGCAATCGCCAGCACCTGCGCCTCCGACTCAGGCAATACCGCCAACAGCAAGCCGCCGGAGGTTTGCGGATCGCACAGCAGCTGGCGCTGCAAATCGCTCATCTCGCCCACCAGATGGCCATAGCTGTCGAAGTTGCGCCCGGTGCCGCCCGGCACACAGCCTTCGGCAATATACGCCTCGACGTCCGGCAGCTTCGGCACCCGATCGAACCAGACCGTCGCCTGCAGACCGGAGCCCTGGCACACCTCGCTCAGGTGACCCAGCAGGCCAAAGCCGGTGATATCGGTCATCGCCGTAACGCCCGCCACCTCGGCAAAGTCGGCGCCCGGCTTGTTCAGGCGGCACATCACTTCCGTCGCCAGGCCCTGATGCTCAGGGCGCAGCTTGCTTTGCTTCTCGGCTGTCGTCAGCACGCCGATGCCCAGCGGTTTGGTCAGATAGAGTTTCGCACCGGCCTGTGCGGCGCTGTTTTTCTTCACCCGCTCGGTATTGACCACGCCGGTCACCGCCAGGCCGAAAATAGGTTCCGGCGCATCGATGGAATGGCCACCGGCCAGCGCGATGCCCGCCTGCTGGCAGGCGAAACGCCCGCCGTCGATCACCTGCTGCGCCACCTCCGGCGGCAGTTTGGAGATCGGCCAGCCGAGGATGGCGATCGCCATGATCGGTTTGCCGCCCATGGCGTACACGTCGCTGATGGCGTTGGCAGCCGCAATGCGGCCGAAATCGAACGGATCGTCGACGATCGGCATGAAGAAGTCGGTGGTGCTGATGATGCCGACGCCGTTGCCGATGTCGTACACCGCCGCGTCGTCACGGGTTTCATTGCCGACCAGCAGGCGCGGATCGACGAACTTTTCCCGCTCGCTGTGCAAGATGGTTTCGAGAACTTTCGGTGAGATTTTGCAGCCGCAGCCAGCGCCATGGCTGTACTGGGTTAAACGGATCGCTGGCGATGTCATAGTCCACTCCCTTCGGTAACGGCACTCAAGATATCATAGGGTAGCGCTTGCCGAGGGGATTGATAAGAGCGGGCCGCCGATAAGCGAACGGCCTGCTCAGAAACCATGCAATTTTGCGGGGTTTAGCGCATTTCCGCCGCGCCCCACGGGAGAAAACTCAGAAATAGCTGACGAAAGGCGTGCTGTCCGGCGGTGTCACCTTGGTGGCAGCCTTCAGCTGTGGCGTGCCCAGATAGAGGAAGCCGACGATCTCATCCTGCTCGCGGCAGCCGAAAGCTTCGCGCACCAGCGCATGCTCGGTCCAGCCGCCGGTGCGCCAGATGCCGTTAAAGCCCTGCGCCAGCGCCGCCATCTGCATCGCCTGCACCGCGCAACCGGCGGAAACCACCTGCTCCCAGCGCGGCACCTTGGTCTCTTCAGTACAATGGGCGATGACGGTGATGATCAGCGGTGCGCGGAACGGCGCCTTGGTGGCCTTTTCGATCGCCGCTTCGTCCAGTTGGTCTTGCTTCGCCGCCGCCTGCAGCAGCTGGCTGAAGCGCTCCAGCCCCTGATTTTCGATCATCACGAAACGCCACGGCTGCAGCGCGCCGTGATCGGGCGCACGCAGGCCCGCGTTGATGATATTTTGGCGTACTTCCCCCGCCGGCGCCGGTTCCGCCAGGCGCGAAGCCGAGCGGCGATTCAATAAAAGATCCAGAGCATCCATCGTAAACTCCTGATAACAATTTTCATTCCGGCCACGTTAACATAGCTAAACGACGAGTTACAGCCTCGGCGATAGCGTCTGCGTGCCACGATTTAAAGCTGACATTTACCCGGCCGCTCATTAGGATAGCGGAACATTCTCGACTCTTGTTGGAGAGCACATGCGCACATTGTGGCAAATTATTGCCGGCATTTTCCGGTGGACATGGCGTCTGCTGAATTTTATCAGGGAACTGATCCTTAACCTGTTCCTGGTCTTGCTGATCCTGGTTGGGGTCGGCATCTATCTGTCCTTCCAAAGTTCCTCCACCTCGACGGCCCCGGCGCGCGGCGCGCTGCTGGTCGATTTAAGCGGCGTAGTGGTCGATCAGCCTTCGGTAAACAACCGGGTGCGGCAATGGGGCCGCGAGCTGTTGGGCGCCTCCAGCAGCCGCCTGCAGGAAAACTCGCTGTTCGACGTGGTGGACAGCATCCGCAAGGCCAAAGACGACAAAAACATTACCGGCATGGTGTTGCAGCTGAATGACTTCGCCGGCGCCGATCAACCGTCGCTGCGTTATATCGGCAAGGCGCTGCGCGAGTTCCGCGACAGCGGCAAGCCGATCTTCGCCATCGGCGACAGCTACAACCAGACGCAATATTTCCTGGCCAGCTACGCCAACAAAATCTACCTGTCGCCTCAGGGCGCGGTCGATCTGCACGGTTTCGCCACCAACAATCTTTACTACAAATCGTTGTTGGACATGCTTAAGGTCACTACCAATATCTTCCGCGTCGGTACCTATAAATCGGCGGTCGAGCCGCTGATCCGCGACGATATGTCCCCGGCGGCGCGCGAAGCGGACAGCCGCTGGATTGGCGGCCTGTGGCAAAACTATCTGGAAACCGTGGCGGCCAACCGCCAGCTGACGCCGCAGCAGCTGTTCCCGGGCGCTGCCGGCGTGCTGAGCGGCCTGCAGGCGGCCGGTGGCGACACCGCCCGCTATGCGCTGGACAATAAGCTGGTGGACGAGCTGGCCTCGCGCACCGCGATCGAAAACCAGCTGGTCAAGGCCTTCGGCTGGGACAAACAGGCGAACGATTTCAACGCCACCAGCATCTACGACTACCAGCCGAAGCCGGACGCCAACCAGGGCGGCAAGATCGCCGTGGTGTTCGCCAACGGCGCCATCATGGACGGCCCGCAGACGCCGGGTAACGTCGGGGGCGATACCACCGCCGCCGAGCTGCGCCAGGCGCGCCTGGATCCGGCCATCAAGGCCGTGGTGTTCCGCGTCAACAGCCCGGGCGGCAGCGTCAGCGCATCCGAAGTGATCCGCTCCGAACTGGCCGCCGTGCGCGCCGCCGGCAAGCCGGTGGTGGTCTCGATGGGCGGTATGGCGGCGTCGGGCGGCTACTGGGTTTCGACGCCGGCCGACTACATCATCGCCAGCCCGAGCACCCTGACCGGCTCCATCGGCATTTTCGGCATCATCAACACCTACGAGAAAACCCTGGATACGCTGGGCGTGCACACCGACGGCGTGGCGACCTCGCCGCTGGCCGACATTGCGGTCACCAAGGCATTGCCGCAAGAGTTCTCGCAGATGATGCAGCTGAACATCGAAAACGGGTATAAGAACTTCCTCGATTTGGTCGCCAAATCGCGCAAGATGACCCCGCAGCAGGTTGACCAAATCGCGCAAGGCCACGTCTGGCTCGGCAGCGACGCCAAGGCCAACGGCCTGGTCGATCAATTGGGCGATTTCGACGACGCGGTGAAGAAAGCCGCCGAGCTGGCGAAGCTGCAGCAGTGGCAGCTCGACTGGTTCGTCGATACCCCAAGCCTGAGCGATATGGTGCTCAGCCAGTTCGGCGTTTCCATTCACGCCATGCTGCCGGCGGCGATTCAGGCCATGCTGCCCGCCCCGCTGGCCTCGGTCGCCAACGCGGTGAAAGAACAGCCGGGCTTGTTCAATAACCTGAACGATCCGCAAAACCGTTATGCGATCTGTCTGACCTGCGGAGAAGTCCGCTAACAAATAATTCTGCAGCCCGGCCATCGCCGGGCTTTTTTTCTGCCGCCATGCCCCTATAATTCAGCCCATCTTATCTTTGTTAAAATCATGACCATGCAAAAGAAATCCATTTACGTCGCCTACACCGGCGGCACCATCGGCATGCAGCGTTCCGATCACGGCTATATCCCGGTTTCCGGCCACCTGCAGCGCCAGCTGGCGCTAATGCCCGAATTCCATCGCCCGGAAATGCCGGATTTCACCATTCATGAATATGCGCCATTGATCGACTCTTCGGACATGACGCCGGAAGATTGGCAGCACATCGCCGACGACATCAAACAGAACTACGATCGCTACGACGGCTTCGTGATCCTGCACGGTACCGACACCATGGCGTTCACCGCATCGGCGCTCTCCTTCATGCTGGAAAACCTGGCTAAACCGGTGATCGTCACCGGTTCGCAGATTCCGCTGGCGGAGCTGCGCTCCGATGGCCAGACCAACCTGCTCAACGCGCTGTATCTGGCGGCTAACCATCCGGTGAACGAAGTCAGCCTGTTCTTCAACAACAAGCTGTTCCGCGGCAACCGCACCACCAAAGCGCACGCCGACGGCTTTGACGCCTTCGCCTCCCCGAATCTGCCGCCGCTGCTGGAAGCCGGCATTCACATTCGTCGCCAGCACGGCATCGACAGCCCGGCTTGCAACGGCGCGCTGCGGGTGCACGACATCACGCCGCAGCCGATCGGCGTGGTCACCATCTATCCGGGCATTTCCGGCGCGGTGGTGCGCAACTTCCTGTTGCAACCGGTCAAGGCGCTGATCCTGCGCTCCTACGGCGTCGGTAACGCGCCGCAAAAGGCCGAGCTGATCGACGAGTTGCGTGCGGCCTCCGAACGCGGCATCGTGGTGGTCAACCTGACGCAGTGCATCTCCGGGCGCGTCAATATGGAAGGCTACGCCACCGGTAACGCGCTGGCGCACGCCGGGGTGATCAGCGGTTTCGACATGACGGTGGAAGCCGCCTTGACCAAGCTGCACTACCTGCTGAGCCAGCCGCTGACGCCGGAACAAATCCGCGCCCTGATGCAGCAAGACCTGCGCGGCGAACTGAGCATCAACGGTTAACCTACTGATCTTTGGAGCGGCGATGAAAACGGCCCTGTTGTTGATCGATCTGCAAAACGATTTCTGCCCCGGCGGCGCGCTGGCGGTCACGGCGGGCGACGCCGTCATCCCAGTTGCCAATCAGGCGATCGCCGCCTGTCTGGCGCGTGGCGAGCCGGTCGTGGCCAGCCAGGACTGGCACCCCGCCAATCACCGCAGCTTTGCGGTTAATTCCCATGCGCAGGTCGGCACCCTCGGCGAGCTGGAGGGCCTGCCGCAGGTGTGGTGGCCGGTGCACTGCGTGCAAGGGAGCCACGGCGCCGATTTTCACCCCCAGCTGCAACGGCAACACATCAATGCCGTCTTTCGCAAAGGCCAGGAGACGGATATCGACAGCTACAGCGCGTTCTTCGATAACGGCCACCGTGCGCAGACCGAACTGCACGGCTGGTTGCAATCGCAGGGCGTCCAGCGGCTGGCAATCATGGGCCTGGCGACCGACTACTGCGTCAAATTCAGCGTGCTGGATGCGCTGGCTGCCGGCTATCCAACGCAGGTGATCGTCGACGGCTGCCGCGGCGTGAATCTGCAGCCGGACGACAGCGAACGGGCGCTGCAGGACATGGCGCGCGCCGGTGCACAACTGGTTACCCTGTCACAATTCCTCGCCAACTAAATCCTCCGGGGCGCCACCGGCGCCCTCTCTGCGCGGCGGCGAAAATATCGACGCCGCTCACAATACCGCCCTTCTTCTTCCCCAACGGCTTGTGACCGGCAGGCGCTTTTGCTGTTATGGCTGCGACGCTTTTGGCGTCAATCGGTTATACGCATCCGGGGCCCGCTGAGCCCGGCTTTATTGTGACCGCCTCTGGCGGTACGGTCGGCCTTGCCGGCCCAAGGAGAAAGACATGAAAATAACCCGAAAACTGCTGCCTTTACTGGCGGCGGTGCAGTTGGCTATGGCCGGCGCCGGCACGGCTCAGGCGGCTTATCTCTCCGTCGGCTACTTCAACGGCGGCGGCGACGTCACCGCCGGCCCCGGTGGCGACATCGACAAGCTGGACGTCACGCAAATCACCCACCTCAACTATTCGTTCGGCCTGATCTACAACGGCGAGAAAGACGAAACCAATGCGGCGTTGAAAGACCCCGCTCGCCGCCACCAGATCTACCTGTCGCCGAAGGTAATGGCCGATCTGCAACGGCTACCGACGCTGCGCAAACAGAACCCCGAGCTGAAAGTGCTGCTGTCGGTCGGCGGCTGGGGCGCACGGGGTTTCTCCGCCGCCGCGGCGACTGCGGAAAATCGGGCGATATTCATCCGCTCCGCGCTGCAGGTGATCGCCCAGTATCAGCTGGATGGTATCGATCTGGACTGGGAATACCCGGTGAACGGCGCATGGGGACTGGTGGAAAGCCAACCGGCAGACCGCGACAACTTCACCCTGCTGCTGAAAGAGCTTCACCAGGCGCTGGGTAAAGGTAAGTTGTTAACCATCGCCGTCGGGGCCAACGTCAAAAGCCCGCAGGAATGGGTCGATGTAAAAGGCATTGCCCCTTACCTCGACTACATCAATCTGATGACCTACGACATGGCTTACGGCACGCAGTACTTCAATGCCAACCTGTACGACTCAAAGCATTGGCCAACCGTGGCGGCCGCCGACCGTTACAGCGCCGATTTCGTGGTAAAGAATTATCTGGCTGCCGGACTGAAACCGGCACAGATGAACCTGGGCATCGGTTTCTACGGCCGGGTACCGAAGCGTGCGACCGAGGCGGGCATTGACTGGGACAAGCCGGACGCCGCCAAACATCCGGTGACGCAGCCATACTTCAGCACGCGCGAAACCGCCCTGTTCAACGCGCTGGGGCTGGATCTCGGCAAAGACACCTACTTCAAATACCACGATATCGTCAGCAAATTGCTCAACGATCCGCAGCATCGTTTTCGCGAGCACTGGGATGACGACGCCAAGGTACCTTACCTGACGCTGCAATCCGCCGCAGGCAAACCGCTGTTCGCTATCTCCTACGAGAACCCGCGTTCGGTGGCCATCAAGGCCGAGTACATCAAAAGCCAGGGATTGGGAGGGGCGATGTTCTGGGAGTACGGCGCGGACGATAACAACCGGCTGGCGCAGCAGCTGGCGGAATCGCTGGGAATCAAGGGTGAAAAACGGTGAACCGACGGGGCGATGGTGCCATCGCCCCGCTTTAGGACAGCCTTACTGCGGTTTGAGTTTGGCCAGCGGCTCGGCAACGAACTGCTGCTTCAGCTCTTGCTTGCTCTTCATCACGATCTGCCCGTCGGTGCCGATGCTCATGTGCTGCGGATCGACGTTGTTCATCGACTGCCACAGCATCACCGCCTGCAGGCTGTTTTCTTTTTGCTCCGGCGTCAGCGCTACGCCGTCCGGCCATTTGCCCAGCTCAACCGCCTGTACCAGGCGCTGGTATATCTCGGGCGTCATCGCCGCAATCAGATCTTTCACGTCCATCAGAGCCCTTCTCGCTTACGGATGAATAATTAGCTGAATCGATTTTGTTGGTTAAATTACCACTTAGCCGGCCGTTTGGTCGCCATTTTCGCCATCGGTGAAACTCAGCGAGGCGGAGTTGACGCAATAGCGGTCGCCGGTTGGCTGCGGGCCATCGGGGAAAACGTGCCCCAGGTGCGCATCGCAATGGCCGCAGCGGATTTCAACACGGTGCATATTATGTGAATTATCATCAAGATAACGGATTGCATCGGCGGAAACCGGCTCATAAAAGCTCGGCCAGCCGCAGCCGGAGTCGTATTTGGTTTCGGAATAGAACAGCGGCTGGTTACAGCACAGGCAATGGTACACGCCCTCGCGCTTGTTGTGCAGCAATTTGCCGCTGAACGGCGCTTCGGTGCCGCGCTGTTGCGTCACATAACGTTGGATTTCATTCAGTTCCGTGACCGGATGACCGGGGGTTGTCTCTTTAGCCATTTGTGCTTATCTCTGAATGTGGATAATGTCAACGAAAACAATGATTAATAATAACAAAAAATTAACACCGCTGCAGGGGTTTTTGGCCTAAACTGTAGCCCATAAAGGCCACGTCACGATGATATGTGATAGCGATCACACATCTTGCGTATGCTGACTTTATACTTGGCGGCTTGTCCCCATATAACGGATGAGGCCGAGCGCAAATGGACTGTGCAATAAGCGTGCAAAACCACCCTTCCGGTTTGACTTGCCGCAAGAATTGACACGATTCCGCTTGACGCTGGGTAAGGTTTTTGTAATTTTACAACCAACCTTTTATTCACTAACAAATAGCTGGTGGAATATATGACTATCAAAGTAGGTATCAACGGTTTTGGCCGTATCGGTCGCATTGTTTTCCGTGCTGCTCAAGAGCGTTCTGACATCGAGATCGTTGCAATCAACGACCTGTTGGACGCAGAGTACATGGCCTACATGCTGAAGTATGACTCTACTCACGGCCGTTTCAACGGTACTGTAGAAGTTAAAGACGGCCACCTGGTTGTTAACGGCAAAACCATCCGTGTTACCGCAGAGAAAGACCCGGCTAACCTGAAGTGGAACGAAGTGGGTGTTGACGTGGTTGCTGAAGCGACCGGTATCTTCCTGACCGACGAAACCGCGCGTAAACACATCACCGCTGGCGCTAAAAAAGTGGTTCTGACTGGCCCATCCAAAGATGCGACCCCAATGTTCGTTCGCGGCGCTAACTTTGACAAATATGCCGGCCAGGACATCGTTTCCAACGCCTCTTGCACCACCAACTGCCTGGCACCACTGGCTAAAGTCATCAACGACAACTTCGGTATCGTTGAAGGCCTGATGACCACCGTTCACGCGACCACCGCAACTCAGAAAACCGTTGATGGCCCGTCTCACAAAGACTGGCGCGGCGGCCGCGGCGCATCCCAGAACATCATCCCTTCTTCTACTGGCGCAGCGAAAGCGGTTGGCGTGGTTCTGCCAGAGCTGAAAGGCAAACTGACCGGTATGGCGTTCCGCGTACCGACTCCTAACGTATCCGTTGTTGACCTGACCGTGCGTCTGGAAAAAGCGGCTACCTACGAAGAAATCAAGAAAGCCATCAAAGACGCCGCTGAAGGTTCTATGAAAGGCGTTCTGGGCTACGTTGAAGACGACGTGGTTTCCACCGATTTCAACGGCGAAGTGCTGACTTCCGTGTTCGATGCCAAAGCCGGCATCGCACTGAACGACAACTTCGTGAAACTGGTTTCCTGGTACGACAACGAAACCGGTTATTCCAACAAGGTTCTGGACCTGATCGCTCACATCTCCAAGTAATGGCATGATGTTAAGCTGATAATGAGGGCGACATTTTTGTCGCCCTTTTTTATTTGTATCTCCGGCAAACAATAGGTCATGAAATGAACGAGAAAATTTTCGCCCTGCCCGTTTCCGAACAGATTTCGCCTTACATCAGCCAGCGTCAACTCGATGAGCTGGGCGTGGTTGTGGTCTCGCACCCTAAAGTCCGTGCGGCCGTCGCGCTGCAAGGCGCCCATTTGCTGGCCTGGCAGCCCAGCGGTGAGCAGCCGGTGATTTGGCTCAGCAATAACACCCCATTCGCCAAAGGCAAGGCCATCCGCGGCGGCGTGCCAATTTGCTGGCCGTGGTTTGGCCCGGTAGCGCAACCTTCTCACGGTTTTGCCCGCAACCAGCCCTGGAGCCTGACGGCGCACGATGAAGATGACAACGGCGTCATCCTGACCTTCACGCTGAAAGACAATGAGCAGACCCGCAAACTGTGGCCACACGCCTTCACATTGATTGCCCGTTTCAAGCTGGGTGAAGAGTGCGAGATCGAACTGGAATCGCACGGTGACTATCAGGCCACGGCGGCGCTGCACAGCTACTTCCAGGTGGGCGACATCGACCGGGTTAGCGTGGCGGGCCTGGGCGAGCCTTATATCGACAAGGTAGCGGGTGGCGCAGAGGCGCGCCAGACAGGCGAAGTGACCTTCATCGGCCAAACCGATCGCGTCTACACCTGCCCCGAGGCCTTCAGCCTGATCCGCGATCCGGCGCTCACGCGCACCATCGAGGTTCACCACCATCATATGAGTGACGTTATCGCCTGGAACCCGGGCGTAGAACTCTCATGCAGCATGGGGGATATGCCGAACGACGGCTACAAAACCATGGTCTGCGTTGAGACTGGGCGCGTCAGCAAACCGCTGGTCGCCGCCGGTGAACAACCTGCTCGTTTGGGCGTTACCTTCCGCAGCCGTAAGCAGGCTTGAAAAATCGTGCGCGGCAGCGCACCACAGATGTGCAAAAGGGGCGCTAGCGCCCCTTTTTGATGCCCACCATGCACGATGTTCGTGCAATGCGTGATTAGAAGGTGTAGCTCACACCCGTCATCAACAAACCGGTGTAGGATTTATCCACCATCGGGCTGTCTTTCACTTCATCAGACAACTTCACATAGCGACCGACGAAGAAGGCGTTCCAGCTTTTGTTGATCTGGTAATTGGCGCTCAGTTCGAGATACGGCGCCCAGCTATCGCCTGGAGTGTAGCTGTCCAGGCCGCTGCGGCGAGATTCATTGGCGCTGACGCCATAGTAATATTTGTTCTGGTTTTTGCTGTTCCACATTACGCCCACGCCTGGGACCAGCGTCAGCGCGTCCAGATCAAACTTGTACAGGTAAGCCACATCGCCCACCAGACCATTGCTGTTGTTCAGCGTGTCGCCGGTGAAGGTGGTGCGGAGGGTGCCCCACTCTGCGTTGTGCGAATAGGCCAGGCCGGCCATCAGCGTGCCGCGGCGTTTGTCGAGACGCTTCATGCGATCGTCGTCGCTGTCGCCAGGACGGTAGCCCCATGGCGTGTAGTAACCCATGATGCTCAGCTGATTTTCTTGATCTTTCCAAAGGTAGTAACCTGCGGTCAGAGTACGGAAGTAGAAATCGTCACCTTCATAGTTGATGACGGGCACCGGATAAACGCGGTCCTGATAACCGCGATACGCGTCCGGGCTAACCAGCGCGGCAGCGCCGAGTGACCAGGTTCCCGCCTGAGCACTTTGCGCACAAACCATTGCGGAAGCGATAATTGCTAGCGTTTTGAGTTTTGAAATCTTCACTGGTTCTTTTTCCATAAATTACAGGGTTAATAGCCGCAATAGTTTATGTGAAAATTTAGTTACGTGCCTAATCTTTACAATAGAAAACGACCAAGATCGAATAACTTATAGCGGAATTATGAATTAATCATGGCGGAACGATGACGTTTCATCCCGCAGGCCGCGCCAGACAAGGCATTTGGCTCCCACCGTAATAACTGAGTCATTGATATGACTTAAAAAAAGCTTTTTCTGCGGCAGGAAATTTTCCGGCAAGCAAACTAAGCTTAAATCAGAAGGTGAATTTATCCTGGGCCCAGTGGCATACAGCGCAACTCGCGATAATAAGCGCACCAAGTTGGCATACGGGTTGCTGTACTCAGGCGTATTCTCATCTTTCGGGAGCCAGAACACTATCACACGCTCTCTTTAACCTGTGCTAATAACGAAAGGACGGGCATCATGAACATATTTGACCACTATCGCCAGCGCTACGAAGCTGCCAAGGACGAAGAGTTCACACTGCAGGAATTTCTTACCATTTGCCGGCAAGATCGCAGTGCCTATGCCAACGCGGCCGAACGTCTGCTGATGGCTATCGGTGAACCTGTGATGGTCGACACTGCGCTAGAATCACGCCTGTCGCGCCTGTTCTCCAACCGCGTGATCGCACGCTATCCGGCCTTCGAAGAATTCTACGGCATGGAAGAGGCCATCGAACAGATCGTCTCTTACCTGAAACACGCCGCCCAGGGCCTGGAAGAGAAGAAACAGATCCTGTACCTGCTCGGCCCGGTGGGCGGCGGTAAATCCTCGCTGGCGGAACGCCTGAAGGCGCTGATGCAGCGCGTGCCCATCTACACCCTCAGCGCCAACGGCGAACGTAGCCCGGTCAACGATCATCCGCTGTGCCTGTTCAATCCGCAGGAAGATGCCTCGATCCTGGAGAAAGAGTTCAATATCCCGAGTCGCTATCTCGGCACCATCATGTCGCCGTGGGCGGCCAAGCGCCTGCATGAGTTCGGCGGCGACATCACCAAGTTTAAAGTCGTGAAAGTGCGCCCTTCCATTCTGGAACAGATCGCCATCGCCAAAACCGAACCGGGCGATGAGAATAACCAGGATATCTCGGCGCTGGTCGGTAAAGTGGATATCCGTAAACTGGAGAATCACGCGCAGAACGATCCGGACGCCTACGGCTACTCCGGCGCACTGTGCCGCGCCAACCAGGGGATAATGGAATTCGTCGAGATGTTCAAAGCGCCGATCAAGGTGCTGCATCCGCTGCTGACGGCGACCCAGGAAGGCAACTACAACGGCACCGAAGGCATCTCCGCCCTGCCGTTCAACGGCATTATTCTGGCGCACTCCAACGAGTCCGAGTGGGTGACCTTCCGCAACAACAAGAATAACGAAGCGTTCCTCGATCGCGTATATATCGTCAAGGTGCCTTACTGCCTGCGCGTGTCGGAAGAGATCAAGATTTACGACAAGCTGCTGGATCACAGCGAGCTGACCCACGCGCCTTGCGCGCCGGGCACCCTGGAGACGCTGGCGCGGTTTAGCGTGCTGTCGCGGCTGAAAGAGCCGGAAAACTCGAGCATTTATTCGAAAATGCGCGTGTATGACGGCGAAAGCCTCAAGGATACCGATCCGAAAGCCAAGTCCTATCAGGAGTACCGCGATTACGCCGGGGTTGATGAAGGCATGAACGGTCTCTCTACCCGTTTCGCCTTTAAAATCCTGTCGCGGGTGTTTAACTTCGATCACGCCGAGGTGGCGGCTAACCCGGTGCACCTGTTCTATGTGCTGGAGCAGCAGATCGAACGCGAACAGTTCCCGCAGGATTTGGCCGAGAAATACCTGGAGCACCTGAAAGGCTACCTGATCCCGAAATACGCCGAGTTTATCGGCAAAGAGATCCAGACCGCCTATCTGGAATCCTACTCGGAATACGGACAGAACATTTTCGATCGCTACGTGACCTACGCGGACTTCTGGATCCAGGATCAGGAGTATCGCGATCCCGACACCGGTCAGCTGTTCGACCGCGAGTCCCTGAACGCCGAACTGGAGAAAATTGAAAAGCCGGCCGGGATCAGCAATCCGAAAGATTTCCGCAACGAAATCGTGAACTTCGTGCTGCGTGCCCGCGCCAATAACAACGGCCGTAACCCGAACTGGACCAGCTACGAGAAGCTGCGCACCGTGATCGAGAAGAAAATGTTCTCCAATACCGAAGAGCTGTTGCCGGTGATTTCGTTCAACGCCAAAACCTCGACGGACGAGCAGAAAAAACACGACGACTTCGTCGACCGTATGATGGAGAAAGGCTATACCCGTAAGCAGGTGCGCCTGCTGTGTGAATGGTATCTGCGGGTCAGAAAATCCTCATAACGCCTCAGGTAGCGGCATTATCAGGGCCATGTCCACAGTCATGGACGTTGCAGCGCAGCCCACGGAGGGGCTGCACATTGCGCTACAGCGGCCGGGACATGAAGAGTTGGCAACGTCGTTTGGGGGAAGTATGGCCTATTTCATTGACCGACGGCTAAACGGCAAAAACAAGAGCATGGTGAACCGCCAGCGCTTCTTGCGTCGTTACAAGTCGCAAATCAAACAGTCGATTGCCGAAGCCATCAACAAGCGTTCGGTCACCGACGTAGACAGCGGGGAGTCCGTCTCCATCCCCACTGACGACATCAACGAACCGATGTTTCATCAGGGGCGCGGCGGTACGCGCCATCGCGTTCATCCGGGCAACGACCACTTCGTGCAGAACGATCGCGTTGAGCGGCCTCAGGGCGGATCAGGCGGTGGCGGCGGCCAGGGCAACGCCAGCCAGGATGGTGAAGGTCAGGATGAGTTCGTTTTCCAGATCTCCAAAGACGAGTATCTCGATCTTTTGTTCGAAGATCTCGCCCTGCCCAATCTGAAAAAGAACCAGTATAAGCAGCTGACCGAGTTCAAAACCCACCGCGCCGGCTATACCGCCAACGGCGTGCCGGCCAATATCAGCGTCGTGCGATCGCTGCAAAACTCGCTGGCGCGACGTACCGCCATGACTGCCGGTAAAAGACGCGCGTTGCACGAACTGGAAGACGAGCTGAACCAGCTGGAAAACACCGAACCGGTGCAATTGCTGGAAGAGGAGCGGTTACGCAAAGAGATTGCCGAATTGCGCAAGAAAATCGAAAGCGTGCCGTTTATCGACACCTTCGACCTGCGCTACAAAAATTATGAGCGCCGGCCGGAACCTTCCAGCCAGGCGGTGATGTTCTGCCTGATGGACGTATCCGGTTCGATGGATCAAGCCACCAAAGATATGGCCAAACGTTTTTACATTCTGCTTTATCTGTTCCTGAGCCGAACCTACAAAAACGTCGAGGTGGTCTATATCCGCCATCACACCCAGGCAAAAGAGGTGGACGAACAGGAGTTCTTCTATTCGCAGGAAACCGGCGGCACCATCGTCTCCAGTGCGTTGAAGCTGATGAACGACGTGGTCGAAGAACGTTACGACCCGGCGCAATGGAATATCTACGCCGCGCAAGCGTCGGACGGTGACAACTGGGCGGACGATTCACCGCTGTGCCATGAGCTGTTGGCGAAGAAAATCCTGCCGATGGTGCGTTACTATAGCTACATAGAAATCACTCGCCGCGCTCATCAAACGCTGTGGCGCGAATATGAGGATCTGCAGGCGAAATTCGACAACTTCGCCATGCAACATATCCGCGAACCGGACGACATCTATCCGGTATTCCGCGAACTGTTTCGCAAGCAGACCGTGTGAATAACGTTGCGTGAGCATCACCCTAGCCGGAAAACGTCGTTTTCCGGCTGTTTCTTTTTCGCCATTATATATTTACCCATCTATGTTTAATTTTTGAACACCGCCAGCATCAATAATAAGTCGCGCTACCCAGAACGCCCCTATCTATTATTCGTTCTTCTGAGGTTATTCCTAAACATTCACGTCTACGCTCACGCGCCTTGATAGGAATATTCCCATTCAGTTATCGTTAACTCATCGCTTAAGGCCTTTCCTAAGCGAAATTTGCCTCACTTTATTTTTCTATGGCTTCTCAGCCCGCTACAGCGGGCGTTTACCGGTCAGCAGGTTACACATCATGATCGACTACACCCTCTATGGCCTCAGTAAGCACGATGTTGAGGAATACCATAAGCAAATATGCTGCCTGCTCGGCAAAAATGTGCTGTTGGTGTTAACCGCCAACAAGCAGATAACCAAACAGAATCTGCTCGCCAGCCTTATCCAGGAAGTAGAAAAACAGCCCGATGATTATTTTCAGCGGCTGCATCGTGCGGCGATCGAAATGATTGGCGTTAACGGACGCTGAGGCAATATGCGCAAGGCGGAAATCTACGCCATTATTGCCACCCTCGTGGTGTTAATGATGATGTTCATCATTACCCTTGATAGCGATATCAACCCTTATCCTTAATAAGCGCCTATTACGCCGGCTCTTTAGCCCGGCGTAATAGACAGCGAAGGCATGCTCTGTTGCAGGCTGTCACCTTGATTACCTTTCTGCCCTGGCTTTATTCATAACCGGCCGCTTCGTCAATCAATCCCGCCACCTCTGCGGCATGGGAAACCAGCGAAGCATGACTGGCATCCAGCACCATAACTTTCTTAGCCCGCAGCCGCTGCGCCATGTGCCGCTGATTCTCCGGCGCTATCATGCGATCGTCGCTGGAGAGTTGATACCATGATGGTTTATGTTTCCAGGCAGGTTCGCCGATGGTGTTACCGAAGGTATCGGCCAGCGGAGCCTTCTGCGCCACCGCCATCACCAGCGCCTCGTCGGCGGTCAGATCCTGGCAAAAGCTCTCGTGAAACTTGTCGGCTTTGATCCACAGATAGCCGTCGCTGTCCGGGGCCAGATTCGCCACCGCCGCAGGAGGATGCGCTTGCGTAATACCGTCGGGGCTTTCTCCGGCGTCCGGCGCAAAGGCGGCGATGTAGACCAGGCCGACCACGTTAGGCAGGTTGCCCATTGCCGTGATCACGGCACCACCGTAAGAGTGCCCCACCAACAATACCGGCCCCGCTTGCTGCGCGACCATCTTGCGCGTGCGTTCCGCATCCTCAGCCAACGAGGTCAGCGGCATTTCCACCGCATGGATCGCCGAATATCCCCTGCGCGACAACTCGAGGATGACCTTACTCCAGTGCGCGGCGCCGCCCCAGAATCCGTGTACCAGCACGATAGTGGGTTTTGTGCTCATTGCCGACTCCTTCATCTTAGGGAAGCGCTATAGACAGATGAACTGCAACCCTTGAGGGGCACGCCTTGCTACCGGCGACGTCACGCAGTCCTCATTTTTTTATAGTCAGGCTCGCGGCGTTCGGCAATAGCTACGACGGGTTAACGCACGCGATTTCCTGGCATCGCCATGGCCTATCCACGCAGCTTGCAAAGCAAAAAACGGGATTAAAACTAGGATTTTTACCCATACCGATCTAAAATTTCGCGCAAAAACAAAGAGAAGTAAATTTAGCTCACCGGGAAAAGGAATGAAGTTGTGAAGGAAATGATCTCCATCGTTTTTATGGCATGCCTGCTGGCGCTGCTGTTTTCGTGGCTGTTCGTCTACGGTCTTAACATTCATTAAACCTGCGGCGGCAATAAATCCCCCTCCCTGGCTGGCAAGCAGCGCATCGGGACGATGCGCTAAAACCGGCCCTCAAAGTGCCCACGAAAGCGAAACCTGACGCTATCCCGCCTTAACCTTTCCGCCCACAGATACATCAATAATATTTACGGATAACAGTCCTATCCCCTTTCTGCGTCCCTCGTCGACTTTTTTCTGACCTAGTGCACCCCCCCAAACAGAGGGCTTGTCAGACGCAAAATGTTACCGGTAACTATGTTGTTGATTTCTTTTTGTAATAACCGGAAAGCCGTTAATAACCCTACGTTCTTTATAGAAATAAATTATGCATTCTTATGGATAAAGGTATGAATAAACGGCCTTTGGTCATTGATTATCACCCGCCAAGCTCCTAGAATTCGCGCGTAAAAATACAACTGGGATCGGGTTTCATGTCGTCGCTGTGGGTTGCAACGCAATACTGTTATTTTATTGGTCTGTTAGTTTCTATGATTTTCACCTACCTGGTTAGCCGGGACACCGTCAAAATACGCTGCATCAGCGCATTGACCATCGGGTTAACCTGGCCGTTGAGCCTGCCGGTCGTGTTGCTGTTTTCACTGTTCTAATCCCCCAACAGACCTCGCGGCGGGCTTGGTTTTTTAAACAGCCATGCTAATGAAAAAGGAAAGGCCGCGGCGACGCGGATTTTTGGCGTGGGATAAAAAAAACGCCAGCGCAAGGCTGGCATGAAAACTGGAAGCAATGTGAGCAATGTCGTGCCGGCTCGGGGGGCACAGAAGGAGACAACCCTTTCCCCTCACCGGCGAAAAGATGATAATACGTCTCATTATTGATTGTAAAGTCATTTCCCTGCGCAACGTTTCCCCTTTGGAAAAATATCAGCCGCGCGGCGCTCGCCAGCACCGATACAACCGCCCCGTCCCCCACACCAGCACCCACAGCAAAATATTCATCCCCAACCAGAGCATCAGCAAGTAGAAGAAAGTTTGATAACCGGGTATGCCCCGGTCGGCCAAAAACGGGTTAAAGTGCAAAAATTTGACGATCGCGAAGGGGTTAAGATTGAAACGGTTGAACACGGCCGCCGTCAACAGCGGCGGCAACAGCGAGTAAAACGCAAGGCTGAACAGCAGCAGAATCTTAGTGCCCGAAGTGTTTTTATAATCTTTCATATCAATATATTACGTCTTTCACCATGGTGCAGAAACCGCCAAATAGTCGCACGCCAACCGACCCCGCGAGAGAAAAAGAGTTCCAGGCCAGCGCGGAAATAAAGCCGATCCTGTGTTTAATCGTCATTTAGCGCGCGGGTGATATATACCCTGTGAATTTTAAATTACGATGCCGCCGCGCCGTCTTCAACCGCAGCGTTTGCCGGGCATCATCAGGAGGCATTAATGAAACCGGACGCACTCGCCCTGCCGCCGAGCCCGAAAAAGCTCAAAGTGATCTACGGCTGGTATATTTACGTGATCTATATCCTGCTGGTTTTCAACATTTACATGGCGGTCTACAACGTCTGCGTTCGGTATCCGATCGAAGCCCCGCTGCTGTCGCTGTTTCACAGCCTGTTCCTCGCGTTGATGCTGCAACAGGTGCTCAAGAAAAATGTCGTTTTCGCCTGGATTTTGCTGAGCTACTTTATTCTGATGCGCCTGTATTACGCCAATGTGCTGCATGTCGAGTTCACGTTAGTGAGCCGCGGCCTGGTTCTACTGATTCTGACGCTGCTGCTTACCGGCGCCGTGGCCGTCGGGCAACTGGCAACGCCCCCGCAGCAGCATGACTGGCTGGCACGGCTGGGTTGGCGGCAATGGGGTGCTCTCACGGCGCTGGCGGCCATCCTGACCCCGTTGATTACCACTGACTATCTGGGGTAAGAATGGCGTTATTTGGGGATATGGGGTTCGGAAATGTCTACGATGCGACATATTTTGGTGTAGTTGCCCGCCTTCTCACAGATCTTGTCCGTGACAAACACGCTAAGGTAGCCCAGCAACAGCAAGTAGCCAACCATGCACAGAATAAAGATAAGCGTTCTCACCGATAGCAACCAACCTGACAAGAGTATCCCGAGCATCATAACCTGAACGCGGTGCTTTAAAAGGATTTCATGTGCGCACCGGCCGCATTGGCGCACGTTCTGTAGTAACATTAAGCCACCACGCCCCCACCGGAAACGCCGATGCACCATCTGATGTTAGATATTGAAACCCTGGATATAAAACCCAGCGCCGTCATTCTGGTGGTGGCAGCGGTGTTTTTCGATCCCCGAACCGGGGAGCTGGGTGCCGAATTCGAAACCGCCGTCAGCAGCCAGAAAGACCAACCGGGCCGTACCATCAGCCTGGATACGGTCGCCTGGTGGGCAAAACAGTCCGATGAAGCGCGCAAGCAAGCCTTCGGCGGCACAGAGAGCCTGAAGCGCGTACTGAGCAGCCTCAGCCGCTTTATCCATATGAACAGCACGGATACGGTGAAAGTCTGGGGCAACGGTAAAGAGTTCGACTGCGCGATCCTCGAGCACGCCTTCCAGCAGCTGGAAATGCCCTGCCCGTGGAAATTCTGGGATACACAAGACGTGCGCACGGTGATCACGCTGGCGGAACTGCACGGCTTTAACCCGAAAAAGACTCGCCCGTTCGAAGGCATGCCGCATCGTGCGTTGGATGACGCTCGCCACCAGGCCCGCTATGTGGCCGATACCGTCTCGGCGCTCTATTACCGCCCGGGGGCGCAGCGCTGACCCGCTTTGCCCCTTTTCATTCATCGCCAAAATCTCTACTCTAGCCCTCTTTGTCACTCGGACGTGCCTTTCCTGTTATGCAAAAGTTTCTGTTTATGCTTCTCAGCCTGGTGCTGCTCGGCCCATTAGGCATCGATCTTTACCTGCCGACCATTCCCGCCATTGCCGTCGGCCTGGGCAGCAGTGAAGCGCTAATCCAATCCACCATTTCACTGTTTATCCTGGTGCTCGGCCTCGGCCAGATCATTGCCGGCCCACTGGTGGATAACTATGGCCGCAAGCCGGTGGCGCTGGCCGGCATTATCCTCTATATGATCGGTGCCGCGATGGCTGCGCTGGCCACCAGTCCGACGGTATTCATCGCTTCGCGTCTGCTGCAAGGGGTAGCGGTTTGCTGCACCGCCGTCGTCGCCTTCAGCGGCGTGCGCGATCGCCTGAATGGCGACGATGCCGCCCGCGCTTTCGGTTTTCTCAACGGCACGCTGAACATCATCCCAGCGCTGGCGCCGCTGCTCGGTGGCCTGCTCGCCGAAGCCTTCGGCTGGCGCGCGCCTTTCTGGTTCCTGGTTGGCTATGCGCTGCTGGTGTTGGTGCTCATCGCGCTGCGCCTGCCGGAAACCCGCCCCGCTGATACCGTGCCAGTCAAAGGGCTGCCGGTGCGCCAATACGCGCGCATCCTCAGCGAACGGCGCTTCCTCTCCTTTGCGGTGGTGAACTCCGGAGCGATGGGCATGGCGCTGACTTACGTTTCTCTGGCACCGAATGTGCTGATGGGCACCGCCGGCCTGACCCCGCTGCAATTCTCTTTGGTGTTCGGCGCCAACGGTTTCTGGATCATGCTGGTCAGTTTCTTCGCCAACCGCATTATTCACAAGGTCGGCCGCCCGGTTTGTCTGGCGACCGGCGGTATTTTGATGGGGCTGGGCTGTCTGGGCCTGCTGCTGGGCGTCATGCTGCTGCCCGCGACGGCGCAAGCGCACTGGCTGGCGTATATGCTGCCGGTTGCCAGCGCCTGCGCTGGGTTAGCGTTCGTGATGGGCCCGGCCACCAGCTACGCGCTGGAGCCGTATTCCAATGAGGCCGGCGTCGCGTCAGCCCTGGTTGGTTTCGTGCAGATGGCGGGCGGCGCCGCGCTGGGTCTGGTGGCGATGGCGTTGCCGCTGCAACCTAAGCTGTCGCTGGCGTTGGTGATGCTGGCGGGCTGCCTGCTGGCGCTGCATGCGCGGCGACTCAGCAAGCAGATTAAGGGGCAGATTAGAAAAGTTGCCTGAGCGGCGGCTCAGGCTTCGGTGACGACCGGCACCCGCGCCGCTAACGCCGACAACAGCTCATAGCCTAACGTCCCTGCCGCCGCGGCCACCTCGTCCACCGGCAGGCGTTTCCCCCACAGCTCCACCTCGGCGCCCAGTTCGACTTGCGGACAGGGCGTCAGGTCCACCGCCAGCATATCCATCGATACCGTTCCCAACGTGCGCGTCAGCACGCCATCCACCCATACCGGCGTACCGGTAGGCGCATGACGCGGATAGCCGTCGGCGTAACCGCAGGCCACCACGCCGATACGCTGCGCGCCTGCGGCGCTGTAACGGCCACCGTAACCCACGCGATCGCCAGATTTCAGCTGCTGAATGCCGATGATCTCGCTGCTCAGCGTCATGGCCGGCTGCAACCCCGTCGCCGCAACATCATCCCAGCAACCGCTCGGCGAAGCGCCATACAGAACGATCCCTGGGCGAATCCAGCTCTCGTGGGTTGAAGGATGCCACAGCGTGGCTGCCGAGTTGGCCAGGCAGCGCGGCAGCGGTATGTCGGTAGCCGCCGCCTCGATGGTGGCCATCTGCTGGGTCACGCCTTCCGGGCCGTCGGCGGTGGCGAAATGGCTCATCAGCGTAAGCTCGCCGATATTGGCAACCGCCTGCGCCCTTTGCCACACCTCGCGTAGCCGTTCGGGTGCAAACCCCAACCGATTCATGCCGCTGTTCACTTTCAGATAAACATTGAGCGGTACGCTCAGCGTGGCGTCGGCGATCGCCGCCAGCTGCCAGTCGCTGTGCACCGCCGTCGTCAGGCGATAGCGATCGAGCAACGCCAGATCCTGCGGCTGGAAGAAACCTTCCAACAGTAGAATCGGCCCTTGCCAACCCGACTCGCGCAACAGTACCGCTTCGGCCAGATCCAGCATGGCGAAGCCATCGGTTTGTGCCATGCTGCGCCAAACGTGTTTGATGCCGTGGCCATAGGCGTTGGCCTTGACCACCGCCCAGATTTTGGCGCCGGGGGCAAAGCGGCGCACCACCTGCAGGTTATTTTCAATCGCGCCGAGATGCATCGTGGCGGTTATGGGACGGGGCATCGATTCTCCTTGGGGCAGCGTACAGCGGCCACGCGCGCCTGCGCGTGGCCGGTTAAGTCTATGACAGAGTTGACGATTAACGTGCGGGATGCACGTCGTTCAGCGGCACCGAGTGTTGCTGACGAAACCCGGCGCTGTAACGCGCCACCGCCAGATCATCGGAAGGGATCGCTGGCGTAATGCCAGACATCAGATCGGACAACAACTGCCCGGAACCGCAGGCCATCGTCCAGCCCAACGTGCCATGCCCGGTATTGAGGTACAGGTTCTTCAACGAAGTGCGGCCGACGATTGGGGTGCCGTCCGGCGTCATCGGGCGCAGACCGGTCCAGAACGTTGCGTCTTCCACTCTGCCCCCGTTCGGGTAGAGATCGCGCACCACCATCTCCAGCGTTTCGCGCCGTTTTTGCTCCAGCTGTGTATTGAAACCGACGATCTCGGCCATGCCGCCAACGCGAATACGCTGGTCGAAGCGCGTGATGGCGATTTTGTATGTCTCGTCCAGCACCGTTGAGAACGGCGCCGCCGCTTCGTCTGTGATAGGGATAGTCAGCGAATACCCCTTCAGCGGGTAAACCGGTATCGACACCAGGCCGCGCAGCAGTGCCGTGGAGTACGAACCGAACGCCACCACGTAACTATCGGCCTTAAACACTTCTGCGCCGCACTGCACGCCGGCGATCTTGTCGCCCTCCACCAACAGGCGATCGACGCTGCGGTTGAACAGGAAGGTCACGCCCGCCTGCTCTGCCATCTTCGCCAGCTGTTGCGTAAACAGCTGGCAATCGCCGGTCTCGTCGTTCGGCAGCTGCAGGCCGCCGGTCAACTTGTGCGCTACCTGGGCCAGCGCCGGCTCAACGCTGGCGAGCTGGCTAGCCTCCAGCAGTTTGTAAGGCACCCCGGCATCTTCCAATACCGCAATGTCTTTCGCCGCGTTTTCAAACTGTTGCTGGGTGCGGAACAGCTGCAGCGTGCCGCCCTGGCGGCCTTCGTACTGGATACCGGTTTCCTGCCGCAGCGCCTTGATGCAGTCGCGGCTGTATTCCGCCAGGCGCACCATACGGCCTTTGTTGGTCATGTAGTGTTCGGTGTTGCAGTTTTTCAGCATCTGCCACATCCAGTTAAGCTGGAAACTGCTGCCGTCAAGACGGATCGCCAACGGCGCATGGCGTTGAAACATCCACTTGATGGCCTTCAGCGGCACGCCCGGCGCCGCCCAGGGAGCGGCATAGCCCGGTGAAATCTGCCCGGCGTTCGCCGCGCTGGTTTCCAATGCAGGGCCAGGCTGACGATCGATCACCGTCACCTCATGCCCCGCCTTCGCCAAATACCAAGCACTGGCTACGCCCACCACTCCACTACCTAAAATTACCACTCGCATCGCTGACTCCAGCCCAAGGCTTCACAAAGCATAATCTTCTGCTTACAGGAAATTAACTCAGTGAAAAAATCCGTCCAACAACTTCGTCATCAAACGTGACAATATTCACAATTAATTTATCGTCGATGGGCCCTGCATTTGCAATAGCCGCGCGTAAATAGCGATAAGATGCCGTTTAAGGCGGAATATGACGTCAAACCGCCACTGAATCGATAGCAATGCTATCAGTGACAGCAAAGAAAAAAGGCATGGCAAGCAACAATGATTTAACAGAATATAAAAATACCGCTAAACACATAGTCAGAATAAAAAACTAATAAAACAAAAAATACCAACACAACAGACAAAAAGAGTTCCCTCTCCCCGCAGCAGAAAAATCGCGTAAAATTTCGGCAAAAATTAACCTTATATTTGCTACTGGAATAAAACGGCCGATCGCCTTAGCCGCACCCATTTATTTTGAATGCTGCAGCACGATATGAACGTTAAAACCCAAAGCAGATCCTAAAGTTCACACTGTCGTTCTTCTGGGGAGTTCCTTATGTTTATCGCTATCTACCAGTTCTCAGTCAAACCCGGACACGAACAAAGCTTTCGCCAGGCCTGGCTTGAGTTGACCCAGGGCATCTATCTGCAGCGCGGCAGCCTCGGATCACGCCTGCATCGGGATGTGGGCGGGCAGTTTATCGGCTATGCGCAGTGGCCAAACCGCGCCGCATGGGAAAACGCCGGTGATATTCAGTTGGATGAGCGCTACCGGCAAGCCCGGGAGCGAATGCGCGCGACTTTGTTGGCGGATGAAACGTTGTTTGAAATGGAAGTGACGGACGATTACTTGCAAATCAGGCCGTTTGACTGACTATAAGCCCACATGAGTGGGCTTATACCTGCGTGAGCGAGCGGCATCAATGGTGCAGCATCTCGTCCACGACTTCTTTGGTCTGCAGCTGGAATGGGTAATAGGTCGGCCAATTGTCCATCTCTTTCAGCAACGCCTCTTGCGATGTGTTGCCCATAAAGATATGGAAGTGCGCCGATTTGCGCGGGCCGATAATGTGATCGCTGAACTGCACGAATTTCGGCGCCAGGCTGCCGGCATCCTGGCATTCGAACAGGTAACGTACGCCCTTTTTACCTGAGACATACGTCAGGATCTTATGCCCGGCGTACTTATACCGGCAGGCGCTGGATTGGTCGCCGCGGTGAAATTCCATGACGCCGTTCTCAATGCCGATGGTATCCACGTCGGTGGCGTACCCTTTGCGGTAATAGGCCTTCACTTCTGCGAAGGTCTTGCTCTTATCCTGCGCCGCCTTCTTCTTGAACACCGGATCGAGCTCCCCATTGAGCAGATAAGGGTACACGGATTGCCACACGCCCTCCCAATCCGCCAGGTTGCGGTCTTTGACGTCTTTATCGTCGAACACGCCCGCCTCCGCCTTTTTTTCAACTTCCGTCAGCGGTTTGCCATGTGAATGATGCCCGTGGGCAAGCGCTTGCCCGCCGATGAACAACGCGGCCAGCGCCACCGCCAATTTGCCAAAATGCCTCGCCAAAAGATGCTCCTTGTCCGTTATTGAGAAAACGAAAAGTTACAATATAACATAACAATTTTCAATCCCTATCGCGCAGCAGCAATGTGTTGCGCCCCCCTGCCGCAGGGCTATACTCGGAGAAGAAGCGAGGTGCTGCGCCGCCTTCAGCCGGGACGGACGCGACGCCGAATTGGCCATCGTTCGCTCCTTTCCGTACCAGACTTTTTATTTCACTGATTTGCAACGGTTAATTATGACTTGAACTATGCTTGTTACAGGGCCTGCCGTTTGAGCAAGACCCGTGAATAATGAGGGTGCGCTGATGACTACTTCAACACATGAAAAGGTTAAAGATGATAAACGTCTGAGCGATGGACCGGACTGGACGTTCGAACTGCTGCAGGTGTATTTGGAGCAGATCGACCGCGTCGCCAAGCATTACCGGCTCGACACCTACCCCCATCAGATCGAGGTGATCACCTCTGAGCAGATGATGGACGCCTATTCGAGCGTCGGCATGCCGATCAACTATACCCATTGGTCCTTCGGTAAGAAATTCATCGAAACCGAACAGCGCTACAAGCAGGGCCAGCAAGGGCTGGCGTATGAGATCGTCATCAACTCCAATCCCTGCATCGCCTACCTGATGGAGGAGAACACCATCACCATGCAGGCGCTGGTGATGGCGCACGCCTGCTATGGCCACAACTCGTTCTTCAAGAATAACTATCTGTTCCGCAGCTGGACCGATGCCAGCTCCATCGTCGATTATCTGCTGTTCGCCCGCCACTACATCAGCCAGTGCGAAGAGCGCTACGGCGTCGATGAAGTGGAGCGGCTGCTGGACTCCTGCCACGCGCTGATGAACTACGGCGTTGACAGGTACAAACGCCCGCAGAAAATCTCCCTGGTAGAAGAGAAAGCGCGCCAAAAAAGCCGCGAAGAGTATCTGCAAAGCCAGGTGAACACGCTGTGGAAGACCCTGCCGCGCGTCGAACGCGAAGAGTCGCCGGAGCAGGCGCGCCGCTATCCGAGCGAGCCGCAGGAAAATATCCTCTATTTCATCGAGAAGAATGCGCCGCTGTTGGAACCCTGGCAGCGTGAGGTGCTGCGCATCGTGCGCAAGGTCAGCCAGTATTTTTACCCGCAAAAGCAGACTCAGGTGATGAACGAGGGCTGGGCCACTTTCTGGCACTACACCATCCTCAACCATCTGTACGACGAGGGTCGGGTGACCGAGCGGTTTATGCTGGAGTTTTTGCACAGCCACACTAACGTGGTGTATCAGCCGCCCTATAACAGCCCGTACTATAACGGCATCAACCCGTATGCGCTGGGCTTCGCCATGTTCCAGGACATCAAGCGCATCTGCCAATCACCGACCGAAGAAGACCGCTACTGGTTCCCGGACATCGCCGGCAAAGACTGGCTGGACACCTTGCACTTCGCCATGCGCGACTTCAAGGACGAGAGCTTTATCAGCCAGTTCCTGTCGCCCAAAGTGATGCGCGATTTCCGGTTGTTCACCGTGCTGGACGACGATCGCAACAACTATCTGGAGATTGCCGCGATCCATAACGAAGCCGGTTACCGGGCGATCCGCCAGGAGCTGTCAGCGCAATACAACCTGAGCAACCATGAGCCGAACATTCAGATCTGGAACGTGGACCTGCGCGGCGACCGCTCGCTGACGTTGCGTTACATCCCGCAGGAACGCGCACCGCTGGATAAGAGCCGCCGCGATGTGTTGAAGCACCTGCATCGCCTGTGGGGCTTCGACGTGATCCTCGAGCAGCAAAACGAAGATGGCAGCGTGGAGTTGCTCGATCGTTGCCCGCCGCGGCCGACGCCGCTGTAACCGCCACAACGACAAAGGGCGCCAAATGGCGCCCTTTCTTATTTCATGAATACGCGATTAGCGACGCGCTTCAGTCAGATCGCTCGGCATGGTGCCCTGCATGCTCTGCCAAATCGCCCCGCTGTCTTTACCGTAGTTGCGCACGGTATCCATCACCTGGTCGTACAGCTTCTCATGGCACAGCGTGGACAGCTTGCTGTAGAAGGTCAGCGCCAGCTTGCGCGCTTCCGGGTTGGAGAAGTAGTAACGGCCCACGCGGGTGTACAGCCCTTTCAGGCCGTTGAAAATCAGGCCGTAGATCGGGTTGCCGGAAGCGAACGCCAGGCCGCGGAAGATCTCGTAATCGAGCAGATTGAAAGCGTCCGCCTGATCTTCTACCTCGGCGGCCTTCGCCAGCACTTCCTGGGCCTGTTCCGGATGATTGCGCACCGCGGCGCGAATAAAGATCGACGCGATATTGGTGCGCACCGACAGCAGGTTGTCAATCAGCTGCGGGACGCTCTTGTGATCGAGACGGGCCACGGTCTCAAGGATATTGAGGCCGGACGTTTCCCAGAAATTGTTCACTTTGGTCGGTTTGCCATGCTGAATGGTCAACCAGCCATCGCGGGCCAGACGTTGCAACACTTCACGTAACGTGGTGCGCGTGACGCCAATCAACTCCGAAAGCTCACGCTCCGCGGGCAAAATAGAGCCAGGGGGGAAGCGATTATTCCAAATACTCTCAATAATGTACTCTTCCGCGAAACCGGCAGGACTCTGCGCCTTTATGACCATGTGTTTGACGTTCCGTTGCGACGATAAAATCAGTAAAAGTAATCAGCTCATCATACCAGATCGTGCTGACATGACATAGCGTGAGCGAAAAACAATAAACGAAAGTGTGCATAAAGTGGCAAAAAACGCGCAAAAACACCGGCCGGCAGAAATTTGCCGCCGTAAAACAAGCTCCGGTTGCGCCCGCCCCCGCCGCATTGTTAGGGTACGTGCTACGACTGATTTAAGGATGCATAAAGGACAATGGAAACAACCCTGCGCAGCGCCCTGCTCAAAAACTTTCTGGGGCAATCTCCCGACTGGTACAAACTGACTATTCTCATTTTCCTGGCGGTCAACCCCTTGGTGTTCTTCTTCGCCAGCCCGTTTGTCGCGGGTTGGCTGCTGGTGGTCGAGTTCATCTTTACCCTGGCAATGGCGTTGAAATGCTACCCGCTGCTGCCGGGCGGCCTGCTGGCGCTGGAGGCGGTGGCCATCGGCATGACCAGCCCGGCGCAGGTCTCGCAGGAAATCGAACATAACCTGGAAGTCTTGCTGCTGCTGGTCTTTATGGTCGCCGGCATCTACTTTATGAAGCAGCTGCTGCTGTTCGTGTTCACCAAGCTGCTGCTCAACATCCGGTCAAAAACGCTGCTGTCGCTGGCGTTCTGCCTGGCCGCCGCCTTCCTTTCCGCCTTCCTCGACGCGCTGACGGTCGTGGCGGTAGTGATTAGTGTGGCCACCGGCTTTTATTCCATCTATCACAACGTGACGTCGAATCGCCCCGATGGCGACATCGGCGATGACAGCGATTTCACCGGTGAAGAGCGCAAGCAAACGCTGGAACAATTCCGCGCCTTTCTGCGCAGCCTGCTGATGCACGCCGGCGTCGGCACCGCGCTCGGCGGAGTCATGACCATGGTGGGCGAGCCGCAAAACCTGATCATCGCCAAAAGCGCGGGCTGGGGTTTTATCGATTTCTTCCTGCGTATGGCGCCGGTCACGCTGCCGGTGTTGGTGTGCGGCCTGCTGGTCTGTTGGCTGGTAGAGCGTTTTCGCCTGTTTGGCTATGGCGCGCAGTTGCCGGCGGCAGTGCGCGACGTACTGAAAGAGTATGATCGCAAAGCCACCGCCGGCCGCAGCAGGCAAGAACGCCTCAAGCTGGTGATGCAGGCGCTGATCGGCGTTTGGCTGGTGCTGGCGCTGGCCTTCCATCTGGCGGAGGTTGGGCTGATCGGCCTGTCGGTGATCATCCTCGCCACTTCCCTGTGCGGCGTAAACGACGAGCACGCCATCGGCAAAGCGTTCCAGGAAGCGCTGCCGTTCACCGCCCTGCTGACGGTGTTCTTCACCGTGGTCGCGGTCATCATCGAGCAGCACCTGTTCAGCCCGGTGATCCAGTTTGTGCTGCGCGCCGACCCCGCCTCTCAGCTTTCGCTGTTCTACCTGTTCAACGGCCTGCTGTCGTCGGTTTCCGACAACGTGTTCGTCGGCACGGTTTACATCAACGAGGCGCGCACGGCGCTGGAGACCGGCACCATCGCGCTGAAACAGTTTGAGCTGCTGGCGGTTGCCATCAATACCGGCACCAACCTGCCTTCGGTCGCCACCCCTAACGGCCAGGCCGCGTTCCTGTTCCTGCTGACGTCGGCATTGGCGCCGCTGGTGCGTCTGTCGTATGGCCGCATGGTGTGGATGGCCTTGCCTTATACGGTGGTACTGACGGTGGTCGGTCTGCTGTGCGTTCAGTTCACGCTGGAGCCGGCGACCGAGCTGCTGACGCAGTGGCATTGGCTGGCGCTGCCGCCCATCGACGCCGTCGGTCACTAAGGCGGCGTCGGCAGGGTGAACCGACTATTTTTACGCTGAATCCGGCCCAGGTGGCTGGCAGCGAGAAGGAATTGGTTTACACTGCCGGTTCAATTGCTTACTGCATGGAAGAATCTAGATATGTTGCAATTCTTTAACCGCTGTTCACAAGGACGCGGCGCCTGGCTGCTGATGGCCCTGACAGCGTTGGTGTTGGAACTGGTCGCGCTCTATTTCCAGCACGTTATGCTGCTGCAGCCCTGCGTCATGTGCATTTACGAGCGTTGCGCGCTGTTCGGCATCCTCGGCGCCTCGCTGGTGGGCGCCATCGCGCCGAAAACCCCACTGCGCTACGCGGCCATCTTGCTGTGGATTTACAGCGCCTGGGAAGGCGTACAGCTGGCATGGAAGCACACCATGATCCAGTTGCACCCTTCTCCGTTCAACACCTGCGACTTTTTCGTCAGCTTCCCTTCTTGGCTGCCGCTGGATAAATGGCTGCCGGCGGTATTCCACGCTTCCGGCGACTGCTCCGTGCGCCAATGGCAGTTCCTGACGTTGGAAATGCCACAGTGGCTGGTCGGCATCTTCGGCGCCTATCTGCTGGTGGCGCTGATTGTGCTGATCGCACAATTTGTTCGCCCACGTCGCCGCGACCTGTTCGGCCGCTGATCGGCAGACAAGCAAAAAACGGCGCCGAAAGGCGCCGTTTTTTTAGGGTATTGCGGTCAAATTCAGAGATAACCCCATTTCAGGTATGTGTAAGGAAATAAACGAGCACAATCAGCGCTCCAGCCACGGCAAACAGACGGATCATTTTCATTGTTATACTCTCGAACATGCGGGAGAGTGGCCAAATTACCCAACTTATCGTTTAAAAAGAAGCATTCCGGTTCAGTTAAGCGTGTAATTTACATAACATTAAACTTCTGCGATATCGTCGGGCAAAAACAGGCGGCGCCAGCGCTTTCCTTTCGGCCTTCGGGCAGCAATAAATTACCGTTACTTATGAACCGCTGCGTCTTTGTCACATTCAGAGCACAATATTTTGGTGAAGTTTGCCCATAAAATCCTTATAGTATCGGCAAAGTGAGTATTACCGATTTCCCTGGTGTTGTTGTGTGTCTTGCCCCTCATCTTTGCAGGGGCTTTTTTCCTTCCTTCCCCTTTATCCCTAGCCCCGCTCACCGTTCGCGCACTAATGATTAAAATCATTCGCGATGCTTTCCTTATGCTAAATGACGTTGTGATTTTCACCCTTTCTTACGGTGAGCCAGGCCCTGTCTCTGGCTGACTGCATAACGTCAATGACATCAAGGACACGATTCTATGCCGGATACCGCATTGCCCCCTGCATCTCAGCGGCCCCTCCTGCGCCGCCTGCTGCTTAAAGCCGGGAAAAGATTCCTGCGCTGGAACGGCGAATTTCAGACCCGTCATTCGCTAATCTCGACTACGCCGCAGATCGGTAATCACGAATTTAACTGGGTGGCCACGCTGGAAGCCCATTGGCCGGCAATTCGGGAGGAGTTGGATCGGCTGCTGGAGCATCCGGAAGATATTCCCGCGTTCCACCAAATATCGCCGGATCAGAAACGCATCTCTAAAGGGGATAACTGGAAAACCTTCGGGCTGTTTGTCTACGGGCAGCGGGTTGATGAGAACTGCGCCATTTGCCCGCGCACCGCACAGGCGGTCAGCGAGATCCCCGGCATGCGCACCGCGATGTTTTCGATTCTTAAACCGCACTATCACATCGTGCCCCACAAGGGCCCGACCCGTGCCGTGGTGCGTGCGCACCTGGGGTTGATCGTGCCAAAGGATCGGGAAAAGCTGTGGATCCGCGTTGACGATCAGATCCTGCACTGGGATGAGGGAAAGGTGATTCTGTTTGATGATTCCTACGAGCACGAGGTTCGCAACGACACCGACGAGCTGCGTGCGGTGCTGTTTCTCGATATCGACCGGCCGATGGACAAAGTGGGTACGGCGGTGAATAAACTGCTGTTCAGCCTGATCAAGGCCAGCCCTTATGTGAAGCAGCCGCTGAAAAACCTGGCTAACTGGCACCGCCGCGACAAACAAGCATGAAGTGACGGCTTATGTCATGAGCGCCACGCCCGTGGGTAACGCTATAAATAGCGCAGAGGGCGGAATGTCTGAATACGCCGCCCTCTTGCTGCCCAACGGGTGACGTTACCTGGCCCAGTCCGGCTTGTTGAGGATATGATCCTGCCAGTCCACGACTTCGCTCTCGCGCACCGCGATATGCCGCACCGTGATGCGCTCGCCGTGCATCGCCGCCTTGGAGCCACTCAGCAGCGGGTGCCAAGGGAACAGCGGTTTGCCTTCACCGATCAGGCGATAGGCGCAGGTCGGCGGCAACCAATCGAAGGTCGTAAGGTTCTCGCGCGTCAGTTTGATGCAGTCCTCTTCCAGCTCGAAGCGCCGCTCATAGTTACGGCATTGGCAGGATTTGATGTTGAGCTGGTTGCAGGCTACGTTGGTAAAATAAATCTCGTCGGTATCTTCGTCGATCAGCTTATTCAAACAGCATTGCCCGCACCCGTCGCACAGCGATTCCCACTCTTGTTCTGACATTTCCGCCAGCGTTTTCTGTTGCCAAAAAGCGAGTTGTGACATGTTAGCGTCCGGTTTCGGTAAATGGATAAGTCACCTGCGCACAGGTTCGAGGGGGGACTATATAGACATTTTAGCCACAAGATGCAAGCTTTGCCGCCGACGGCGCCGGCGGCAAGAGAGATCAGATCACGCGGGTGCTGAGCGTTTTGCCGTTCAGGCTGATTTTCAGCATGTCGCCGGAGGCCATCGGGCCCACGCCCTGCGGCGTGCCGGTCAGAATGATGTCGCCGGCGCGCAGCGTGAAGAAACGGCTCATGTAGCTGATAAGCGGCAGGATCGGCGTGATCATGTCACGCGTATTACCCTGCTGGCGCAGTTGATCGTTAACGGTCAGCGACAGCTCGGCATTTTGCGGATCGCCGAATTCCGCCACCGGGATAAACCCCGACATCGGGCAGGAACCGTCGAAGGCCTTGGCCTTTTCCCAAGGCTGACCGGCTTTTTTAAAGCCCGCCTGCAGATCGCGCAGCGTCAGATCGAGCGCCACACCGTAGCCGGCGATCGCCCGCGCAACGCGGTCTTCGTTGGCCTGTTTCAACGGCGTGCCGATCAGTACCGCCAGCTCCACCTCATGATGCACCGCACCGAACTCTTTGGGGATGGCCACCGGCTGGCGAATGTCGCACAGCGCCGTTTCCGGTTTGATGAACACCACCGGCTCGACGGAAACCGCGCTGCCCATTTCCTTGATGTGATCGGCGTAGTTACTGCCGACGCAGACCACCTTGTTCACCGGGAAATCGAGCAGCGAACCCTGCCAGTCTCTATGTTGATACATACCGCTTCTCCCAAACTGTAGAGGCTTGGCGCGCCAAGCCGATTATTGGTGTGCCGGATCAATGCCCGATCGCGTCCGCCATCATACCCACGGCGAGGGCGAAATAGTAAGAGCGATTCCAGTGCATGAGGGTGCGAAAATTATCATAGACCAGGAACGTCCGCCCCTGCAGATCATCCGGCGCGATGATCCAACCGCGCTGAACAGCGTGCGGCAAGGCACTGCCATCCGCACGACGCACCCCGCGTTGTTGCCAGGCGTTGACGCTGCGCGCCTGCGCGTCTTTCAACCCCAGCTCGGCCCGATTGAAACCGGCGGGCAATTTGACCTCGCGCCCCCAGCCGATGCCGGCCTGCCAGCCTTCTTTGGACAAATAACTGGCCGTAGACGCGAAGACATCATCAATGTTGTTCCAGATATCGATGCGCCCGTCACCGTCGCCGTCCGCCGCGTAGCGCAAGAAAGAGCTCGGCATAAACTGGCATTGCCCCATTGCGCCGGCCCAGGAGCCTTTCAGGGGCGTATCGCCGACGTGCCCCTGCTCGACTATCTGCAACGCCGCCATCAGCTCCTGGCTGAAAAAGGCCTCGCGGCGCCCTTCAAACGCCAGCGTCGCCAGCGCGGACACCACGTCTTCCCGCCCCTGAATCTTACCGTAGGCGCTTTCCATGCCCCACAGCGCGATGATATAGCGCCCCGGCACCCGATAGCGCTCGCTGGCGCGCGTCCATTGCGCCTGGCGCTGCCGGTACAGTTCGCGCCCCTGGCGCACCTTGGCGGGCGACATTACACGCCGCAGGTAGTCATCCAGGGTAATCTTCTGCTCCGGCTGATTGCGATCGGCCTTGATCACCCGATCGACGAAATGTATTTGCGCAAAAGCACGGTCAAGGGTGCTCTGGCTGATGCCCTGCTCCCGCGCCTGGCGCTTGAGTTGCTCGACATACGCCGGAAACTGCGCCGGATCCCGGCCGCTCGCCGCCAGCGTCGCCTCCTGTGCCGCCTGCGGTGCGCCCGGTATCAGCACACCGCCCAGCGCCAGCCAGGCGGCCAATACGGTTCTTCTCGCCGAACGTGTCATCGCGCCTCCCCTGGCCGTGGCCGCCGTCTCAGGCCTTGTCGCCCGCCAGATGCTGATTGAGCAGGTTTTCTACCGGCGGCGGGAACTGCAGGTAATAGCCTTCGTCTTTCAACGCCTGCTTCACCTTTTCGATATCCGCCGAGGCCAATTTCTTGCGCTCATCGAGCGAAAGCATCATGGCGAATTGCGGCACGCCGAAACTTTTCATCAGCTCTTCCGGCACACGAGAGAAATCGTCTTTTTTTTCGACATAAAGATAAGTTTGATCGCGTTTCGGGCTTCTATAGATCACACAAAGCATTTTTTTAACTCTATTTAATTGAGGGAGCGTCTTGCCTGGATATAACTCTGACTATAACATGCTTATAGTACATCGGAATATCGCACCCCGAGTGGTATTCCGGGGATTTAAAGTTGCTGAGACTGAGTCAGGATAGATGTCACAATCGCCAATTGAGCTAAAAGGCAGCAGTTTTACCCTATCGGTTGTTCATTTGCATAATTCGCAGCCTGAGGTAATACGTCAGGCGTTACAGGAAAAAGTTGAGCAAGCGCCCGCTTTTCTGAAAAACGCCCCTGTTGTTATCAACGTCGCAACGCTGGATGGCGATGCGAACTGGAAAGAACTTCAACAGGCTGTCGCGGCAGCAGGTCTGCGCGTTGTGGGTATCAGCGGTTGCAGAGATGAGCGTCAAAAGCGCGCGATAGCCCGTGCCGGGCTGCCGCTGCTGAGCGAAGGCAAAGGCCAGAAGATGGCGGCGCCGGAGCCTGCGCCTGCGCCCGTGGCGGCGGATAACGCCCCCGCTAAAACGCGTATCATCAGCACGCCTGTCCGTTCCGGCCAACAGATTTACGCCCGCAACTGCGATCTTATCGTGACCAACAGCGTCAGCGCCGGCGCCGAATTGATTGCCGACGGCAACATTCATGTCTACGGCATGATGCGCGGTCGCGCACTGGCAGGCGCGTCAGGCGACACGCAATGTCAGATTTTTTGCACCCACCTGGCGGCTGAGCTAGTCTCTATCGCAGGGCAGTACTGGTTGAGCGACCAAATCCCGTCCGATTACGTCGGGCAGGCCGTACGACTCAGCCTGTTGGATAACGCTTTAACCATACAACCTTTAAACTAAGCCCTTTTGACAAGGAATCCATTTCATGGCACGCATTATTGTTGTTACATCGGGTAAAGGGGGCGTTGGCAAGACCACTTCGAGCGCGGCCATCGCTACCGGCCTGGCCCAGAAAGGCAAGAAAACCGTCGTGATCGATTTCGATATCGGCCTGCGTAATCTTGACCTGATCATGGGCTGCGAACGTCGGGTAGTGTATGATTTCGTGAACGTGATTCAGGGCGATGCCACGCTGAATCAGGCGTTGATCAAAGACAAACGCACTGAAAACCTCTATATCCTGCCTGCTTCGCAGACGCGCGACAAAGACGCGTTGACCCGCGAAGGCGTTGAAAAAATTCTCAACGATCTCGGCGAGATGGATTTTGACTTCGTGGTGTGCGATTCACCGGCCGGTATCGAAACCGGTGCGCTGATGGCGCTGTACTTCGCCGACGAAGCTATCATCACCACCAACCCGGAAGTGTCTTCGGTACGCGACTCCGACCGTATCCTGGGCATCCTCTCTTCCAAGTCACGCCGCGCCGAGAAAGGCGAATCGCCAATCAAGGAACACCTGCTGCTGACCCGTTACAACCCGGGCCGCGTCAGCCGTGGCGACATGCTGAGCATGGAAGACGTGCTGGAAATCCTGCGCATTCCACTGGTGGGTGTGATTCCGGAAGACCAGTCCGTGCTGCGCGCTTCCAACCAGGGTGAGCCTGTCATTCTGGATGCCGAGTCAGACGCCGGTAAGGCGTACGACGATACTGTTTGCCGCTTGTTGGGGGAAGAACGCCCATTCCGCTTCATTGAAGAAGAGAAGAAGGGTTTCCTGAAACGCCTTTTTGGGGGATAAACCATGGCCTTATTAGACTTCTTTCTGTCCCGCAAAAAACAGACAGCCAATATAGCCAAGGAACGGCTGCAGATTATCGTCGCAGAGCGTCGTCGCGGGGACAGTGAGCCCCCGTATCTGCCTGATCTGAAACGCGATATTCTGGCGGTTATTTGCAAATACATTCAGATCGATCCTGAAATGCTGCACGTGCAATTCGAGCAGAAAGGGGACGATATTTCGGTACTTGAACTTAACGTGACATTACCGGAATCGGAAGAAGCAGCTAAATGATTGCGACGCATTAATTACCCCCTGTATATTTTATGCAGGGGGTAACTGTATGTGCATCCAGTTATTAAGCTTTATCGCCAGCAAAAAAGTGATTTTTCCCTTTGGGACAATTCCCAATTAACTTTGCCGCCGCCTCGTTTAAAGTAAATTCTGGCCAGATTTACCTTCAACGCATTATTTCCTGCCTATATTCACCCGAGCAGAGTTTCCCTACCCTGCCCTGGTGATAATCAGCGATTAATAATCTTTCAGGATGTCCTGCAGCGGTGCCATTAATAGATCGCCGCGCCAGCCGCTGATTAATTCAGGGCGACTTTCGCCGTCCTTCAGTTTCCAATGCCAGTTCAGCAATTGGTTAATTTGGCGACGGGATGCCAGCAGTTCGCTGCTCAACCCGCTTTGCTCGCTGACGGCAGCGATCGCCGCCTTGATGTCTTTGAACACCTTCTTGTAGCCCGGCTGATCGATAAGGTTAGCCAACGGCGCCGGCAACTCGGATTCTTCCAGCGCTTCGGCTTCCGCCACCAGCGCCAGCAGCGTTTTACCGTGATAACGGATCTCCGGCCCGCTCAGGCCCAGCGAATCCAGTTCTCCCAGCGAAGACGGCATATAGCGCGCCACCTGCCACAAGTTTTCCTCACGCACCACGAAGTTCACCGCCAGATCGCGCTCGCGTGCCTGGCGCAGCCGCCATTCCGCCAGCTTCTGCAGACAACCGAGCTGACGCGGGCGCAGCTGCCAGGCGTTGCTGATTTCGCGGTAGGCCAATGCCGGCGCCAGCGTCTCGCTACGGCGCTGGCACAGCAGCAGACACTCGTTATTGGCCGCCGCGGTCCAACCGGCCTCTTCCGTCTCCTGCACCAGCTGTTTGGCCATCGGCAGCAGATAGAACACGTCGGCAGCCGCGTACACGCACTGCCTTTCAGTCAGCGGACGCGCCAGCCAGTCGGTGCGCGACTCGCTCTTGTCCAGCTCAACCTTCATGTACTCCGCCACCAGCGTCGCGAAGCCACAGGAGAGCGGCCGGCCGGTAAAGGCCGCCAGGATCTGGGTATCGACCATCGGCGTCGGCAGCGTTTTAAAGGCGTTGAGAAACACTTCGAGATCTTCACTGCCGGCATGCAGGAACTTCACCACGGCGGTGTCGGCCAGCAGGTCGACAAACGGCTGCCATTGCTTGATCGGCAGAGGATCGATGAGGGAGAGTTGTTCACCGTCGTAGAGCTGGATCAGGCCCAGCTGCGGATAGTAGGTGCGCGTTCTGACAAACTCGGTGTCCAGCGCAATCTGGGCATGCTTTCTCGCCTGCTCGCAGACCTGCTGCAATCCGGCATCGGTAGTGATCAACTGATAATTCAAAACATCATTCTCTTGTAGGATTCAAACACAACAACGCCGGCATTCACCGGCGTTGTTGATAGTCAGACGCGAGAGCGACACCTAGGCGGCATCGGCCGGCTTCGGTGTTTTTTGCTCATCGCGCAGTTCTCGCCGCAAAATCTTGCCGACGTTCGACTTCGGCAGTTCATCGCGGAACTCAACAATTTTAGGCACTTTATACCCGGTCAGGTGGCGACGGCAATGGGTCAACAGCTCTTCCTTGGTCAGCGAAGCGTCTTTCTTCACCACGCAGATCTTCACCGTTTCGCCGGAGACTTCGCTGGGCACGCCAATCGCCGCACATTCCAGCACCTTCGGATGCTGGCTGACCACGTCCTCGATTTCGTTCGGGTAAACGTTGAAACCGGAGACCAGGATCATGTCTTTCTTACGATCGACGATGCGCACAAACCCCTGCTCGTCTACGGTCACCACATCACCGGTCGCCAGCCAGCCGTCTTTCAGCACTTCGTCGGTGGCTTCCGGGCGCTGCCAATAGCCTAACATAACTTGCGGCCCTTTGACCCACAGTTCGCCGGGTTCGCCCGGCGGCACATCTTGACCGTTGTCGTCCACCAGCCGAATGTCCGTCGACGGCACCGGCAAACCGATACTGCCGCTGTAGTGTTTCAGATCGTAAGGGTTACCGGCCACCAGCGGCGCGCACTCCGTCAGGCCATAGCCTTCCAGCAGGTGTTTGCCGGTGGTTTTCTCCCACTTCTCGGCCACCGCTTTTTGGACCGACATGCCGCCGCCGACCGAGAAACGCAGCGTAGAGAAATCGAGCTTGTGGAAATCTTCGTTGTTCAGCAACGCGTTGAACAAGGTATTGACCCCGCTCATGGCGGTGAACGGATATTTGCCGAGTTCTTTCACCAGCCCCGGAATATCGCGCGGGTTGGTGATCAGCAAATTGCGCCCGCCCAGGTCGATAAACAGCAGGCAGTTCACCGTCAGCGCGAAAATATGGTAGAGCGGCAACGCCGTCACCACCAGTTCCTGCCCTTCACGGAACAGCGGCGAATAGGCGGCTTTGGCCTGCTCGAGGTTGGCCTGCATGTTGCGGTGCGTCAGCATCGCGCCCTTTGCCACCCCGGTGGTGCCGCCGGTGTATTGCAGGAAGGCCAGATCGGCATTAATGATGTCCGGTTTCACATATTGCAGACGCCGGCCGCGCTGCAGCGCGCTGCGGAATGAAATGGCGTCCGGCAGGTTGTATTTCGGTACCAGGCGCTTAACGTACTTGACCACGAAGTTGACCAGCGTGCCTTTGGCGGCCGAGAGCTGATCGCCCATGCGCGTCAGGATCACGTGTTTGACCTGGGTGTTGAACACCACTTTTTCCAGCGTATGGGCAAAGTTGGAGACGATGACGATGGCGCTGGCACCGCTGTCGTTCAACTGGTGCTCCAGCTCGCGCGGGGTATACAGCGGGTTGACGTTGACCACCACCATGCCGGCGCGCAGAATGCCGAACAGCGCGATGGGGTATTGCAACAGGTTTGGCATCATCAGCGCGACGCGGTCGCCCTTCTTCAGGCCCAGTTCATTTTGCAGGTAAGCCGCGAAAGCCCGGCTGCGTTCTTCCAGTTTGCGGAAGGTCATCACCTCGCCCATGTTGATAAAGGCGGGCTGATCGGCATAGCGCTGCACGGCATGCTCAAACATTTCGATCAACGACGAATAGCGATCGGCATCAATCTCTGCGGGCACATCTGCCGGATACCGTTTTAACCAGACCTTATCCAAGGTATTACTCCTGAAATCATTACTAATTATCATCGCAGCCCTCAAACTCGCAGCCTAACCATAACAATATTTTAACTCAGCAGACCAGTTCGGGTTTTAAACATTATTCAGGTTGCGATGTACGTCACTAATTGTCGGATATTCCTTATCCCAAAAAACAAAAAGGCGGCCTGAGCCGCCCTGTCAAATTTGTTCACATCAAGCGTATGCTACTCGGTTACGATGGTTTGCACCTGTGCCGGGCCAGGGTTATACCAGCCATAGCCTGCCCCCCAACCGGGTCCCCACGGGCCACCACGCCAGCCCCAGGGGCCCATCGGCGCCGGCGGCATCACCACCTGCTGCACCAGATGCCAGCGTTTGAAACCGGTCACGTTCATCGTCACGAAGCGATACGGCGTCATGCCGATCCGCCCCTCTTTCAGCCCGGTAATAGGGCCGACGACGGTCACCAACTGGCCTTTGAAATCAACCGGTTCGAGGAAGCCGTTTACCGTGGCCAGCAAGCGGCCGCGCGACGGTTCGCCCAGTATCGGCCGCGCACCGCTGTCGAGCGGCACCGCCGCAATCTCCAGCACCGTGCGCCCTTGCTCGTTGGCGACGTTGACCACGGTGCCGCCGAAGCGGGCTTCCGCGCCGGTAAACAGGTTCGGTGCATTTTGTACCGAGGAAAGCTGAGTCACCGGCGAGGGGCTGGAGCCTTTGATCGCATCCGGTACGGTGACGCACCCGGTCAGAACCAGCGCGCCGCAGGCGACGGCCAGCAGCGACAGCTTTTTACTTGCAGTGCGGATTAACATGGTCGCAATCTCCTGAAATGCCTGTAACTTTGACCGCGTTTCATCGTTCAAGTTGCAGGTTTTCGTCGCCCGGCCTCAACAACAGCACAATACGCCGCGCTTACTCGCGGCCCGGCAGTTTTTTCCAGGTCACTTCATTGCGCAGATAGGTGGGCTCGGCGTTTTCCACCGCCACCGCCAACCCCTGTTGCCAGGCGTATAGCGCAAGCGGCAGCATGTCTTGCGCCTGCGGCAACAGCATTTGGCCGTCGCGTACGCTCAGCGTAGAACCGTTGACCAGATCGGGATAGGTTTGCCAGCCGGTGCCAACGTGGGCCCATTCGCCCTGCAGGCGCTGCGCACGCTCCAGCGCCTGCGCCGGCGACAGCACGGCCTCGCCTTCGCTTTCCAACCAGCTTCCGTCCACCTGGCGTTCGAACTGCCCCCAGTAGACTTCACCCATACGCGCATCGATCGCCGCCAGCACGCGCTCCGCGCCGCTGACGCGCCAGGCGCCCTGCGCCATGGTTTGCAGCGTGGAAACGCCAATCATCGGCAGATCGGCACCCAGCGCCAGGCCCTGAGCGATGCCGATGCCGATGCGCACCCCGGTAAAGCTGCCGGGGCCGCGACCGAAGGCCAGCGCATCGAGCTGGTTGAGCGCCAGGCCGGATTCCGCCAGCACCTGCTGCACCATAGGTAAAATTCGTTGCGTATGCTCGCGTGGGCACAGCTCAAACAGGGCGTGGATTTCGCCTTGATTCCAGACGGCGACGGAACAGGCTTCCGTCGCGGTATCGATCGCTAAAATTCGCGTGGACATGCCAACCTCTGGCGGGAATAAAACTGGGTTTTTCATACAGGGCGCGCATTGTAGCACAGCCCCGTAAGCCCTTCATCTTTCACGTGGCCGACGCATCGGCGGCCTGCAGGAAGGCGATAGCCTGTTTCAGATCGCGGGTGCGCGGCGTGGGCGGCAGGCTGTTGAGAAACACCTCGCCATAAGGTCTCATCACTAAACGGTTATCGCAAATCACCAGCACGCCGCGGTCATCGGTGTCGCGGATCAAGCGGCCGACGCCCTGTTTCAGGGTGATGACCGCATCCGGCAACTGCACGTCATTGAACGGGTCACCGCCGCGCAGGCGGCAATCTTCAATGCGCGCCTTCAGCAGCGGATCGTCCGGTGAAGTAAACGGCAGTTTATCGATGATAACGCAGGACAGCGCATCGCCGCGCACGTCCACCCCTTCCCAGAAGCTGCTGGTCGCCACCAGCAGCGCGTTACCGGCGGCGACGAACTGCGCGAGCAACTGCCCTTTGCTGGTTTCCCCTTGCAACAGCACCGGCAGCGTCATCGTGGCGCGGAACTCTTCCGCCAACTCGCGCATCATCTGGTGCGAGGTGCATAAGAAGAAGCAGCGGCCGTTGTTGGCTTCGATTAATGGCCGCAGCATGCGCGCCAGCTGGCGTGCCCCGCCGGGCTGATTTGGCGAAGGCAAAAAGCGCGGCACGCACAGCAACGCCTGTTTGGCATAGTCGAACGGGCTCGGTAACAGCAGCGTTTTGGCCTTGGTCAGCCCCAGCCGTTCGGTGAAATGACCCAACTGGTCATTGACCGACAGCGTGGCCGAGGTAAAGATCCAGCTGCCCGGCTTGTCGTCCAGCATTTCGCGGAACCGATCGGCCACCGTCAGCGGCGTCAGCGCCAGCACGAAGTGGCGCGAGTTACATTCATACCAATAGCTGTAGCCCGGCTCCGTCACCGCCTTCAACCGCTTGAGGCGCGCGCGGTACAATGTGGCGCGCTCAAAGGCGGCGTCCAGCAACGGCGAACGTCCGAGCGACAGCTTCATCACGTCATAACACAGCTCCAACGCGTCATCGAGCAGCAACAGAGCGCGCTGCACGTTGGGTTCGCCGAGCACGTCACGCAGATTGCCACGAAAACCCGGCTCGCCCAGATTCAGACGAAAATCTTGCGTGCTCAGGCTGAGACGGTCGGCGCTTTTTTGCAGTTGAGCGGCGTCGCGCACCTCGGTGCGGTAGGCGATGGTGATGTCCTTCGCCAGATCCAACAGTTGGCGGCTGGTGAGCTGCTGGCCGAAATACTGGCTGGCGATGTCGGGGATTTGGTGCGCCTCGTCGAAAATCATCACCTCGGCTTCCGGGATCAGCTCGGCGAAACCGCCCTCTTTCACCACCATATCCGCCAGGAACAGGTGATGGTTCACCACCACCACATCCGCATCCATCGCGCGGCGGCGCGCCTTGACCACGAAGCAATCCTGATACAGCGGGCAATCGCTGCCTAGGCAGTTGTCATTGGTGCTGGTGACCAATGGCCAGACGAAGCTGTCTTCCGCCACTTCGCTGCAGGTGCTGATGTCGCCCTCTTTGGTCTGCGACGACCATTTGCGCAGCTGCACCAGGTCGATCAGGGTCTGCCCCGCCAGCTCACCGCCGGCCATCGACTGCTGTTCCAGCCGCTCCAGACACAGGTAGTTGGAGCGCCCCTTCAGCAGCGCCAGCTTCCCTTTGTACTTCAAGGCCTTGGCGACGGTAGGCAGATCGCGCGCATACAGCTGATCCTGCAACGCTTTCGATCCGGTCGAGATGATCACTTTGCGATCGGCGCGCAGCGCCGGCGCCAAATAAGCGAAGGTCTTGCCGGTGCCGGTGCCGGCTTCGACCACCAGCTCCTGCTTGAAATTGATCGCCTCGGTGACGGCTTGCGCCATCTGCCGCTGCGGCTCACGCGGTTTGAATCCCTTGATAGCCTGCGCCAATGCGCCGTCTGTTGCAAAATCGTCTGTCACGCTGTCTCTCTGCCGGTGTCATTCAGCGGTGATTATGCCAAGCCTGCCGCCCGGCTACCACCCACTTTATCGCCGCGCATTTTCATCACCGGCTGTGCTACCCTTAGCGGGACTATGATATGGAGATAAGCAAATGAATATCGAAAGAATTGATCCCGATCAGCGCTGGTCCGAAGCCGTGGTGCACAACGAGACCGTTTACTACACCAGCGTGCCGGAAAACCTGGATGACGACGCGACCGCGCAGACCGCCAACGCCCTCGCCGCCATCGACGTGCTGCTGGCGCGCGTCGGTTCGGACAAAAGCCGCATTCTGGATGCCACCATCTTCCTGGCCAACACCGCCGACTTCGCCGCGATGAACGCCGCCTGGGACGCCTGGGTGGTCGCCGGCAGCGCGCCGGTGCGCTGCACGGTGCAGGCGCAGCTGATGAATCCGAAGTACAAGGTGGAAATCAAAATCATCGCCGCGCTGTAAGCCTGAGCGCAGACGAAAAAAAACCGCAGACGGCAACGCCTGCGGTTTTTTTATTGCCCGTTATCAGGACAGTTTGAGGATCACCATCCCCGTCAGCAGCAGCGCCAGGCCAATCCAGCCTTTGGCGTTCAACCGCTGGCCGAACATGATCCAGCCTGCAGCGATGGTGGCGGCGATACCGAAACCGCCCCACAGCGCATAAGCGATCGACAGATCGATGCCCTTCACCGCCTGCGCCAGGGCGCTGAACGCGCCGAGTACCGACAGCAGCGACAACAGCCCCAGCCAAATTTTACGGAAGCCGTCCGACATCTTCAGGAAGATGTTGGCGATGATTTCCAGCACGATCGCCAGTCCCAGGAACCCAATGTGGTACAACTCAAACTGTTGCATGGTTGTCACCTCGCGGGCTGACCTGTTTTCGCTCTTTGCGGGTGCCGGATTTCACCAGCATGATGCCGGCGATCAGCGTAGCCAGGCCCAGCACCTTCAGTGCCGAGATCGGCTCGTCGAACCACAGCACGCTGAACAGGGTAATGAACAGAATGCCGATGCCTTCCCACAGCGCATAAGCCACGCCCAGCGCCACGCGTTTTACCGCCACCGACAGCAACACATAAGACGCGGTGATCATCACGTACATCACGATGTGCCCGATCATGCCACCATTGACGCTGGCGTATTTCATCGACAAGGTGCCGATGATTTCGGTCATGATGGCCAAACCTAAAAAGATCCAATAAATCATAATTTTTCTCCCAAACGGCGAATAACGCGCGCCAAGGCATATTTATCCCGATTTATCTCGTCGAACGGCCGTATTGCGGCGCGCAAGACGCAGAGATCCCTGGGGATAAACTGACCCAAACGCAAAAAGAATGTTTGCCCGGCTGAACGGTAGCGTGAAGGCCTAAGCCCGCCACCCGCACCGGTTAAGGGAGAAAGACGCTATAGCTCGCTGCACCAGTGATGCTCACTGGCAAGGATCGCAGACAGGAAGAGTTGGCAAGTAGAGGTTCTGAGGGTAGTTCCGTTAATAGTCATCATAATAGTTCTCTATTATCAGCCGCACACCGTGCGATTTGCCCAATATCCTCATAAAAGTAAAATTTTCGACTGAGATATTTTTACCACAGCCAAAATGAGAAAGCAAACTGCCGTTTTCATAAAAAAGCAGAAAAAAACGGGTTAAAAATAAGAAAGTTAATCATGATAAAAATTAAAAAAGGCTCAACAAAAGGTTGAGCCTTGCGATATTCGCGGGTGCGCAAATATGCGCCAATCCCAGGCGCGGTGCGGGTTACAACGCAGCCCCGCTGACGGCGCTGCGCGCCAGTTCAGTGATGCGCGCATAGTCGCCGTTTTCGAGCGCATCCGCCGGCACCAGCCAAGAACCGCCGATGCAAAGCACGCTCTTCAACGCCAAATAATCGCGGTAGTTGTTTGGCGTAATGCCACCGGTCGGGCAAAAACGCACCTGCGGGAACGGGCCGCCGATAGCCTGCAGCGCCTTCACGCCGCCGTTGGCTTCCGCCGGGAAGAATTTGAATTCGCGCAGGCCGTGATCCATACCCTGCATCAGCTCGGAAACGGTGCTGATGCCCGGGATCAGCGGGATCGGCCCCGCCGTCGCCGCCTGCAGCAAGGCTTCGGTCAGCCCCGGGCTGATGGCGAACTGCGCCCCCGCCTCCGTCACCTCCCGCAGCTGCTGCGGATTGATCACCGTACCGGCGCCGATAATGGCCTCCGGCACCTCTTTGGCGATAGCGCGGATAGCCTCCAGCCCACAGGCGGTGCGCAGCGTCACCTCCAGCACCCGCACGCCGCCGGCAACCAGCGCTTTCGCCAGCGGCACCGCTTGCTCCAGCTTGTTGATCACGATAACAGGCACCACCGGTCCCGCCGTCAGGATCTGCTCGGCGCTGGTTTTCCAGTTTTTCATCGTTATTTCTCCATTACTCGCGGTTAATAATGGCACGCCCCTGCCACAGGGCTCCGCGTAAATGCGCGGACGTCCGGCCGTACCGTAAGTGATGTAGCCCACGCGCAGATCGCAGGCAAAAAAAAGCCGGCAGACAGGCTGCCGGCATTGCGCATTACTCGAACTCGTTCCAGGAACGGCCGTCGCGGGTGATCATCGCCACCGAGGCCACCGGCCCCCAGGTGCCCGCCTGATAAGGCTTCGGCGCCTCGTTGTCGGCTTTCCATGCGTCCATGATGGAGTCGACCCACTTCCAGGCTTCTTCCACCTCATCACGGCGCACGAACAGCGCCTGAATGCCGCGCATGGTCTCCAGCAGCAGGCGCTCGTAGGCGTCCGCCACGTGCTCCTGGTTGAAGGTTTCCGAGAAGCTCAGGTCCAGCTTGGTGGTCTGCAGACGGTGCTTGTGATCCAACCCCGGCACCTTGTTCAACACCTGAATTTCGATGCCTTCGTCCGGCTGCAGACGGATGGTCAGCTTGTTCTGCGGCAGCTGCTGGTAAGAATCGCTGAACAGGTTAAGCGGCGGGTTTTTGAAGTACACCACCACTTCCGAGCATTTGGTCGGCAGACGTTTACCGGTACGCAGGTAGAACGGCACCCCGGCCCACTGCCAGTTGTCGATATCCACGCGGATGGAGACGAAGGTTTCGGTGCTGCTGCTCTTGTTCGCCCCTTCCTCTTCCAGATAACCCGGCACTTTCTTGCCCTGGACGAAACCGGCGGTGTACTGACCGCGCACGGTGGTTTCCCGTACATTGGTCTGATCGATGCGGCGCAGCGAGCGCAGTACCTTCACCTTCTCATCGCGGATACGGTCGGTGGTCAGATCCGCCGGCGGCGACATGGCGATCATGGTCAGGATCTGTAGCAGGTGGTTCTGGATCATGTCGCGCATCTGGCCGGCCTGGTCGAAGTAACCCCAACGCCCTTCGATGCCCACCTCTTCCGCCACGGTGATCTGTACCGAATCGATGGTGCGGTTATCCCAGTTGGAGGCGAACAGCGAGTTGGCGAAACGCAGCGCCAACAGGTTCAGCACCGTCTCTTTGCCGAGATAGTGGTCGATACGGTAAACCTGGGATTCGTTGAAATACTCCGCCACCTGATCGTTGATCACGCGGGAAGACGCCAGATCGGTGCCCAACGGTTTTTCCATTACCACGCGCGCCGGCTCATGATTCAGCTTGGCTTCGCCCAACCCTTTGCAAATGGCGCCGAAGGTGCTTGGCGGCATGGCGAAGTAGTTGATGGTGGTGCGGTGTTTCTGATCCAGCATTTTACCCAGTTTGGTAAAGTTCTTGCTGTCGTTGACGTCCAGATTGCAGAAGTCCAGGCGTGCGCTCAGCGTGGCCCAGAGTTCGTCATCCAGTTTTTCTTTCATGAAGGTGCCAAGCGCTTCCTTGACCACTTCGGTATACGCTTTTTTATCCCACTCCGCGCGGCCGACGCCGATGATCCGCGTATCCGGGTGGATGTGTCCGGCTTTCTCTAACTGGTACAGGGAAGGCAGCAGCTTACGGCGCGCCAAATCACCTTTCGCGCCGAAAATAACCAGGTCACACGCCTGGGCTGTAGAGGTTACCGCCATGTTCATCTCCTCGTTGCAGGATATTTGTAATTTTCTTACATTACTAATGTACTCTGTTTGACTACGGCCAGCAAACCCGGTGCAGAAGCAGGAGAAAAGACCTCAAGATTCCAGTGGTAGCGCCAATGCGCGCCAGAGCCCGCACAGGCGGGCAAAACTGTAATTTTTCGTCTTTTTTGACGCTCTGTTACCATTATGAAAGTTAGACACAGGTCATATTCTGGTGAAAAAAGCCTGCATACGCCCTGTCGAGACTGCCAACGGTTACCAGCACGTAGTATATTTTCACTAAACCGGCATTGATTTCTCCTTTGTTTGAAATCGACATACCCTATCGATTCCAGGTTACAGCCGCTCGTTTGGCGCCTGCGTGCGCGGCGAACACGGGCGAAATTCGGCGCTGTTGCTTGAAAGCCACAGGGATAAAACCATGAGTGACTCTCGTTATATGAATACGCTGGACAAAATCCAGAGCCATCTGGAACTCCTGAGCAAATCTGAAAGGAAAGTCGCCGAGGTGATCCTGGCCTCCCCACAGACCGCGATTCACTCCAGCATTGCCACGCTGGCGCGCATGGCCGACGTCAGTGAACCTACCGTCAACCGTTTTTGCCGCCGCCTTGATACCAAAGGCTTTCCCGATTTCAAATTGCACCTCGCCCAAAGCCTGGCTAACGGCACGCCCTACGTAAACCGTAACGTTGAGGAAGACGACAGCGTCGATTCCTATACCAGCAAGATCTTCGAATCGGTCATGGCCAGCCTGGATACAGTAAAGGCAAATTTGGATATTGCCGCAATCAATCGTGCGGTTGACCTGCTCACCCAAGCAAAAAAGATCTCTTTCTTCGGCCTGGGCGCCTCCGCGGCGGTGGCGCACGACGCGATGAACAAATTTTTCCGCTTCAATATCCCGGTGGTCTACTTCGATGACATCGTCATGCAACGCATGAGCTGCATGAACTCCGGCGAAGGCGACGTGGTGGTGTTGATCTCACACACCGGCCGCACCAAGAATCTGGTGGAGATGGCCCACCTGGCGCGAGAAAACGACGCCACGGTATTGGCTATCACCTCGCGCGACACCCCGCTCGCTCAGGCAGCGACCCTTCCTTTGCTGCTCGACGTGCCCGAAGACACCGACGTTTACATGCCGATGGTGTCGCGGATCGCGCAATTAACGCTCATTGACGTGCTCGCCACCGGATTTACCTTGCGCAGAGGGGCTAAATTCAGAGATAACTTGAAGCGGGTCAAAGAAGCGCTCAAAGAATCGCGCTTTGATAAAGGGGTGGTCATTCCCAACAGTTTTGACTCGTGACCTGACGAAGAAAAAATCGCCGTTCAACAGACATTTGAATGACGGCATCAGAGGCTGTACCCTGTTAACATGCTCATGCGGGTAACCCGGGTGAAATATCAGTGTTGTAAAATTACATTTCACGCCTGGTTTCGTTATCCGACGTTTATCGCAACACCAATATTTGCTTCACCAGTCAACGGAGTAATACATGTCCAGACGGCTCAGAAGAACCAAAATCGTTACCACCCTGGGTCCGGCTACAGACCGCGACAATAATCTGGAAAAGATCATTGCCGCCGGCGCCAACGTAGTTCGGCTTAACTTCTCCCACGGCAGCCCGGAAGACCACCAGGCTCGCGCTGACAAAGTGCGTGAAATCGCCGCCAAACTGGGACGTCACGTCGCTATCCTTGGCGATCTGCAAGGGCCGAAAATCCGCGTATCCACCTTCAAGGAAGGCAAAATCTTCCTCAACGTGGGCGATAAATTCCTGCTGGACGCCAACCTGTCAAAAGGCGAAGGCGATAAAGAAAAAGTCGGTATCGACTATAAAGGCCTGCCTGCCGACGTGGTGCCGGGCGATGTCCTGCTGCTCGACGACGGCCGCGTTCAGCTGAAAGTGCTCGAAGTTCAGGGCATGAAAGTGTTTACCGAAGTCACCGTCGGCGGCCCGCTGTCCAACAACAAGGGCATCAACAAACTCGGCGGTGGCCTGTCGGCCGAAGCGCTGACCGAGAAAGACAAGGCAGACATCGTGACCGCCGCCAAGATTGGCGTCGATTACCTGGCGGTCTCCTTCCCGCGTACCGGTGAAGACCTGAACTATGCTCGCCGCCTGGCGCGCGACGCCGGCTGCAACGCCAAGATCGTGTCCAAAGTTGAGCGCGCCGAAGCGGTCTGCAGCGACGAAGCGATGGACGACATCATTCTGGCCTCCGACGTGGTCATGGTTGCCCGTGGCGACCTCGGCGTCGAAATCGGCGATCCGGAACTGGTCGGCATTCAGAAGAAACTGATCCGCCGCGCCCGTACCCTGAACCGCGCGGTGATCACCGCAACCCAGATGATGGAGTCGATGATCACCAACCCGATGCCGACTCGCGCCGAAGTTATGGACGTGGCCAACGCCGTGCTGGACGGCACCGACGCCGTCATGCTGTCGGCGGAAACCGCCGCCGGCCAATACCCGGCGGAAACCGTGGCGGCGATGGCGCGCGTTTGTCTGGGCGCAGAGAAAATCCCAAGCATCAACGTCTCCAAACACCGCCTGGACGTGCAGTTCGACAATATCGAAGAAGCGATTGCCATGTCTTCGATGTATGCCGCTAACCACCTGAAAGGCGTTACCGCGCTGATCGCCATGACTGAGTCCGGCCGCACCGCGCTGATGATGTCGCGCATCAGCTCCGGCCTGCCGATCTTCGCCATGTCACGTCATGAGCACACGCTGAACCTGACCGCGCTGTATCGCGGCGTGACGCCGGTGTATTTCGACAGCCACAAAGACGGCGTGATCGCCGCCAATGAAGCCGTCAATCGCCTGCGCGACAAAGGCTTCCTGGTCTCCGGCGATCTGGTGATCGTCACCCAGGGCGACGTGATGGAAACCGTCGGTACCACCAATACCAGCCGTATCCTGCGCGTCGAGTAATCCACGCCGCAGACGAAATGCCGGCCGGCTCACGTTGGCCGGCATTTTTTTTGCCCTGACACCGCCATAAAAGACGGAGAACGCCATGCTCCACCAACACACTTCCGCAGCGAGCGGTGATGAGCTCGATCTCGATGGCCACGGCCTGACGCAGCTCGACGAGTCGCCGTTAGCCGGCCATGCACTGCGCAAGATTAGTCTGTACGACAATCAGCTGACGGCCTTCCCCGCCCCGATCTTCCGGCACCGAAATCTGCGAGTGCTGAATATCTCCTGTAATCAGCTCGACCGCCTGCCGCCGGAGATTGGTCAGCTGCAACAGCTCGAGATGTTCGACTTTGGCCACAATCGCGCAAGCGAACTCCCCGAAGAACTGGGGCAGTTGCATCGGCTGAAATACCTCTATCTGAGCGATAACGGCTTTAGCGAGCTGCCGCGCTCGCTGGCGCAGCTGCAACAGTTGGTTTACCTCAACGCGACCGACAACCATTTAACCGCTTTACCACAGGCAATACCGAGGCTTGCGGCATTGCAGGAGCTGCGTTTATACAACAACCGCATCGGCAGCCTGCCCGCCGAAATCGGGCAACTGCGCGCGCTGCGCGAACTGCATATCATGAAAAATGCCCTGACTTCGCTACCGGTGGAAATGGCTCAGCTCGGTGAGCTGGAGATACTCGACGCGGCTAACAATGCCATCGCCGAGCTGCCGCAGGTCTTCTGCCGGCTGCCGCGGTTGAGCGAGCTGAATCTGCGTTTCAATCAGCTGACGCGTCTGCCGGATAATATCGGTGAACTGACGGCGCTGAGAAGTCTGGATCTTCGCGCCAACCGCCTGAGCGACCTGCCGGAAAGCCTCGGCGAACTGAGCCGCCTGCGCAAGCTGGACCTGCGCTGGAATGATTTCACCCGCACGCCTAAAGTCGTCGACATCCTGCGGGCTCGCGGCTGTATGGTACACATCTGAAGAGACGCCGACCGGATTGCGGCCCGGCTGGCGTTAGCGGGAGACAGGATTAACGATACAGATCGTCGCGCGAGTAAGGTTCAATCTCCCCTTCCTTGCGCGTCTTCAGCAGTTTGAGGATCCAGGTGTACTGCTCCGGGTTCGGGCCCACCAGATTTTCCACCTCTTCATTCATGCGGCGGGCAATGCGCGGATCGTCGGCTTCGGCCAGGTCATCCATCGGCTCGCGGATATAAATGTCCAACATGCTGGTTTTGCCGTCGTACACCGGGAATAAAGGCACGATCGCCGCACGACACACTTTCATCAACCGGCCTACCGCCGGCAGCGTCGCCTTATAGGTCGCGAAGAAATCGACGAACTCGCTGTGCTCGGCGCCGTGATCCTGATCGGGCAGGTAGTAGCCCCAATAACCCTGCCGCACCGAACTGATAAACGGTTTGATGCCGTCGTTGCGCGCGTGCATGCGGCCGCCGAATTTACGCCGCACGGCATTCCACAGGTAGTCGATCAGCTGATTACGCTGATTGTGGAACATCGCGGCCATCGGTTGGCCGCGCGCGGCCATCAGCATCGCCGGCACATCCACCGCCCAGCCGTGAGGCACCAGGAAAATGACGTTGCGCCCTTCCGCCCGGATCTTGTCCAGCACCTCTTCACCGTGCCAACGCACGCGCTTGAGCACTTTCTCCGGCTTGGTGCAGGCCAGTTCCGCCATCAGCACCATCGACTGCGGCGCACAGGCGAACATCTGGTCGATGATGTGCTCACGTTCGCTTTCCGGCAGCTCCGGCAAGCAATAAAGCAAATTGATGCGAGCACGACGGCGTGCGCCCTTCGCCAGCTTGCCGGCCAGTTTGCCGACCGCCCCCAGCACCGGATCGCGCAGGCGCGCAGGCACCAGCGAAATTCCGGCCATCAGGCCGGTTCCCAACCACACGCCCCAGTAGCGCGGATATAAAAAGGCTTTCTGAAACTGCGGGATGAACTCTACGTTCGATTTCTTCTCGTTTTGCATGCACATGCTCTTCGCTTAGCGATTCGGCTAATCATAATTGCCATCACCGATTTTGCAATTAACAACCGCGAACCGCCCAGATAAAACAGCATCGGCCCGCAATCAGGCCGATGAAATTAACGGCGCCGAAGCGCCGGAAAAAGGGGGTATTAATCCAGCTGCAGCTGAGGAACCACTTCCTTCACCTGCGCCAGATAATCGCTGCGGTCTTTGCCGCTCAGCCCTTCGGAGCGCGGCAGCTTGGCCGTCAGCGGGTTCACCGCCTGTTGGCCGGTCCACAGTTCAAAGTGCAGGTGCGGCCCGGTGGAGCGCCCGGTATTGCCGGAAAGCGCAATGCGATCGCCGCGTTTCACCTTCTGGCCCGGTTTCACCAGCAGTTTTTTCAGGTGCATATAGCGCGTGGTGTACTGGCGACCGTGACGGATCGCCACATAGTTGCCCGCCGCGCCGCTGCGTTTGGCGATCACCACCTCACCGTCGCCGACCGCCAGCACCGGCGTGCCGACCGGCATGGCGAAATCGACGCCCTTGTGCGGCGCCACGCGGCCGGTCACCGGGTTCACGCGACGCGGGTTGAAGTTGGAGGAGATGCGGAACTGTTTCATGGTCGGGAAACGCATGAAGCCGCGCGCCAGGCCAGAGCCCTGGCGATCGTAGAATTTGCCGTCTTCGGCGCGGATCGCATAGTAATCTTTGCCGCCGGTGCGCAGACGCACGCCCAACAGCTGGCTTTGCGATTTTTTACCGTCGAAATGCTCGCGCGACATCAGCACGGAGAACTGGTCGCCTTTGCGCAGCTTGCGGAAATCGAGCTGCCACTGCAGCGCCTTGATCACCGCATTGATTTCGTTACGGCTCAGCCCGGCGTCGCCGGCGCTGCTGACGAAGCTGCCGTTGACCCGGCCGCTGATCACGTTGTTGCGCCATTCACCCTGCTGCGCCTCTTTCGACTCTTTGAAGCTGTTGCCGACGCGGTCATAGGTGCGGGTTTCGCGGCGGGAAACTTCCCAGGTCAACTGCTGCAGATCGCCCGCATCATTAACGGTCCACGACAGCTGTTGGCCGATCTTCAGATTACGCAGATCGCGGTTTTGCGAAGCCAGCAAGGTGACATCCGACATATCGATGCCGTACTGCGTCAGAATGCTGCCGAGGGTGTCGCCGGTGGAAACCACATATTCATGCACGCCATCGTCGCCGGCATCTTTTTGATCCAGCTCATCCTGCGGGATTTCGTCATCGGGGGTGGGTTGGTCGGCATCAATCGGTTCACTGGCTTCAGGGAGCAATGACCGCATCTGGCTGGATTCTAACTCGACGCTCTTGGCAATGGGGTTGTGTTCTGGGTGGTAAACAAAAGGCCGCCAAACAGCGACGGCCAATGTGACGACTGTCAGCGACCCCAGCATGACGCGGTGGGGCCGTGGCAGGTTGTTATACGCCAGAGCGATAGTTCGGACTATCTGCTGCACTCGATATTATCCTCATAAGCTTTACTTCAGGCAGCTCACGTACTGGTTTGACAGCTGAGTCAGGAATTTCCCGTAGCTGTCCTTCCCCAGCACGATGCCGATGCCCAGCGGGTCCAGCGTTCCGGAACGCACCTTGGTACCCTTGGCGACGGCATTGATTACGGCCGGCCTGAATTGTGGCTCAGCAAAAACGCATACCGCTTTCTGCTCAACCAACTGTGTTCGAATTTGGTGTAGGCGCTGTGCTCCAGGCTGAATTTCGGGATTGACGGTGAAATGGCCCAGCGGACTCAAACCGTAGTGTTTCTCAAAGTAGCCGTAAGCATCATGAAAAACAAAATAACCCTTACCTTGCACAGGCGTAAGCATGTTACCAACATTTTTGTCAGTTTGCGTCAGCAGATTCTCGAACTGGCGCAGGTTTGCGTCTAATTTGTCCTTATTTTGCGGCATAAGTTCCAACAATCTGTCGTGAATCGCGATCGCGGTCACTTTTGCTATCTCCGGCGACAGCCAAACGTGCATATTGTACTCACCGTGATGATGCCCATGATCGTCATCCGCATGGTTATGCGCTTCGCCTGCATGATCATGATCGTCGTCATCTTCGCCTTTCATCAGCAGCGGTTTCACCGCCGGCAGTTCGCTGATGGCCAGCTTGCGGTTTGCCGAGATCGGTACCAGCGCCTTGTTCAGGAACGCTTCCATGTCCGGCCCGACCCACAGCACCAGGTCAGCGGAGCGCAAACGCTGAATATCGGAAGGTCGCAGCGCAAAATCGTGCGGTGAAGCGCCGTCCGGCAGCAACACCTCGGTCGGCGTCACGCCGTCGGCGATCGCCGATGCGATAAAGCCTAACGGACGAATCGAGGTCACCACCGCAGCGGAAGCGCTGCTCAGCGGGCCGGCCATCAACAGTGCGCTGGCCAACAGCGTGCGCTGCAGCCATTTATTTTTCTTTGCCATCATCAGTAATCCCATCGTTTTCATCAACAAGGCGTGATATTATAACATTCGCTTCGTTCTGCAACCTGTAATCTCGAGATGTCTACACTGATAACGCTAAAAAATATCTCCGTCGCCTTCGGCAGCCGCAAGGTGCTGTCGAACATTTCCCTCAGCCTGCAACCCGGCCGTATTCTCACGCTGCTGGGCCCGAACGGCGCGGGCAAGTCTACGCTCGTGCGCGTGGTGCTGGGATTGGTCAAACCGACCGCCGGCACGCTGGAGCGTGAGCCCGATCTGCGCATTGGCTACGTGCCGCAAAAGCTGCACCTCGACGCCACCCTGCCGCTGACCGTCAGCCGCTTTATGCGTCTCAAGCCCGGCGTAAAGAAAGCCGACATTCTGCCGGCGCTCAAGCGCGTGCACGCCGCCCACCTGCTCGACCAGCCGATGCAAAAGCTCTCCGGGGGCGAAAACCAACGCGTGCTGCTGGCGCGAGCGCTGCTGAACAAACCGCAGCTGCTGGTGCTGGACGAACCCACGCAAGGGGTGGACGTCAACGGCCAGCTGGCGCTGTACGATCTCATCGATCAGCTGCGTAAAGAGCTGGGCTGCGCCGTGCTGATGGTCTCGCACGATCTGCATCTGGTGATGGCGAAAACCGACGAGGTCTTGTGCCTCAATCAGCACATCTGCTGCTCCGGGGCACCGGAGGTGGTGTCGATGCATCCCGAATTCATCGCCATGTTCGGCAACCGCGGCGCAGAGCAACTGGCGGTGTATCGCCACCATCACAACCACCGCCACGACCTGCAGGGAAGAATTGTCTTGAAGAAAACCGGGAGCCACGAAGCATGATTGAACTGTTACTTCCCGGCTGGCTGGCTGGCGTGTTGTTGGCTGGCGCCGCCGGGCCGCTGGGTTCCTTCGTGGTCTGGCGCCGCATGTCCTACTTTGGCGATACCCTGGCGCACGCCTCGCTGCTCGGCGTCGCCTTTGGTCTGCTGCTGGACATCAATCCCTTCTATGCAGTGATCGCCATTACGCTGCTGCTGGCTCTGGCCCTGGTGTGGCTGGAACGCCGCCCGCAGCTTTCAGTGGATACCCTGCTCGGCATTCTGGCCCACAGCGCCCTGTCGCTCGGGCTGGTGGTGGTGGCGTTGATGTCTAACGTGCGGGTCGATCTAATGGCCTACCTGTTCGGCGATCTGCTGTCGGTCACGCTGAGCGATATCCTGATGATCGCCGGCGGCGTCTCCGTGGTGCTGCTGGTGCTGTGGTGGCAGTGGCGCGATCTGCTGTCGATGACCATCAGCCCGGAGCTGGCGCACGTCGACGGCGTTAACCTGGTGCGCGCACGCACCGTGTTGATGCTGGTTACCGCATTGACCATCGGTCTGGCGATGAAATTCGTCGGCGCGCTGATCATCACCTCGCTGCTGATTATCCCTGCTGCCACCGCTCGCCGCTTCGCGCGCACGCCGGAACAGATGGCTGGCGTCGCGGTGCTGCTCGGCATGGTGGCCGTCACCGGCGGCCTGACCTTCTCGGCGTTTTACGATACGCCGGCCGGCCCTTCGGTGGTGCTCTGCGCCGCCGTGCTGTTCACGCTGAGCCTGTTCAAAAAACAGCAGGCCTGATTAAAGCCTGGATATGACAAGGGCCGCGAATGCGGCCCTTTCTACTGCTGACAGAGGAGGAAAAAACGCGGTTTTTCCTCCTCTGTGGTGAGCAGCCGAAAATCAATGAATTGATTTTCCTTTTTATGTGCGCCTTCTATAGGCCCGGTAACGTCATCGAGTTCAACATTAACGTCAAGGGCCGCAGATGCGGCCCTTTTTTATGACGGGTGGAAAACTTATGCTTCGCGCTCGAGCCCGAAGTGCCGGTAGGCATGCTGCGTCGCCAGGCGGCCGCGCGGCGTGCGTTGGATAAAGCCCTGCTGGATCAGGAACGGTTCGATCACGTCCTCAATGGTTTCGCGCTCTTCGCCGATCGCCGCCGCCAGGTTGTCCAGCCCGACCGGGCCACCGGTAAACTTGTCGATAATCGCCAGCAGCAGTTTGCGATCCATATAGTCGAAGCCTTCAGCATCGACGTTGAGCATATCGAGCGCCTGCGCCGCCACCGAACCGCTGATCACGCCATTGGCGCGCACTTCGGCGAAGTCGCGCACCCGACGTAACAGACGGTTGGCGATACGCGGCGTACCGCGCGCGCGGCGAGCCACTTCATGGGCACCCTCGTCGGACAGTTCCAGCCCCAGGCACCCGGCGCTGCGCGAGACGATGTGCTGCAAATCCGCCACCTGATAAAACTCCAGCCGCTGGACAATACCGAAGCGGTCGCGCAGCGGCGAGGTCAACGAGCCGGCGCGGGTGGTAGCGCCCACCAGCGTGAACGGCGGCAGATCGAGCTTAATCGAACGCGCCGCCGGCCCTTCACCGATCATGATATCCAGCTGGTAGTCTTCCATCGCCGGATACAGCACTTCTTCCACCACCGGTGACAAACGGTGGATTTCGTCGATGAACAAGACGTCGTGCGGTTCGAGGTTGGTCAGCATTGCCGCCAAATCGCCCGCCTTTTCCAACACCGGGCCGGAGGTGGTGCGCAGATTCACGCCCATTTCGTTGGCCACGATGTTGGCCAGGGTGGTTTTCCCCAGGCCCGGCGGGCCGAAGATCAGCAGATGGTCGAGCGCGTCGCCGCGCTGCTTGGCCGCCTGAATGAAGATCTCCATCTGCTCGCGCACGTGCGGCTGGCCGACGTATTCGGTCAGCAGCTTGGGACGAATGGCGCGATCGAGGATCTCTTCTTCGTTGATCGGTTCGGCGGAAATCAGGCGATCGGCTTCAATCATTATCTACCCCTTTTCGGCCTTACAGGGCGGCGCGCAGCGCGTCGCGGATCAGGGTTTCGCAGTCGGCGCCCGGCTTCGCAATCTTGCTGACCATGCGGCTGGCTTCCTGCGGCTTATAGCCCAGCGCCACCAGCGCCGAAACGGCCTCGGCTTCCGCGTCCACATCCGGCGCTTTGTCAGTGGCGGATGGCAGGCTGATCTCGCTGCTGTTGTTGAACAGGTCGCCGTTAAGCCCTTTGAAACGGTCTTTCATCTCTACCACCAGGCGCTCGGCGGTTTTTTTGCCCACGCCCGGCAGTTTGACCAGTGCGGTGATCTCTTCACGCTCCACCGCGCTGACGAACTGCTGCGCGGACATGCCCGACAGGATCGCCAGCGCCAGCTTCGGCCCGACGCCGTTGACCTTGATCAGCTCGCGGAACAGCGCACGCTCCTGCTTGTCGTTGAAACCGTACAGCAGCTGCGCGTCTTCACGCACCACGAAGTGGGTAAACACGATGGCCTCTTGCCCCAGTTCCGGCAGCTCGTAAAAGCAGGTCATCGGCATGTGTACCTCATAGCCCACGCCGTTCGCCTCCAGTAACACCAGCGGCGGCTGCTTTTCCAGAATATTTCCTCTGAGACGACCTATCATTTACCCTCCTGCAGAATAACCGGGCATGGCGCCCTGCCATGCCGTTGCTGGTAAAGCTTATAACATAAAAAAGGCTGGATGAATATCCAGCCTGAGCAATCATCGCTTTGCGTCAGCGCAAACGCCCGCGCGCCAGGTTCAACCGCCCTTCGCTCATCCGCAGCACGTTCTGGCTGAGGTGGCAGTGGGTAATGGCGATGGCCAGGGCATCGGCGGCGTCCGCCTGCGGATTGGCCGAGAGTTTGAGCAGCGAGCGCACCATGTGCTGCACCTGCGCCTTTTCGGCCGCGCCGGTGCCGACCACGGTCTGTTTGACCTGCCGCGCTGCATACTCGAACACTTCCAGATTCTGATTCACCGCCGCCACGATCGCGACGCCGCGCGCCTGGCCGAGCTTGAGAGCCGAATCCGGGTTCTTGGCCATAAACACCTGTTCGATGGCGAAGAAATCGGGCTGAAACTGGGTGATGATCTCACTGACGCCGGCGTAAATCAGCTTCAGCCGCGTCGGCATGTCGTCCACCACCGTGCGGATGCAGCCGCTGGCGATATAGCTCAACTGACGCCCCTGCTGGCGGATAAGGCCATAGCCGGTGACGCGTGAGCCGGGATCGATACCGAGTATGATCGCCATATCTACATCCACCTTGCATGCACGGCGCCGCCGAACGGCGGCGCCCGTTTTACCGGATTACAGCGTCGCCGCCACTTCGTCGGAGATTTCACCGTTATGGTAAACTTCCTGCACGTCGTCGCAGTCTTCCAGCATGTCGATCAGGCGCAACAGCTTAGGCGCGGTTTCCGCGTCCATGTCGGCCTTGGTCGATGGGATCATCGACACTTCCGCCGCTTCGGCTTCGAAGCCCGCCGCGGTCAGCGCGTCTTTCACCGCGCCCAGGCTTTCCCAAGCGGTAAACACGTCGATGGCGCCATCGTCATAGGTCACGATGTCTTCCGCACCGGCTTCCAGCGCCGCTTCCATCACGGTGTCTTCATCCAGGCCCGGTGCGTAGGTGATCACGCCCTTCTTGGTGAACAGGTAAGCCACGGAACCGTCAGTGCCGAGGTTGCCGCCGCATTTGGTGAAGGCGTGGCGCACTTCCGCCACGGTGCGGTTGCGGTTGTCGCTCAGGCATTCGATCATCACGGCGGTGCCGCCAGGGCCGTAGCCTTCATAGATGATGGTTTCCATGTTGGTATCATCATCGCCGCCCACCCCGCGCGCGATCGCACGGTTCATGGTGTCGCGCGTCATGTTGTTCGACAGCGCCTTGTCCATCGCCGCGCGCAGACGCGGGTTGGAATCCGGATCGCCGCCGCCCAGCTTGGCGGCCGTGACCAGCTCACGAATAATCTTGGTGAAAATTTTACCGCGCTTGGCGTCCTGCGCCGCTTTACGGTGCTTTGTGTTGGCCCACTTACTATGACCTGCCATAAAAAAATCTCCGAAAAAAACTACTGGACTGAATTGATCACGAACTCTTCAATCGCCTGCTGATTGCTCCATGACTTGGTCAACTTCACGGCCTCGGCCGCCTCAAGCCATTGGTAAGCGTGATGTTCGGTAATCACCGGATCGCGCTCCTCGGGCAACGCCAGACAGAACCAGTGCTCTTTATTGCGCGTGGTTCCCGGCGCATAGCGATGTCGCAAATGGACAAAGAGTTCAAACTCCACGCAGCGCTGGCAATCGAACAACGGCAGGTGCTCTGCTTCGATATCGATGCCGACTTCTTCCATGACTTCACGCTGCGCGGCATGCGGCGGCGACTCATCCTGTTCCAGGCTGCCGGTGACCGACTGCCAAAACTCGGTATCGTCGCGCCGCTGTAACATCAGCACCCGACCACTGGATTTCGCGTAAATCACTACCAGGATAGATTCAGGGCGCTTGTAACTCATCACTCGCTCTCTTGTTCCGCACCGGCTTTCTTTACCACGCTGATCGCCAGCTCCTGCAGCGACGCCGGGTTGGCGAAGCTCGGTGCGTCGGTCATCAGACAGGCCGCCGCGGTGGTTTTCGGGAAGGCGATGACGTCGCGGATGTTGTCGGTGCCGGTCAGCAGCATCACCAGACGATCCAGGCCGAAGGCCAGGCCGGCGTGCGGCGGCGTACCGTACTTCAACGCGTCCAGCAGGAAGCCGAACTTCTCGCGCTGTTCGTGTTCGTTAATGCCCAGAATACTGAACACTGTCTGCTGCATTTCGCTGCGGTGGATACGCACCGAACCGCCGCCCACTTCGTAACCGTTGATCACCATGTCATAGGCGTTGGCGATGGCGTTGACCGGCGCTGCCGCCAGCTCTTCCGGGCTCATATCGCGCGGCGAGGTGAACGGGTGGTGCATGGCCGCCAGGCCGCCCTCTTCGTCTTCTTCGAACATCGGGAAGTCAACCACCCACAGCGGTGCCCAGCTGTCGAGTTGCGTCAGCGCCAGATCGCGACCCAGCTTCAGACGCAGCGCGCCCATCGCATCGGTGACAATCTTGAAGCTGTCGGCGCCGAAGAACAGGATATCGCCGGTCTGCGCATCGGTGCGCGCCAGGACGGCTTCCAGCACGTCCGCACTGAGGAATTTGGCGATCGGGCTCTGCACGCCTTCCATGCCGGCGGCGCGATCGTTGACCTTCAGCCACGCCAGGCCTTTGGCGCCGTAGATGTTGACGAAAGCGCCGTACTCGTCGATCTGCTTGCGGGTCAGCTGTGCGCCGCCCGGTACGCGGATCGCCGCCACGCGGCCTTTGGCGTCGTTGGCCGGGCCGGAGAAGACTTTAAACTCGACGTCTTTGACCAAGTCAGCCACGTCCACCAACTCCAGCGGGTTACGCAGGTCCGGCTTGTCGGAACCAAAGCGACGCATCGCTTCGGCGAAGGTCATGACCGGGAAATCACCCAGATCCACACCCTTCACGTCCAGCCACAGTTCGCGCGCCAGTTTTTCCATCACTTCACGTACCTGATCGGCGGTCATGAAGGAGGTTTCGACGTCGATCTGGGTGAATTCAGGCTGACGGTCCGCACGCAGGTCTTCGTCGCGGAAGCATTTGACGATCTGGTAGTAACGATCGAAGCCGGACATCATCAGCAGCTGTTTGAACAGCTGCGGGGACTGCGGCAGCGCGTAGAATTTGCCCTTGTGCACGCGGCTCGGCACCAGGTAATCGCGGGCGCCTTCCGGCGTCGCCTTGGTCAGCATCGGCGTTTCGATATCGAGGAAGCCGTGGCTGTCCATGAAGCGACGAACGAAGCTGGTGATTTTGGCGCGGGTCTTCAGACGCTCGGCCATTTCCGGGCGACGCAGATCCAGGTAGCGGTATTTCAGGCGCGCTTCTTCGCTGTTGACCTGGTTGGAGTCCAGCGGCAGCGGCTCGGAGCGGTTGATGATCTCCAGCGCGTGGGCGAACACTTCCACTTCGCCGGTGGCCATATCTTTATTGATCTGGCTGTCCGGACGCGCACGCACGGTGCCGACGATCTGGATGCAGAATTCATTGCGCAGGTCGTAGGCCTTGTCGAACGCCACTTTCTGGTCCGGATCGAAGAACACCTGCACGATGCCTTCGCGGTCGCGCATATCAATAAAGATCAGGCCGCCGAGATCGCGACGACGATTGACCCAACCACACAGAGTGACTTCCTGGCCCACGTGGGACAGATTCAACTGCCCGCAATATTCAGTACGCATACGCTATCCTTTTACACAGCCGATGCCGCGCCGGGCTACTGCGCCCCTGTCGCGCGGCTGTTATCTGATAAATTCTACTTGTTACCCGGTTTAAAATCCGTCGCATACCAGCCGGTACCCTTAAGCTGGAAACCGGAGGACGAGATCAACTTGGTCAACGCGGGCTGCCCACACGCCGGGCAGTCTGCCAGCGGCGCATCGGAAAATTTTTGCAATTTCTCTAACCGATGGTTGCAAGCACCACATGCATATTCATAAATCGGCATAGGTCGTTGGATTAAAGAGTGTTGAAAAAAGGGAGTCATTATAAAGGAAATTCATCCGCCCGATAAGTGCGAACACAGCATTGTTACTGCACTAAATGGCGCGTTTTTGTTCGAATCAACACATCGATTAACAAATTTCCCATTAACCTGCGACAGTTTTTTCACGTAGCCTGATTGTCCCCCGGTTTTGCGCCGTACGCTGCTCGCCTGGCGCGCCGAACAGTTTTTATCCACTTCGCAACGAGATGAAATCCATGCTGAAACTTGACGCTCAAACCACCGCTCTGGTGCTGATCGATTTGCAAAACGGCATTCTGCCCTACGCCGGCGGCCCGCACAGCGCCGACCAGGTGGTAGCGAACGCCGCCCTGCTGGCCGCGCGTTTTCGTCTGCTGGGCGCACCGGTGCTGCTGGTGCGCGTCGGCTGGTCCGACACCTTCGCCGAAGCGCTGAAACAGCCGGTGGACAAACCGGCTCCCGCGCCCGCCGGCGGCTTGCCGGCCAGTTGGTGGGAGTTCCCCTCACCGCTGGCGGTCAATGACAGCGATATTCTGGTCACCAAACGCCAATGGGGCGCCTTCTACGGCACCGATCTGGATTTACAGCTGCGCCGCCGCGGCATCAAATCCGTGGTGCTGGGCGGCATCTCCACCAATATTGGCGTGGAGTCCACCGCTCGCGCCGCCTGGGAACACGGCTATGAACTGGTGATCGCCGAAGACGTCTGCAGCGCGCAGAACGCGGAAATGCACCGCTTCGCGTTCGAACACATCTTCCCACGTCTGGCACGGGTGCGCGACACCGGCGAAATTCTTGCCGCGCTCGAGCGGTAACGTTAAGTTGTAGCCTGATGATCTCAGTAAAGGAAGACGACGCCGTGATCTACATCGGATTGCCGCAGTGGCAACATGCGGCCTGGAACCGCATCGGGCTGCGTGACTTGGCGGATTACAGCCGCTACTTCAACTGCGTGGAAGGTAACACCACCTTCTACGCGCTGCCGAAGCTGGAAATCGTGCAGCGCTGGCGCGACATGACCGGCGACGATTTTCGCTTCTGCTTCAAATTCCCGTCGGACATCAGCCACAAGGCGGCCCTGCGTAACTGCGCCGCCGAGCTGCAGGCGTTTTACCACTGCCTGAGCCCAGTGCATCAGCGCATCGGCCAACTGTGGCTGCAGTTACCCGCCGCCTTCGGCCCTGACGAGCTGCCGCGCATGTGGCAATTCTTCGAAAGCCTGCCGAAGGAATTCACCTACGGTGTTGAAGTGCGTCATCCGGCGTTTTTCGCCAAGGGCGAGGCAGAGCGTGCGCTGAATCAGGGGTTGCACCAGCGTGGCATCAATCGGGTGATCCTCGACAGCCGCCCGGTGCATCACGCCGCCCCCCATACCGCCGCCGTGCGCGATGCGCAGCAGAAAAAACCGAAGCTGCCGGTGCATGCCCTGGTCACCGCCGACCAGCCGCTGGTGCGCTTTATCGGCGGCGATCAGCTGGCCGACAACCTGCGCTGGTTCGAAGCCTGGCAGCAAAAACTGCCGCTGTGGCAGCAACAGCATCAGCCTTATCTGTTTATTCATACGCCGGACAACGGCGATTCGCCCCAGCAGGCGCAAAAAATTTGGCAGCAGCTGCGCCTGGCGATCCCCGATTTGCCTGCGCCGCCGGACTGGCCGGAACAGGATGCACTGTTTTGACCTATTAATCTGACCAATAACATCAAATATTTCCCCGCGACAGTGAATACAATGACGGCTATGATGCTGGCTGCCAGTTTTGGTTAGGGAACGGAGTTAAAAATGGTAAGCGCGCTTTATGTGGTGCTCGGCGCATTGTTGTTGATCAAACTCTCTTATGACGTAGTCAGATTAAGGATGCAGTACCGCGTAGCCTACGGCGACGGCGGGTTCTACGAATTGCAGACCGCCATCCGCGTGCATGGCAACGCCGTTGAATACATTCCGATCGCTGCCGTATTGCTGGTGATCATGGAGATGAACGGCGCGGAAATCTGGATGATTCACCTCTGCGGCCTGATGCTGATGGCTGGGCGGCTGGTGCATTACTACGGTTTGCGCAACCGCGAGGTTCGCTGGCGCCGTTCAGGCATGGCCGCGACCTATATCTCTTTGCTGTTGATGGTTCTGGCAAATATCTTCTATCTGCCCTGGGATCTGATTTTTAGCCTGCATTGATCCCGTTTTATCATCAGGCGGCCGTGCCGCCTGCTTCCGCTCCGCTTTTTTGCGCTTTTCTGTTAGACTACGCAGCTTCGAATTCTGAACTGATTTGCCGCTATGCCAAACCGCGATACCCTTTTCTCCGCCCCCATCGCCAAATTGGGCGACTGGACCTTCGACGAACGCGTTGCCGAAGTGTTCCCCGACATGATCCAACGCTCCGTTCCCGGCTATTCCAACATCATCTCGATGATCGGCATGCTGGCCGAACGCTTTGTGCAACCCGACAGCCGGGTGTATGACCTGGGCTGCTCGCTGGGCGCGGCGACGCTGTCGATGCGGCGGAATATCAAGGTACCCGGCTGCAATATCGTCGCCGTCGACAATTCGCCGGCGATGGTAGAACGTTGCCGCCGCCATATCGATGCCTTCCGCGCCGAGACGCCGGTCAACGTCATCGAAGCCGACATTCGCGACATCGACATCGAGAACGCCTCGATGGTGGTGCTGAACTTTACGCTGCAGTTCCTCGAACCGGCCGATCGCCTGCGCCTGCTGGAGAAAATTTATCGCGGCCTGCGCCCGGGCGGCGCGCTGGTGCTGTCGGAGAAGTTCAGCTTTGAAGACGCCGAAGTCGGCGAGCTGCTGTTCAACATGCATCACGATTTTAAACGCGCCAACGGGTACAGCGAGCTGGAGATCAGCCAAAAACGCAGTATGTTGGAAAACGTGATGCTGACCGATTCGGTAGAGGCTCATAAGGCGCGCCTGCATCAAGCCGGGTTCGAGCATGCCGAAGTGTGGTTCCAATGCTTCAACTTCGGTTCGCTGATCGCCCTGAAAGCGGGAGATGCGCAATGATCGAGTTCGGTGATTTCTATCAGCATATTGCCAAGAGCCCCCTCAGCCATTGGCTGGATACCCTGCCCGCGCAGCTCAGCGCCTGGCAACGCGAATCGCTGCACGGCAAATTCAAACAGTGGTTCAACTCGGTAGAACATTTGCCGACGCTGACCCCAACCCACCTCGATCTGCTGCACGGCGTGCGCGCCGAAATGGAACCCGGCCTGTCGCCGGGCCAGCTCGAGGGCATCGAGAAAATGCTGCGCACCCTGATGCCATGGCGTAAAGGGCCATTCTCGCTGTATGGCATCGATATCGATACCGAATGGCATTCCGACTGGAAGTGGGATCGCGTGCTGCCGCACATTTCCCCGCTGGCCGGTCGTACCATTCTCGACGTCGGCTGCGGCAGCGGTTATCACCTGTGGCGCATGATCGGCGCTGGTGCCCACTTCGCCGTAGGCATCGATCCGATGCAGCTGTTCCTGTGCCAGTTCGAAGCGGTGCGCAAACTGCTGGGCGGCGATCAGCGCGCCCACCTGCTGCCGCTCGGCATCGAACAGTTGCCGGACCTGGCGGCGTTCGACACCGTGTTCTCGATGGGGGTGCTGTATCACCGCCGTTCACCGCTCGATCATCTGTATCAGCTGAAAAACCAGCTGGTGTCTGAAGGTGAACTGGTGCTGGAAACGCTGGTGGTGGAAGGCGATCGCCACCAGGTGCTGGTGCCGGGCGATCGTTATGCGCAAATGCGCAACGTGTATTTCATCCCTTCTGCTGAAGCGCTGAAATGCTGGCTGGAGAAGTGTGGCTTCGTCGACGTGAAGATCGCCGATATGTGCGTCACCAGCCTCGAAGAGCAGCGCCGCACCGACTGGATGACCAGCGAGTCGCTGGCCGAATTCCTCGATCCGAACGATCGCAGTAAAACGGTCGAAGGCTATCCGGCGCCGCTGCGCGCCGTGCTGACCGCCAAAAAGCCCTAGCGACGCTAATCGGGCCGGCCTGCGCCGGCCCGAATTTACCCGTTGCTGACATCGACAATCCGCAGTTCATACACCATCGTCGCGTTCGGCGGGATCTGCGGCGCATAGCCTGTTTCACCGTACGCCAACTCCGGCGGCACCACCATCGTCAGCGAGCCATGATTTTTCAGATGGCCGATCGCCTCGCGGAACAGCGGCGGATAGGCGGAGAGCGGCTGCGACATCACCTTCCCGCTGCGATCCATATCCTGAATCACGCTACCATCGGTTAAGCTCTCTTTCACCACGATGTCTACCCGCGCATTATCTTTAATGGTTTCATCACCCGCATAATCGATGCGATACCAGAAACCGGCAGGCGACTTCTGCGTGCCCTTCTTCTTTTTGAACTCGGCGACGAATGCCTCACCTTTGCTGGTCTGCGTCTTCGCCGCCTGATTTCTGGCGTCGTTCACCGCTTTTTCCGACTCCGCCAGCGCGTTGCTCAACTGTGCATCGCTTAGTTGGTAATGGCCGTTGAAGGTATCGATCACACCCGCCAGCAGCACGGTTTTATCGGGATTGATGCCCCAATTTTTACGCTCCGCCAGCATCGTTTGAATATCGCGTCCCAAAGCGACACCGGCAGCATAGCTCTGCTGCTCCGGCTTTTTCTTGAGCGCCTGCGCATCCGGCAGCCATTTGGCCCGCGATCTCAGCCCGCTCAGCTCGTCTTGCAAAGCTTGCTGCGCCTGATGAGCGGCCGCCAGCTCCGTTGCCGTTTTATCCGCCTGCAGTGTCGCTTTATCCCGCTGCTGCGCAGCCTGCGCGCTTTCGGCCGTTACCACCGCCAAACGTTGTTCCAACGCCTTAGCCTGTTCGGTTTGCGTCTTGTTTTTTTCCTGCAGCTGCGCCAGCGCCGCCTTCAGGCTTTTCTCTTGCTGCCCGGCCTGTTGACGTTGACCATCACTCTCTTTCTGCAGCTGCGCCAGCTGCTGCTGAAGTTCACCCACCGCCTTGGCGGCTTCGGCCTTTTGCTGCGCCAGCGCCGTCTTCAGGCTTTTCTCTTGCTGCCCGGACTGTTGGCGTTGACCGTCACGCTCTTTCAGCAGCTGCGTCAGCTGCTGCTGAAGTTCACCCGTCAACCTGGCAGCCTCCGCCTTCTGTTGTTCCAACTCAGCGGTGGCCGCTTTTTTATCCTGCTCATAACGCTGGTGCGCTTTATCGCTGGCGGCCTGCGTCGCCGCCAGCTTCTCCTGCCAGGCTTGCTGGCGCGCGCTATCAGACTGTTTAGGCAACGCCGCCAACCGTTGTTCCAGCAAGGCGATGCGCCGATCGCGCTCCTCGGTTTGCTGCTTTTCCCGCGCTAACGCTGCCTGCGCTTCGGCGATCTGCGCCCTAGCCTTCCGCTCCTGCGGCGTCAGGTTCAGCGCCTGTCGTACACCGCTGGCGAAGTCGCTCAACGCGCTCAAATCAGGCGCCGGTGTCGGTTTATCGGCAGCGGTCAGGGACGACGCAACCCGCAACGCGGTCAGCTCCTGCTGCAGGGATTGAAGAGCGGCTTGCTGTTGCTCCAATTGAGTCTCTTTCACGCGCAGCGTTTTTTGCAACTGCGCCAGTTGCTTTCTCTGCGCGATCGTTTCACGAGTTTGAACCGACCGGGACGCCGGCTTTTGAGTTTCCTTGGCGGGGGTAACGACGGTATCAGCATCCGCTGCCGGTGCCTCCTGCTGCTGGTAACGCTCAGCAAACTGCAATAATGCCGGCACATCGTCATCCGCTGCGGCCACCGCTGGCACAAATGCCAGCGGTATCATCAGGCTCAGCAACGCCTTTCTCGTACGAGGACTCATTGGGTGCGTTCTCCGCGCTCAGCCAAGCCGGTCATCATGGCAGAACTGATATCTGCGCAGAGACGGCTGGTGCGATAACGATACAGGGCATCGACGGTTTCCTGCGTGCCCGTGTTGATCCGCTGGCGTACCCCGGCATACTGCGCGGCGCCGCCCATCAAAGTATCGAATTCACTTTTGAATTTTTGATATTTCTCGTTATCCATACCTCGCATGGCATCCAACTCGCGCTGGCACTGTTGCATACGCTCGGCTTCACGCTGCCGCTTGTCTTGTTCTGCAATTTCCTCTGCGCTGGGCGGCTTACTTGATGTAGGAACAGGTCGCTTGGCGGTCTGGCAGCCGGTCAGGGTCAACGTCAGTAAAAGCGCCGCGGTCAAACAGTGTGCCGTTCGGGTCATTATCGTTATCTCCTTGTTTAATCCGCCGGCGACGCGCTCTGTGCCTGTGCCGACGGTTCTCCTCAATGGATGCTGTGATGTTCCGGCCATAAGGACAGCCGATGAACAGGTAAAAATACGGACGCGCTGATGAGCGGCAGATTACAAAATCATTCACCACGCCAATGCATACCAAAAAATCATTTAATATTATGATATTTAAAGGATTTTAACTCACAAACTTATCAGCAGGGCATAGCGAGCGCAAGAAGATATGGGGCGCCGACCGAATAACAGCGTTGAAACGGTGCTGCGTCTTTACAAGGCACCAGGCCAACGCATGCTCCAATTGCCGCGGCCTGAACTTCACGCTGTATCAGCACCCAGCAAACCTCATCGACTTTTTGAAACGTCCAGCCTGATTGAGAATCGTGTTGCCAACCAACAGGAGAAATTTCATGAACAATATGATTAGTGTTAATAACATCAGTGAATTGCGTAATCTGACGCCAGTTACAGATGACCAGATTGTCTTTTTAGTTTCTCACACCCCCGGACATTTCGCCGGCGGCGGCGAATTCTATTATGCGAAAACGGATACAACCAGTGCGGACAATAACGGTACCGTGGTGGTTACAACGGGAGGAGCCCGCTGGAAACGACTGGATCAGAAACTGACTTTCGATCACTTCGGCGCCGATCCTAGTGGCACTTCCGCCTCTGACGCAGCAATCAGCGCGACATTAAACTATGCCGCGAGTTTAAAAAACAAAGTGGTCTATGCTTCGGAAAATGCCCAATATCTGCTGACCAGCACTCAACCTATCAACGTCGCTAATGGCGTCACAGTCAGAGGATCCCGCCGCGGTATTGCTCAAGGCCCTGCAAGTCTTACAAACAATGGCCCTAATCGGGCAGGCCTTGCGGACGATAGTGCTTTCATCATCAAAAAGCCGGCAGGTGCGGTTTGTTTCGCCTGCGATAAGAACGTTGTCTTTGATGGTTGGTCGTTCCTCTATCCAGATCAGAAATATACTGCCACCCAGCCGGAGGCGTTTATTCCATACGGAGCCACCATTACCGCAACCGGCGCTCTGTCAGTCGCCAACTGCCGTTATGTAGGCGCCTATGATTTTGTTGAAGCTCGTGGAGAAGCCAACAACTTTGAGAATATCTACGGTTGGGCAGTACGCTGCGACTACAGGGTTTATGAAAGCAGGGACATCAACAGATTTACCAATGTTCACGTCAATGCCAACGTCGTGCGCCCGACAGAAAACGCGGTGACTGCCTCTATCGCTGTAACCGGTTCTTGTGCTTTCAATCTCGATCGCCACGACAATACGTTTATGGTGAATGTGTTCTCTTATGGCAAAAAGATCTTTATTAAAACTACAACACAAGGAACCTCCTATTTAGGCGGCCTTAGCCTGAGCAATTTCATGGCAGACAGAAATGGTACCGGAATTGATATCGACTCGGATTCCTCCGCCAATATTCAAATCGCCAACGGTTCTTATATTAATGACTATGGTGATACCGTTGGGGGCTTCCTGGTATTAAGAAAGTCTACTGGCCAATCAAATATCACCCCAGTGCAAATCAGCAATGTTAACTTCGCTACCGCTAATGGACCGAAGGGTTCACTCTCTCCTCAGGCCGTTCGCTTCGAAGCGAACGGCGGGTATCAACTTTCATTCAGCAACACCGTCATGCCAATGTGGACGAACGGCAGTCTGAACAATGAAGCGGGTTACAACATTCTTAGAGGCACACTGAGCATTGCGCAACGCAGCTACCAGCTACATGCGGCTCCGCTAAATTGTTTGACGAACAGCAATATGATCGCCATCGGTGCTGACAAACAGCCTGTAGGCTGGTTTATTGACGGAAATCTGACGGCGGATAGCAATATCCTGACCGCCAATGGAGATAACCCGGCTTATAAAGGTTTAGGTCAACGTATTCATCGGAGCATGGGACTGAGAACATTCTGGGCCATCGCATCCTCTATCGGCGATCAATCTACCGCGCAAGCTTCGACTGGCATTTGGGCCCGCTCGTTCAACGATAACTATACCGACACTGTCGAGAGCAATGAAGCTATTCCCTGGATACGCATCGGCAACCTTTACTACGCGCGTTTTGTCATGAACAACAATCGCACTATCCACGATATCCTGGTCAATCCCGGAAATGGCAATAATGCGGTGCGCGTTTTAAACTGCGGCATTACTCCGGGCGAAGTCTTCAACTTCTCGCCCGATGCACAGCACTAATCATCCACAAAATAAAAAAAGCCCCGGCAAAACGCCGGGGCCTGGTACTTGCGTGATCGCCGAGGGCTCAGTGACACGCAAAGGGGTCTTACGGCCCGGAAACCGGCAGTCAAACACGGTTAGCTGCGTGTTTATGCGCTTTGCGCCAAGGGATCGACCAAGGCCAGCGCGTTTTTCATCGCCTCCACCATTTCGCCATCCACGCAATAATGGCTAAATTCGTCAAACTCGTTATCGGAACACATGGTGACGCCCGCCTTGCGGTAACGCATGGTCGATGGCACCAGATGGCCGGAAGAGCTGTGCAGTTCATGCAGACCGATGTCGACAAACTTGTGCAGATTGCTGAGGCGCACGCCGGCACCCGCCATGATCACCGGGCCGTGACTGGCCTGGCGCAAATCACGCAGCAACGGCAGACCCAGTTCGGCGCTCTGCTGTTGGCCGGAGGTCAGAATGCGCGCTACGCCCAGCTCGGTCAGTTGTTCCAACGCCACCATCGGGTTCTGGCACATGTCGAACGCGCGATGGAACGTCACCGCCATGCCCTCGCACAGCTTCATCACTTCGCGCATGCGCGGCAGATCGATGTGCCCTTCTTCGTCCAGCATGCCGACCACTACGCCGGGGAACCCCATCTCGCGGATCTGGCGGAGATCCTGTTTGATCACCTCGAAATCCACCGCGCCGTAGCAGAAATCACCGCCGCGAGGACGAACGATCGGATGCACCGGGATCGCAACCCGCTCGCGCGCCAGACGCAGCGTGCCATAGCTCGGCGTCAATCCCCCCTCGCTCTGGCTGGCGCACAACTCGATGCGATCGGCGCCTGCCCGTTCGGCCGTCAGCGCACAGTCGACGCTAAAGCAACAAACTTCCAGTTTTATCATTGTCACCCCCAGATAACGGCCAACATACGGCGGCAATTGTTCATTTCTTCATTTCTCACGTAGGCTCATGCTTAGGCATAAACCGGCTCAGGGTTGTAACTATGGCATTCAATTTTGATCAATGGGTAGACCGCAGTCACAGTGACAGCGTTAAGTGGGATAAATATCGCGACCGCGACATTATTCCGCTTTGGGTCGCCGACAGCGATTTCACCTCACCGCCGGCGGTGATCGAAGCCTTGCAGCGGCGCGCGGCGCACGGCGTATTCGGCTACACTCACCCATCCCCTGATCTTATTGAGGTTTTTACCCGCCGCATGGTAGAGCGCTACGGCTGGCACATCAAGCCTGAATGGATCATTTTCCTGCCTGGCCTGGTGTGCGGCTTGAACCTGTGCACGCGCGCCTGCACCGAAGCGCATCAGAGTACGCTGGCCCCTTCCCCTATTTATCCGCCGTTTCGCAAAGCGGCCAAGTTCGCCGGGCGTAAACACCTCTCGGTGCCGCTGACGGCTGTCGACCAACGTTGGGTTCTGGATTTTTCCGCGATACAAGGAACGCTCAGCGGCAACGAGCAGCTCCTGCTGCTATGCAACCCGCAGAATCCCGGAGGCACCGTTTATCGCCGAGAGGAACTGTTGCAACATCATCAGTTCGCCCGCGAGCACGGTTTAATCGTCTGTTCGGATGAAATCCACTGCGAGCTGCTGCTTGAACCCGGCGTGCGGCATATCCCTTTCGCCACCCTGAATGACGATGCGGCCCAACGCAGCGTGACGCTGATGTCGCCATCAAAGACGTTTAATCTCGCCGGGCTGGGCGCTTCAATGGCGATCGTCCCCAACGAAGCGCTGCGACAAAAACTGAAACGCGCACGCAGCGGCATCGTGCCGGAGGTCAATCTGCTGGCGCTGGTGGCGGCGCAGGCGGCTTATCAATACGGGCAGCCCTGGCTGGACGAGCAGCTGATTTATCTACGCGCCAACCGCGATCGGCTGATCGAGCGCATCAACGCCATGCCGGGGTTGACGGTTTTGCCAATCGAGGCCACCTACCTGGCGTGGATCGATTGCAGTGCTTTACCGGTGGACAACCCGCATCAGTTCTTTGAACGCGCGGGCGTAGGGTTAAGCGCCGGTTCGGATTTCGGCGACCGGCGCTTTGTGCGGCTTAACTTTGGTTGCCGGCGGGCCCTGCTCGATGAAGCGCTCGATCGTATGGCACAAGCCTGCGCGGCGCTGCATGCCTAACCTTGCTCGCTAGCGACGATGTCCCGAATGGAATAGGGATGAAACTTAATCGTCACCGTTCCATCGGTGATGGCCAGGGTTGGGTTTGGCAAGCGCTCGCTCTCGCCTTTTGGCGAGCTTTGCTTCAGTTTAATCCCCGGGGCCAACAGCGCTTCATCGGCGAGGTGGCTCAACGCCCGGGCGTGCAGCGTCTGCGGATCGCCGCCGAGCACTAACTCAACGTGTTCCCAGCCTTCGTGCGGATAGCGTTTCTCCCCGGGATACGGCAGCTCGACGCAGTCTATCTGCCACGGCCCCACGGCCAGCGGCTGCGACAAATCGAACAGACAGATAGGTCGCCCGTTGATCATCGACTCGGACAGCAGTGTCCCACACTGCATCAGCCCCTGGCGCCAGCGTTCGGCAGTGGTGTTCTGATGACAGCGCAGAGAGATGTGATCGGCGGTAAACGCGGCCAGATCAAGCCGCAATTTGGCGGCAAATTGATGCAATGCCTGCTCGAAACGCGGCAGGTCGAGCACCAGGTCGTCCAGCTCGGCAATGGCCTGCAATGGGGTGGTCATAGAAACCTCAAAACAACGGTACGCATGTGAAACGCCGTAATTTACACGGTGGCGACGGTACTCGCCAGGGTTACGAGGCTTTTCAGCGGCAGTGCAGAATGATTTTCGACTGCGGACATAGAGAATAAAAAACCAACAATCTATTAAGACGACCGCTTATAAAACAAAGAAAAAAATAAAAAATAAGATTTTTCGCAGTGCATTATACCCTTTTACCATGACGTTATGATTTAAGTTATTTTGCACAAAACCATACATTGCCAACAGGTCAAACTGATTGAATAGTTGGGTTTACCCAGCACTTTTCCGCTCATCAAAGCCGCAGAAAACACAACAATTAACTCATTGTATAAAAACAAAAATAGAACAAATCAATTGATGAAAAACTAAGGATTATCTTAATTCACCCTCAGGCAATTGATTCACCAAGACAACTCAGCTACTTTGGAGAAAATTTAAATTCGAGATGATCATTATGTTATTGCTGACGATATCTTTGGTGTTGATAATTATCGCCGTATACGCCATCTACCGTCATTTTAAATCGCGCAGCACCAATACGCTGGACGCCAGACGTCACAATAAAAAACGTTAGCCTCCTAACTCTCTCCGCCCTACCTTCTCTTTCGGCCACTCGATATTTCACCTTACTGCATCCTGCGCGCCGCATCCGACAATGTTTCATCGCTGCGGCCGCGCCAACTGCTGACGGACTCCGTCAGATCGGTTACAATTGCGGGCTGTTTTGTGGTGGTCGCCGCGCCCATCGTGCGCCTGCGCCCACCACCGTTAAATCCCACAGGGGTTGGCTTCAGCCCCTCGTTCGTCATTAAGGTAACCCGGTGAATATTCAGGTTCTTCTTTCAGATAAAGTCAGCCAGGCGCTGATCGCCGCTGGCGCGCCAGCCGATTGCGAAGCGCAGGTACGCCCATCCGCCAAGGCGCAGTTTGGTGATTACCAGGCCAACGGCGTGATGTCCGTCGCCAAAAAACTGGGCATGCCGCCCCGTCAGCTGGCGGAAAAAGTGGTGCAACTGCTGGATCTCGGCGACGTCGCCGGTAAAGTGGAAATCGCCGGCCCCGGCTTTATCAACATTTTCCTGAACAGCGACTGGGTCGCGCGCCAGGCCGACTTGGTGCTGAATGCACCGAAACTGGGCATCGCGCCGGTTGAGCCGCAAACCATCGTTATCGATTACTCCGCGCCGAACGTGGCGAAAGAGATGCACGTCGGCCACCTGCGCTCCACGATTATCGGCGACGCCGCGGCACGTACCCAGGAGTTTCTGGGCCATAAAGTGATCCGCGCCAACCACGTCGGCGACTGGGGCACCCAGTTCGGCATGCTGATTGCCTACCTGGAAAAAATGCAGAATGAAAACGCCAGTGACATGGGCCTGTCCGATCTGGAACAGTTCTACCGCGAAGCCAAGAAGCATTACGACGAGGATGCAGAGTTCGCCGAGCGCGCACGTGCTTACGTCGTTAAGCTTCAGGGCGGCGATCAGTACTGCCTGAAAATGTGGCGCAAGCTGGTCGACATCACCATGGCGCAAAACCAGCTGACCTATAACCGCCTGAACGTCACGCTGACCGAAGACGACGTGATGGGCGAAAGCCTGTATAACGCGATGCTGCCGGGCATCGTCTCCGATCTGAAAGCCAAAGGGCTGGCGGTGGAAAGCGAAGGCGCCACCGTGGTGTTCCTCGACGAATACCAGAACAAGGATGGCGACCCGATGGGCGTCATCATCCAGAAAAAGGATGGCGGCTACCTCTATACCACTACCGACATTGCCTGCGCCAAGTATCGCTATGAAACCCTGGGCGCCAACCGCGTCCTGTATTACATCGACTCCCGCCAGCATCAGCACCTGATGCAGGCCTGGACCATCGTGCGCAAGGCCGGTTACGTGCCGGAGTCCGTCTCGCTGGAACATCACATGTTCGGCATGATGCTGGGCAAAGACGGCAAGCCGTTCAAAACCCGCTCGGGCGGTACGGTGAAGCTCTCCGATCTGCTGGATGAGGCCATCGAACGCGCTGAACAGCTGATCGCCGGCAAAAACCCGGACATGCCGGAAGACGAAATGAAAACCGTGGCCCGCGTGGTCGGCATCGGCGCGGTGAAATACGCCGATCTGTCGAAAAGCCGCACCACCGACTACGTCTTCGACTGGGATAACATGCTGGCCTTCGAAGGCAATACCGCGCCTTATATGCAATACGCCTATACCCGTGTGGCATCGGTATTCAAACGCGCCGGCATCGACGAAACCAGCCTGACGCTGCCGCTGACGCTGACCGAAGAACGTGAAATTGCGCTGGCCACCCGCCTACTGCAGTTTGAAGAGGTGCTCACCACCGTCGCGCGTGAAGGCACGCCTCACGTCATGTGCAGCTACCTGTACGATCTGGCCGGCCTGTTCTCCGGTTTCTACGAGCACTGCCAGATCCTGAACGCCGACAGCGAAGAAACGCGTCAGAGCCGCCTGAAACTGGCGCTGCTGACCTCGAAAACGCTGAAAACCGGTCTGGATACGCTGGGCATCGAAACCGTCGAACGCATGTAAACTGCGCCATCCAGAAAGCAAAAAGGTCGCCCAGGCGACCTTTTTTTATGCTTTCATTCGGCTTAGGCGACGCGGCGCGCAAAATCGCGCGGGCGGAAGCCCAACCCGGCCAGTACGCCGAAGTACGCCACCACGCCAGCCACCACCACCGCAGCCAAGCGCAGCAAACGCTCTAGCATATTGCCCTGATCCCAGGCCGGCATCAGCCACATCGCGCCAATCAACACCGCCGACATCACCAACACGGCGATCACCAGCTTAGTGAGGAACAGCGCCCACCCCGGCTGCGGCTGGAAAATCTTCTGCTTGCGCAACTGCCAATACAGCAGCGAGGCATTCAGACAAGCCGCCAAACCGATCGACAGCGCCAGGCCGGCATGTTTCAGCGGGCCAATAAACGCCAGGTTCATCACCTGCGTCATGATCAGCGTGATGATGGCGATCTTGACCGGCGTTTTGATGTCCTGCCGCGAATAGAAGCCCGGCGCCAGCACTTTAACCACGATCAGCCCCATCAGCCCTACCGAGTAAGCTACCAACGCACGCTGCGTCATCGCCGCGTCAAAAGCGCTGAACTTGCCGTACTGGAACAGTGAAACGGTCAGCGGCTTGGCCAAAATGCCGAGCGCGATGGCGCTCGGCAGCGCCAGCAGGAAGCACAGACGCAACCCCCAATCCATCAGGCGCGAATACTCGTCGTGGTTGCCGCTCGAGAAGCTTTTGGCCAGCGACGGCAGCAGGATTGTGCCCAAGGCCACGCCCAGCACGCCGGAAGGAAACTCCATCAGGCGGTCGGCGTAGTACATCCAGGACACCGAGCCGGACACCAGGAACGAAGCGAAAATGGTGTTGATGATCAGCGAGATTTGGCTGACCGACACCCCGAGGATCGCCGGCCCCATCTGGCGCATCACGCGCCAGACCCCGGCATCGCCCAGCTTGAGGCGCGGCAGCACCAGCATGCCGATCTTGCGCAGGTGCGGCAACTGATAACCCAGCTGCAACACGCCACCCACCACGACCGCCCAGGCCAGCGCCAGCACCGGCGGGTTGAAATACGGGGCGGCGAACAGCGCGAAGCCGATCATGCTGACGTTAAGCAGCGTTGGCGCAAAGGCCGGGATCGAGAAGCGGTTCCAGGTATTGAGAATGGCCCCCACCAGCGACGCCAGTGAGATCAACAGAATATAGGGGAATGTAATGCGCAGCAGCGCCGACGTCAGGGCAAACTTGTCGGGCGTATCGGTAAAGCCCGGCGCGGTGAGATAGATAACCCAGGGCGCGGCCAGCATCCCCAGCACCGTTACCACCGCCAACACCAGCGTCAGCAGCCCGGAGACATAGGCAATAAAGGTGCGTGTCGCCTCTTCCCCCTGCTGGCTCTTGTATTCGGCCAGGATCGGCACGAAGGCCTGCGAAAATGCCCCCTCGGCAAAAATACGGCGTAACAGATTTGGAAGTTTGAACGCCACGAAGAAGGCGTCCGTTGCCATGCCGGCCCCGAACACGCGCGCGACGATCGCATCGCGGGCAAAGCCCAACACCCGCGAAAACATCGTCATCGAGCTGACGGCAGCCAAGGATTTGAGTAGGTTCATGTGGTTGTCTGATAGGTACCGTAAATATCAACGCCTGCAACAGCAGGCGTCAGTGAAACAATCGGCTCAGTTTACGCATCCGGAAAAGAATAGCTACCGCCATATGTTACATAGAGTTATCCCGCAGCAAGCGTTCGACCACCCGCTGGGCGACCAGCGCCTGTTCGCCGCCGGTTTCCGGCGCACTATGATTGGCGACGGCGCTGAGGAAATGCCGCACCGCCCCGTCGAAGCCGCGTTGCACCAGCGTGCTTTGCCAGCCCGGCACCGGCTGTTCCAACTCGCCCTGCGCATCTTCACGCCGCCAGTGACGCATGTCGGTCAACTGATACAGCGCGCCGTCGGTCACCGCCTGCACGCTTTCGCGCTGGCTGCCGCCCCGGCGATGCATACTGGTCGTCACCTGCGTGTCGCCGCAGGCGAAATGATGCTCGGCGTACAGCATTTCACCGGCGACGTTGGCCTGCAAACAGCCGCTCAGCAGTTGTTCGCGCCCGCCAGCCAGCCACAGCGCGGTGTCCACCACGTGCAGATAGTCATCCAACAGGGTAAAACGCAGATCGTGCGGGCCGACGCTGTCCGTCCGATGCTTGTCCATGCGAATGGAAGCCGGCTGGTTCATTTGCTGTTTGAGCTGCCGGTATAGCGGCGCAAAGCGGCGGTTGAACCCCACCATCAGCGTTTTGCCTCGCCGCTCGGCCAACTCGAGCAACTGCTCGCCCTGCTCCAGCGTTTCCGCCAGCGGCTTATCGACGTAAACGTGCACGCCGCGATTCAGCAGCTCGCCTATCACGGAAAAATGGCTGGCGGTGCTGCTGTGGACAAAGACCGCATCGCACTGTTCGGCCAGGCTGTCCAGACGGGAAAAACAGGCCATGCGGTAGCTGTCACACAACGGCTGCGCTTTTTGCTGATTGGGCGAAAAACCGCCCACCAGCGTCCAGTCCGCCGCCTGGCCGAGGATTGGCAGGTAAGCCTTCTGTGCAATACTGCCCAATCCCACCACGCCCACACGCAATTTAGTCATTCGCTTCCCTCGCCAACAAATGTTGCACCAGCCGTTTCAATTCCGATACTTCGTTTTCCAATGCGCTGACCCTGGCGCTCAGGTCGCCGTCGTCCTCAGACTCAAGCGCCGCCGGCGCCTCATCAATCGGGCCGCTGAACAGATGCATGAAGCGGCTTTCACGCTTGCCCGGCTCACGCGCCAGGCGCACCACGAACGGGCCATCTTCGCGCGTAGCCAGCTGCTGCAGCACCTGTTCGACCTCGCTGACATCGTTGAACTCGTGCATCCGGTTGGTGCGGGTGCGCAGCTCGCCCGGCGTTTGCGCGCCGCGCAGCAATAAGGTGGCGATCACCGCCAGTTCGGCGGGCGAGAGTTTCAGTTGGCCGAACTCGGAGTTGCAAAACCGCTGTTCGTACTTGACGACACGGTTGCCGAACCCGCTGAGGGTGCGCAGGAAATGTTTGCGCAGCAACAGATCGAGCAGTTGCTGCACTTCACTTTCGCTCAGATCCATGACCGGCTCGCGGTTGGTTTTTTGGTTGCACGCCAGGGTAATGGCGTTAAGCGAAAGCGGGTATTGGTCCGGGGTCGTGACCTGTTTTTCCAACAGGCAGCCGATGACCCGCGCCTCTTTGGCGTTCAATTCATATTTCATCGTTTGGCCTCAACGTGGGGGTAACCACTCTTTATTGGTGTATGCCGTCAAAACGTGGTCTTGCCACTTGCCGTCGATCAGCAGGTAATCCTTGGCGTAACCTTCGCGTTCGAATCCCAGACGCGTCAGCAGTGCGCCGCTGCGTTGGTTGTGCGGCATATAGTTGGCCATGATGCGGTGCATGCGCTGTTGGCGCAGCATATAGCGGATAGCGGACTGCAGGGCTTCGAACATCAGCCCTTGCCCCTGCCATTTCTCCCCCAGCGAATAGCCGAGGAAACAGGCGTGAAACGAACCGCGCAGCACGTTGCTGAAGTTCGCCACACCGCGCACTTCCTGTTCTTCCGGATCGAGCAGGATAAAATAGTAGGCGCTGCCCTGCTTTTGCATTTCGGTGATCATACCCAGGCGCGCCTGCCAGCCGGAAGGATAACAGTGGCTTTCGTCGCGCACCGGCTCCCAGGGTTTGAGAAAGGTCCGGTTCTCGGCATAATAATCCGCCAGGCGATAGGCATCCCGTTCATGCACTAAACGGACCACCATCCGGTCGGTTGTAAGACGTACTTTTGGCGATGCAGAGCGGTAGCCGAACATCATTTCCCCCGCAGTCAAAACGGTTCGATAAGAAGTATTTATTAGGAAGCCGAGCGGATCATTATCCTGTGTCGATCTTTTGCCATGGTTTTATTTTGCCAATAGCGCCGCAGCACTGCGCTTCCCTGCATTCAATATAACCGTAGCCCGCCCCCGAGGTAAAATCCCGGCCGCTCAGTAAATCGCCGAATACGCGTTTTACTGCGTTTTTCCGCCAATTTTGCAGCTCAGGTAACACCTTGACGATAAAAAAATATTATCTATGCCGCCCCTGTCGCCGTACGGGAATTGGGTAGAGAATGGAACGGCTGTCTCCCCCTTCTTTCTTAATTGCTCATGGTGAAGCATGTCTCTGGTTTCGCAAGCGCGCAGCTTGGGTAAATATTTTCTGTTGCTCGACAACCTGCTGGTGGTGTTAGGCTTCTTTGTCGTTTTTCCGCTTATTTCTATCCGCTTCGTCGATCAGTTGGGATGGGCCGCGCTGATCGTCGGCATCGCGCTTGGCCTGCGCCAGCTGTTGCAACAAGGGCTCGGCATCTTTGGCGGCGCCATCGCCGATCGCTTCGGCGCCAAGCCGATGATCGTCACCGGCATGCTGCTGCGCGCCGCCGGTTTCGCCACCATGGCAATGGCCGACGAGCCCTGGATCCTGTGGTTTTCCTGCGCGCTTTCCGCCCTCGGCGGCACCTTATTCGATCCGCCGCGCACCGCTTTGGTGATCAAACTGACCCGTCCGCACGAGCGCGGCCGCTTTTTCTCGCTGCTGATGATGCAGGACAGCGCCGGCGCAGTGGTCGGCGCGCTGATCGGCAGTTGGCTGCTGCAGTACGATTTCCATTTTGTCTGTTGGGTCGGGGCGGCGATCTTCGTGCTGGCTGCCGGCTGGAACGCCTGGTTACTGCCGGCTTATCGCATCTCCACCGTGCGCGTGCCGATGAAAGAAGGTATGTTGCGGGTCCTGCGCGATCGCCGCTTCCTCACCTATGTCCTGACGCTGACCGGTTACTACATGCTGGCGGTACAGGTGATGCTGATGATGCCAATCGTGGTCAACGAAATCGCCGGCTCACCGGCGGCGGTCAAATGGATGTACGCGATAGAAGCGGCGCTGTCGTTATCGCTGCTCTATCCGTTGGCGCGTTGGGGTGAAAAACACTTCCGGCTTGAGCAGCGCCTGATGGCGGGCCTATTGCTGATGACGCTCAGCCTGCTGCCAATCGGCCTCGCCACCAGCCTGCAGGGAGTATTCACGCTGATCTGCTGCTTCTATCTGGGGTCAATCATCGCCGAGCCGGCGCGCGAAACGCTGAGCGCTTCGCTGGCCGATCCGCGTGCACGCGGCAGCTACATGGGCTTCAGTCGTCTCGGTCTGGCGCTGGGCGGCGCGTTGGGCTATACCGGCGGCGGCTGGATGTACGATACCGGACGGGCGATAAATATGCCTGAGCTGCCCTGGTTGCTGCTCGGGGCCGTCGGTTTTGCCACGCTGCTGGCCCTGTACTGGCAGTTCAGCCCGCGGCGCAGCGCCTCGATGATGCTGCGCCGCGGTTAACGCCATAGAAATCCGGCCGAATCGGCAGCAGCTGCTATCCTGTTAGTAAAAACCCCACAGGAGCCCGTCGGCATGATTGAAGAAGCGAAGTTACCGCAACTGCTCGAACATATGATACTGAACCTGCGCATGATTTATGCGCGTTCTACCCTGGTGGAAAAAGCGCTGGCCCATATCATCGCCAGCGACAGCGAGCTGAAAAGCGACATCATCAAACAGCTGCAGGTCGTCTCCGCCGCCAACGAGCGCGATCAGGTCGACCTGGAACAGGCCCGCATTCACCTGATCGATGTGCTCAATTCGGTTCCGGCCAAGAAATAACGCCCCTCGCCCGCGCCTGTTGCGCGGGTAATGTCGCAATAACGCACCATCCAACACACGCGCTTCAAGACAGCCTCGGTAAGCTGTGGTAACTATTGCTGTTAAAACCTGACAACCCGGAGCAAGCATGAAACTGTTCATTTACGATCATTGCCCCTTCTGCGTTAAAGCCCGCATGATTTTCGGCCTGAAGCGCCAGCCGATTCGGCTGGTCACCTTGCTCAACGACGACGAAACGACCCCATTCAACCTGATTGGCACAAAAATGGTGCCAATCCTGATCAAAGACGACGGCGAAGCGATGCCGGAAAGCCTGGATATCGTGCGCTATGTCGATAGCCTGGACGGCAAGCCGGTGCTGACCGGCAGCACCAACCCGGCCATTGCCGAGTGGCTGCAGCGGGTCGGCAGCTACAGCGCCAAATTGCTGCTGCCGCGTATTGCGCATGCCGATTTCGAAGAGTTCGCCACCGACAGCGCCCGCCGTTACTTTATCGATAAAAAGCAGGCGTCGATCGGTAATTTTGCCGACCATCTCGCCAACAGTGCCGATCTGATCGCCGAACTGGAAGCCGACTTGCAAACGCTATCACCGCTGATCGTCTCCGCCGACGCGGTAAACGGCGAGCTGTCCGAGGACGATATTCACCTGTTCCCGATGTTGCGCTCGTTGTCGATCGTCGCTGGGGTTGCGCTGCCGGACAACGTGGAAGCCTACCGCAACCGCATGGCGCAGCGCAGCGAGGTGCCGTTGCTGCTGGATATGGAACAATAGCCTCCAAGAAGTGACAAATAAGGATATGGCGTACTGATGCTGAAAATGGTGATCGCCACCGCTCGCGATCGGGCGCGGCTGAAGGAAATAACCTCCGTTCTGATCCGTTACGGTCTGCAAGACGTTCTGCGCCTGCTGGGCCTGGGGACCTTGCTACGCGGCGTCCGCGGCGAATCCGCCCCGCAGGATGCACAAACCCTGCCGGAGCGACTGCGCGAAGCGCTTGAGGCGTTGGGCCCCACCTTCGTCAAATTTGGTCAGATCCTGGCCACGCGCTCTGATCTCCTGGATCCGGCCTGGACCGACGAACTGGATCGCCTGCACAGCCAGGCGACGGTGTTGCCATGGGAAACGCTGGCGCCGCAAATTATCGCCGACTTGGGCGGCGAACCCGAGCAGCGGTTTGCCGAGTTCGATCGCGCGCCGCTGGCCGCGGCGTCGATGGCGCAAATCTACCGCGCGCGCTTGCACAGCGGTGAACAGGTGGTGGTAAAAGTGCTGCGGCCTGGTCTGGCGAAAACCATCCACGCCGATCTGCGGTTGCTGGCCTCGCTGGCGGAGACCGTGGAGAAGCAGAGCCCTGCGCTGGCGCGCTATCGGCCGCGGCAGATGGTCAGAGCGTTGGCCACGGCGCTCAATCACGAGCTGGATTTGACCCACGAAGGCCATAACTGCGACCGCGTGGCCGGGATGTTCGCACGTCAACCCGACGTGGTGGTGCCGAAAATCTATTGGCAATACTCTTCTCCTCGCCTGTTAGTGCAGGAATACTTGCCCGGCACCGCGCCGGAAAGCCCTGAGCAACTGGCGGCAGCGGGCTTTGATGGCCCACTGCTGGCGCAACGCGGCGCTCGCGCCTTTATGAGCATGGTGCTGGAGCATCGGCTGTATCACGCCGATCCGCACCCTGGCAACGTCATGGCGCTGAGCGGTGACCGCGTCGGTTTTATCGACTTCGGCATGGTTGGCCAGCTGTCCGAGCGGCGGCGCAACCAGTTGCTCCTGCTGCTGCAGGCCATCGCCGATCGCCAGTCCGAAGGCATCGTCAACACGTTGATCGCCTGGTCGGACAGCGAACCGTTGGACCTGATGGATCTGGAGCTGGCGGCGCAAAACTTTCTCGACAAGCAGGCCGCCACCACCCTGACGCTGGGTAAAGCCTTGACCGACCTGCTGGTGATGGCGCGCGAACACCAGTTGGCGCTACCGCCCGATCTGGTGCTGCTGTTCAAGGCATTAATCACCGCCGACGGCGTGCTGCATCGGTTGGATCCGGCCTTCGACATAGTGGCCACGCTCAAACCGATATTGCAACAAACGGTGCTGCAGCGCTACGCCCCCGACGCCGTGCGCCAGCGGCTGTTGGCCCTGGGCGGGGAAGCGCTCGATGCCGGAGAAGAACTGCCGCAAACCCTGCGGCTGTTGGTGCGCCGCCTAAAACGCGGGCGGCTTAATGCCGACATCAGCGTCAGTAATCTCGGCCAGTTGAGCAAAGCGCTGGAGCGCGCCGCCGTCACCCTGGCCATCGCCATCGTCACCGCCGCTTTTGCCCTGGGGCTGGCGCCTTATCTGATGCATTCGTCGCTGCGGCTGTGGGGCATTCCGCTGTTCCCGCTGTTGGGGGGCGCAGCCTGCCTGGCCGGCGTGATTCTCTTGGCGCTGCGGCTGCGGCGCTGACGCTTTCGGCGTTATCCGATAGGTCTCGCCCACTTTTGCGAGCACTATCCTCTGCACATCGCCGCCTGCCGTTTTCACGCGCGGGCGGAACGTTTATAATGATTAATCAATTATCTGCAGCACTTTTCGCCAGCAGTCGCAATGAGGCATTAATGAAGAAGATCCTGATGGGCGCAGCCGCCCTGCTGTTCGCCGGCGTATTGGCCGGTTGCAATCAACTGACCCAATACACCCTGAGCGAGCAGGAAGTGAATGATTACCTGCAGAAACACAACGACTATCAGAAACAGATTGGCGTGCCCGGCCTGGTGGACGCCAACATCGTGCTGACTCAACTGCAAAGCCAGATCGGCCGCAGCGAGCCGGGTAAAGTTACCCTATCCGGCGACGCCAAGGTCAACATCACGTCGATTCTCGGCCCGCAGGCGGCGGATTTGAAGCTGACGCTGAAAGCGCAGCCGGTTTACGACCGTGCGCAGGGCGCCATTTACCTGAAGGATATGGAGTTGACAGATTACAGCGTGCAGCCGGAAAAAATGCAGACGGTGATGAAAGCGCTGACGCCATACCTGAACCAGTCGCTGAAGTCCTACTTCGACCAAAAGCCAGCTTATGTGCTGAATCCTGACAACAGCAAAACCGAAGCGCTGGCGAAAAAACTGGCGAAGGGATTGGAAGTGAAACCGGGTGAGTTGGTGATCCCGTTTAGCGACTGATCTCGCCTTGATGCATCAAGCCCGCCGCCCGGCGGGCTTTTCATTGCGGGAAAGTATTACTGCGGCGCGCTGTAGGCAATCTCGCCGGTGTTGCAGTTGAGCGTCACGTTGTAGGTTTTATCCATCTTGGTACCCCGCACCGTCAGCGGCACTTGCCACACCTGGTCTTTGCCGGTGATGGCATCCGGGCTGACCCAGGCGATTGGGGTTGCGGTGCCCAGCAGCTTTTTGTCCGCCTCCCAGCGCGTGATGCGGTTCTGCAAGAAATCACGCTTGACCTGAGCGGCAATATCCGCCGGCTGCAGACCGGCACACTGCCCCACCTTGGCGGTGCGTTGCTCTTGATCCTGCGCCCACACCATAGTCGATGCTCCCATCATGGCCAACAAGGCGACAGCCAAACCCGTTTTTTTCATATGTCCTCCCGTTGTGATTAGCGCTATCCGGGCGCCCATCCCTGGCTCACAACAGGGTTTCGGCAAAGAGTTACCGTTTGACGAACTCGATGACAAACAGCGCATCCAGGCCCGGATAGATTTCCTTGATCACCTGCTTCAGCTCGCCCAGCGACATGTTCTCCTGCTGTGCGTGGCGTTCGGTCAGCGCATCCAGGCGCACCGGCGTTACCGACAGCACTTCGATAAAGCAGAAAAATACGCCGTCTTCATTGCGGCTTACGCGCAGTACCTCGCCCGGTTCGAAGTGCGACTCACTGGCATCCCGAATGGTGATGGTTTTGCGCCCGGCCAGAATGTCTTGCTCAAAGCGGCTGAAGAAAGTTATTTCACGGCTCATTTTAGATCCTTTTTCATCACAACACCGCAACATAAGCCATTATGCCGCTTGCTTTTCTGACGCAGATCCCTCTTTTGAGTTAGACGCTGCCTTTTTTGCTTTCGCTTCCGTCGGTTTCTTGCCGGTTTCCGCCGGTGATGCGCCGCGCAGAATCAGACCCAGCGCGTCCTTATTCTCTGCCAGGAAGAAGCTCAGCCCTTCGCGCTGTTCGTCATCCAGGTTCAGCGGCGCCTGTTGCAGCCACTCTCCGAGGTTATCCGCCAAATCCAGCATTTTGTCGTAGGCGTCGGCTTCTTTCTTGCTCGCGAAAGTCATTTTTTCCTCACCGTTTCTCACCACCACATATTTAACTTCAACCGCCATGCGTGCGTCCTCAAATACTCAAATAACTGTAATTATATACAGTATAAATAGATAATGGCGGGAAGGCAAACCGCCGCCCGCCTTCGGCTTATTTCAGCAGCCGCACCTTGCAGCTTTTGCCTTTGATTTTGCCCTGTTGCAGCTGCTGCAGCGCCTTGCGCGCGCTGGCTTTACGGATCGCGACGTAGGCATGCACCGGGAACATGTCGATCTTGCCCACTTCCGCCGCCGTCAGCCCGGCATCGCCGGTCAGCGCGCCAAGGATATCGCCGGGGCGGATCTTCGCCTTACGGCCGCCGTCGATGCATAGCGTCACCATCTCCGCCTCAAGCGAACCATTAGCGGCCCCGCTCAGTTCGGACACCGGCGCCCAGTCGATGGTCAGCTGCAGGTAGTCTTCAATCGCGTGCGCCCGCGCCATTTCCTGCGGCGTGCACAGGCTGATCGCCAGCCCGCTCATGCCGGCGCGGCCGGTACGACCGATACGGTGTACATGCACTTCGGGATCGAACGCCAGTTCGTAGTTAACCACCAGCTCCAGTTCTTTGATGTCCAGCCCACGAGCGGCGACGTCGGTTGCCACCAACACTCGGCAACTGCGGTTGGCGAAACGCACCAACACCTGATCGCGGTCGCGCTGCTCGAGATCGCCATGCAGCGCCAGTGCGCTGATGCCGCGGGCCTCCAGGGCCTCAAGCACCGTTTGGCAATCGCGTTTGGTATTGCAGAACACCACGCAGGACGCGGGTTGATGATAACGAATGGCCGATACCAACAGCGCCGGGCGTTGATCGCGCGTGGTTTCATAGAAGCGTTGTTCGATGGCGGTCTGCGCCTCGTCATCGTCCACTTCGACACTCAGCGGCTGGCGCTGAACGCGATCGCTGATGCGTTCGATGCCCGTCGGGTAGGTGGCGGAAAACAGCAGCGTCTGACGCTGCGGCGGCGTGTAGCTGATCACATCGTCGATGTCGTCGGCGAAGCCCATGTCCAGCATACGGTCGGCTTCATCCAGCACCAGCACCTTCAGCTCGTCCAGCAGCAGCGTTTTCTTGCGCAGATGCTCCTGGATGCGGCCCGGCGTTCCCACCACGATATGCGGCGCGTGCACCAGCGAATCGAGCTGTGGCCCCATAGGTTGGCCGCCGCACAGCGTCAGGATTTTGATGTTCTGCGTGAAGCGCGCCAGACGACGCAGTTCTTTGCTCACCTGATCGGCCAGCTCGCGGGTGGGACAGAGTACCAGCGCCTGCGTGGCAACCTGAGCAACGACGATGTTATTCAGCAAACCAATGCCGAACGCCGCCGTTTTACCGCTACCGGTTTTCGCCTTGGCGCGCACGTCTCGCCCTTGCAGGATGGCGGGTAACGCGGCGGCCTGCACCGGTGTCATTTTGGCGTACCCCAATTCGTTGAGGTTGGCCAACTGTTCGGCTGGCAGAGGCAGGGAAGAAAAAGAAACTGTGCTCACGGCGATAACTCTTATATGACGAATGGAATGGCGGCGCGCCCGCAGGCTGGCGCCGAATCAGCGGTAAATGATAACAGAGATGGGCGACGTTACGGGCAGCGGGCATAAAAAAACCCGCCGGCGGCGGGTTTCTTGGCGGCTCAGTCGTTAAATAGCAACGACGTTGGCTGCGGCTGGGCCACGTTGGCTGTCCTGGATGGAGAACTCAACCTGCTGACCTTCCGCCAGGGTCTTGAAACCATCGCTAACGATAGCGGAAAAATGAACGAAAACGTCTTTAGAGCCGTCGGCAGGCGTGATGAAGCCGAAACCTTTGCTTTCGTTGAACCATTTAACGTGACCAGTGATCTTGCTCATTTGTGTTTCCTTTACTTGATAAACCTGCCTTGACGGCACGAGACGCGAAAACCTTGCGATATATAGGCCTTCTTTCGCCGTCGGTTATTAACGCATAATCGCCCATGCAGGGCAAATATTTCTGCCTGTTATAAAAACAGTAAGTTAGCAACAAACTTGGCGCGACGGCTGTGCACGCAATCGTTTTCGTATATACTGCCCGCCGATCATCAATCCGCTTATTTTCACCGATCCAGGTACGAAACTATGTTAACGATTGGAACTGCCCTGCGCCCTTCCGCCACCCGCGTTATGTTGCTCGGCTCCGGGGAGCTGGGTAAAGAAGTCGCCATTGAATGCCAACGCCTCGGTTTGGAAGTGATCGCCGTCGATCGCTACGCCGATGCCCCCGCCATGCATGTGGCACACCGCAGCCACGTCATCAATATGCTGGACGGCGAGGCGCTGAAAGCCGTTATCGAACAAGAGCAGCCGGACTATATCGTTCCCGAAATCGAAGCAATCGCCACCGCCATGCTGGTTGAACTTGAACGTCTGGGCCACCGCGTGGTGCCCTGCGCCGAAGCCACACGCCTGACGATGAACCGTGAAGGCATCCGCCGTCTGGCGGCGGAAGAACTCGGCCTGCCTACCTCCAGCTACCGCTTTGCCGACAGCGAAGCGACTTTCCGACAGGCAGTCGAGCACATCGGCTACCCGTGCATCGTCAAACCGGTGATGAGCTCTTCCGGCAAGGGGCAAAGCCTGATCCGCACGCCTGAACAACTGCAAAGCGCTTGGGATTACGCCCAACAGGGCGGCCGCGCTGGCGGCGGCCGGGTGATCGTCGAAGGGCTGGTAAGATTCGATTTTGAAATTACGTTGCTGACCATCAGCGCCGTGGACGGCGTGCACTTCTGCGAGCCGATCGGCCATCGTCAGGAGGATGGGGACTATCGCGAATCCTGGCAGCCGCAACTGATGTCGGCGACGGCGCTGAGCCGGGCCCAGGCTATCGCGGAGAAAGTGGTGAAAGCCCTGGGCGGTTTCGGCCTGTTCGGCGTGGAGCTGTTTGTCTGTGGCGACGAAGTGATCTTCAGCGAAGTGTCGCCACGCCCGCATGATACCGGCATGGTCACGTTGATTTCACAGGATCTGTCCGAGTTCGCCCTGCACGTTCGTGCTTTTCTCGGTTTGCCGATCGGCGCTATCCGCCAGTTCGGCCCTTCCGCTTCAGCAGTGATCCTGCCACAGCTCTCCAGCACCGATGTACGCTTCAGCGGGCTGGAAAACGCGCTGCGCGGGCACAACCAGCTGCGCCTGTTCGGCAAACCGGAGATCGCCGGGCAACGTCGTCTGGGCGTAGCGCTGGCGACGGCGGACACGACGGAACAGGCGGTGGAGCTAGCGAAACAAGCCGCTGCCGCGGTGGCGGTCAACGGCTAAAACTGACGGGGCCGCTTGCGCGGCCCCGATAACATCAATAGTCTTCGTCTTCTTCAGCATCGTCATCCCGCGGCGCCTCTGGTGCGGCATCATGCTGCTCGTCTTCGTCATCGTCATCGAACAGTACCGCAACCTGAGCGCCCTGATGCTTCTCACGAATTTCCTGCGCAACGCGAGCAATGGCTTCACCGCTGCTCATGCCCTGCTCCATCAGTTGATGGATGCGATCCGCCGCTTCCTGCTGCTCCGCGTGACTCAGTAATGGCATACCTGCATGCATGTGTCGTTCTCTCCGGCAAAAGGGAGAAGGAGTATACGCGCTAACGCGACGGATCCCAACGTCTTGTGCCTCAGGCCACTTGCGAGCAGCCGTTATCGCTGCGCCACTGCTTCAGGCGATGCCGCCACAGCATGACATGCCACCCCTGCTTCACGCCGCGCGCGTTGGCGAACATTGCTCTGTCGATGCCGCGCTGATAAAACTCTTCGGTAATCTGATTCTGGGCGACCGGATCCGGCTCACGGCGAATGCTGTGGCAAATGCCCAACGCTTCACGGGTGATTTGCCAATGAAAAGCCGGACGAATGGCAATGCTGCTTGCATAGCGCAGATTGAGCCGCTCCAGCATTTCGACGATTTTCATATAGTGGCGTTGATAATCCACGTTTGCTTTGCCGGTGCGGCGACGATTGCTGATCGACTTGTCGTGTACCCGTTGACGGTACAGCGGCGTACTTAAATATTTGACCCGTTGGGCATTAAACATGACCTCGGTCGTCCAGGGAATATCCTGATGATGTAATCCCGGTTCAAAATAAAGCCGATGCCGGCGGATAAAATCGAGGCGATATATTGCCAACCATACAACGTGAATAAATTTTCTCGATTTCAATGCACGTTCGAACCACTGTACGCCGGTGATAACGTCGGTGGTCTGTAAACGTGCCTCGGGAAAAATCGGCTGTAATTCGTCTTCACTGGCGAAATAGCGCTCGCCATTGCATTGCATCACGTCTAATTGGTGGAGCTCCGCCTGCTCCAGCAGCGTGGAATACATGTTCGGCGCCAGCAGATCGTCGGCATCGGGAAACGCCACGTATTTTCCCCGGGCCACGGCGAGCCCGGCATTACGCGCGTTAGAAACGCCGGCGTTGGCCTGATCGATGACCCGAATATGCGGATGCGCCGCCGCGTAACGGTGCGCGGTCTCTCCTGAACCGTCGGTAGAACCATCGTTGACGATGATCACCTCCAGGCGTTGTTCGCGTTGGGCCAGCAACGAAGCCAGGAAAGGCTCTAATAATTCTCCCGCATTGTGCATCGGGACGATGACGCTCAGCATTAACGACATAGGCAGCTCTTCAATGATAATGTAACAAAATAATAATTTTATTTTTTATAAAATAGTCAGTCTATTCAGTGTTCGACCGGGAAAATAAAACTTGGTGTTCAGATTTACACAGCAAGTTAAATAAGATTTATCTTGTATTATCTTTTCATGCTTTCAACAGGAAAACAGTGGCTAATATGGCACCCATTTCACCGGCCAGTCAGCGTGAAAAAACACAGACAAAACTATCCCGCGCCACCCCGATAATAACGATGGGTAACAATAAATTTATGAAACTAACGAATCGTTTTTATATTTCTCGGGTCTTGCGCCCTCGATGAATGAGACATCCAGTTCATTTTGACGTTAAATTTTTAACATATCGAAGTATAATGAATGGCGCAAAAAATGCCTTATTTCAGGTTTATTGAAGTGCCGTTTATGTGAAGTGTGCTGCATGTCTCGCATGGCGAAACATGCATGCCGTGACCGTCTATGGCACACTAACGGCCAGACAACGCCGTCTTTACAGCCAGGTTTTTTGACGTTCATGAGCGTAACCGCCCCAAACATAAAGTTTTTGCCCTATAGCCGCCGTGCTCTGATGACGCTTTTCGCCCCGCTTTCAGCGCATCCCTGGGCGATGTTGCTGCATTCTGGATTTGCCGAGCATTCGCATAATCGCTTCGATATTCTGGTCGCACAGCCGCGCACGACGCTCACCACTCGAGGTGCCGGTACGGAAATTGAAAGTGACGGCGTCACTACTTATTCGATGGAAGATCCGTTTTCCCTGCTGCAGCAACAGTTGGCGGCGCAAAACTGGCAGCCGGCCTTTAACCCGGATCTGCCGTTTCAGGGCGGAGCCCTGGGGCTGTTCGGCTACGATCTTGGGCGCCGGGTGGAAACCTTGCCGCAGTTGGCCGAAGCCGACCTCGCGTTGCCGGACATGGCGGTGGGCATTTATGACTGGGCATTGATCGCCGACCACCAGCTGCAAACCCTGACGTTGCTCAGCTATGGCGATGTGGAGCAGCGCTGGCGCTGGCTCAATAGCCAAACCGCACCGACAGAGCGCCCTTTCACGCTGCTGAGCGACTGGCGTGCCAATATGAGCCGCCAACAATACGGCGAAAAGTTCCAACGTATTCAGCACTACCTGCGTAGCGGCGACTGTTACCAGATTAATCTGGCACAGCGATTCTCCGCCGACTATCAGGGGGATGAATGGCAGGCGTTTTGCCGATTGAGCGCCTGCAACCGCGCGCCGTTCTCCGCCTTCCTGCGGTTGCCGCACAACAGCGTGCTGAGCGTCTCTCCCGAGCGCTTCTTGTGGCTGGAGCAACAGCGTATCCAAACACGCCCGATCAAGGGCACGTTGCCGCGGCTGGCTGACACAGAACAAGACGCCGCACAGGCTCGCCGTTTGGCCGACTCGCCTAAAGATCGCGCTGAAAATCTGATGATCGTCGATCTTCTGCGCAACGATATTGGCCGCGTCGCCCAGCCCGGCAGCGTACGGGTGCCGGAACTGTTCGTCGTGGAGCCGTTCCCGGCGGTGCATCACCTGGTGAGCACCATTACCGCCACCCTGCCGGAACCGGCCTCGGCCACCGAGCTGCTACGCGCCTGCTTCCCCGGCGGTTCGATCACCGGCGCGCCCAAGGTGCGGGCGATGGAAATCATCGAAGAGCTGGAGCCGCAGCGTCGCAACGCCTATTGCGGCAGCATCGGTTACCTGAGCGCCTGCGGCACCATGGACACCAACATCACCATCCGCACGCTCGTCACCGAAAACGGCCGCATCCACTGCTCCGCCGGCGGCGGCATCGTGGCAGACAGCCAGGAACAGGCGGAATACCAGGAGACCTTCGACAAGGTTGGCCGTATTCTGCCGCAGCTTGGGGAGTACTCCCTGTCGTGATCCCATCGAATTCGTCGGCCTCACTGCACGCCTTTATCAGCCGTTTTCAACTGCAGCTGCCGCAGGCGGCGCAGATTTCACACAATGTGCGCCCGGCGGCGGTGCTGATCCCGATCGTTTGCCGCGCCGAGCCGACGCTGCTGTTGACCCGCCGTGCCGATTCGCTGCGTAAACATGCCGGCCAGGTGGCCTTCCCCGGCGGGAAAACCGATGCCGAAGACGGCTCGGCGATCGTCACTGCGCTGCGGGAAGCGCAGGAAGAAGTGGCGATACCGCCGCACGTGGTTACCGTGCTCGGCCAAATGGCGCCGCTCGACAGCAGCACCGGATTTCAGGTCACGCCCATCGTCGGCCTCATCCCGCCGGACGTGCAGTTCCACGCCAACGAGGGCGAAGTGGCGGACGTGTTCGAGATGCCCCTGCGGGAAGCGTTGACCCTGTCACGTTACTACCCGCTGGATATCCATCGCGCCGGCCATACGCACCGCATTTACCTCTCCTGGTACCACGGCCAGTTTATCTGGGGGCTGACCGCGGCCATCATTCGACGCCTGGCTCAGCAGGTCAGTATTTAATCCGCATTGCGTGATCTGACTCGCAATCTGGCATGGCCGTCAACGTCCGCTGCAGGTAAAGCGATCGAAATCACTTCATTTGATCGCTTTTTCGACTACCGTTCCGGTTGAATGGTTTTAAAAAAACTGTAAACCCTCTCTTAAACCTTACGAAATACCTGTAAAATACCACCGTCCGAGATAAACCACTGTAGAAACAGGGATTAAGCCGGCGGCGTTCAGCACGGAAAGCTGGCGCGATTACCGTTAATGGAGCTTGGGCGAAAGCGGATACCCCGCTTAAGGGTTCGCCCCGGGTAATCAGCAAAAAAAGCGACACCACGGATTATTTAATTTCATGCGAAAAAGGCAGCCGAACCCGCACGGCCCTTTTACAATATCGCTGTTCCCTGCGCGGTTTTTAACCGCCGCAGCCATAACAATACGTCTCTTTAAGGAGTTTTAGCGTGATTAGCGTTTTCGACATGTTTAAGATCGGCATCGGCCCGTCCAGCTCTCATACGGTTGGACCGATGAAAGCCGGCAAACAGTTTGTCGACGATCTGGTAAATAAAGGCCTGATGCCTTCTATCACGCGTGTTGCCGTAGACGTTTACGGCTCACTCTCATTGACCGGCAAAGGTCACCATACCGATATCGCCATCATTCTCGGCCTGGCCGGCAATATGCCGGACACCGTCGATATCGATAGCATTCCGGGTTTTATTCGCGATGTAGAACAACGTCAACGCCTGATGCTGGCCAACGGCCTGCATGAAGTCGATTTCCCGCGCGACGGCGGCATGGTCTTCCGCAGCGACAACCTGCCGCTGCATGAGAACGGCATGCAGATCCACGCCTTCGCCGGCGATAAAGAAGTGTACAGCAAGACCTATTACTCTATCGGCGGCGGTTTCATCGTCGACGAAGAGAACTTCGGCAAGGCCGGCGAGCAAGAGCTGAAAATGCCTTATCCGTTCAACTCCGCGCGCGAAATGCTCGATCACTGCCGCGAGACCGGGCTGTCGCTGTCCGGCATGGTGATGCAGAACGAACTGGCGCTGCACAGCAAGCAAGAGATCGAGACCTACTTCGGCAACGTCTGGCAAACCATGCGCGCCTGTATCGATCGCGGTCTGAACACCGAAGGCGTGCTGCCGGGGCCGCTGCGCGTGCCGCGTCGTGCCTCCGCGCTGCGCCGCATGCTGGTAGCGTCGGACAAACTTTCCAGCGATCCGATGAACGTGATCGACTGGGTCAACATGTTCGCGCTGGCGGTGAACGAAGAAAACGCCGCCGGCGGCCGCGTGGTTACCGCGCCGACCAACGGCGCCTGCGGCATCGTGCCCGCGGTGCTGGCTTACTACGATCACTTCATCGAATCCGTCAGCCCGGATATCTATATCCGCTACTTTATGGCGGCAGGCGCCATCGGCGCGCTGTACAAGATGAACGCTTCCATTTCCGGCGCCGAAGTCGGCTGCCAGGGTGAAGTCGGCGTGGCCTGCTCCATGGCGGCGGCCGGTCTGGCCGAGCTGCTCGGCGGCAGCCCTGAACAGGTGTGCGTGGCGGCGGAGATCGGCATGGAACACAACCTGGGGCTGACCTGCGACCCGGTTGCCGGCCAGGTACAAGTGCCGTGCATCGAGCGCAACGCCATCGCTTCGGTCAAGGCGATCAACGCCGCCCGCATGGCCCTGCGCCGCACCAGCGAGCCGCGCGTTTCGCTGGATAAGGTGATCGAGACCATGTACGAAACCGGCAAAGACATGAACGCCAAGTACCGCGAAACGTCACGCGGCGGCCTGGCGATCAAGGTGCAATGCGACTGACAGACAACCCCGCCGCCCGGCGGGGTTTTTTATGGGTAATCAATTCATTGACCGCTTTTAGTGACAATGTCACCAGAAAATATCCTGCATTTTTCTCATCGATCGGGCGGTTAGCCTGCAAATTGGCCTTCTGTTTTACCATACTGAAATAATTTACTGAGTTACCATCAATCTTGTATAACCTCAGGCTAGAATTAGCCGAGCGCAACTTAAGGATCTATGGCCTGACTGTGACTCGGAGCTGGATTACCGAACAAGGATTTACCGGATGTTGATGACCCACCTCGCCGCGTCCCGATATCGTTACTACCGTTGGCTGCTGGCCGGAGCGGTGGGCGTGGCTATTCTGTTGGTATCGCTGTATACCCGTTACTATCAAGAGGTCAAAAGCATCGAGCAGAGCCAGCAGACGTTGGCTACCCGCACCGTCGGCAAGATCAACCAATTGCTGACGCCGGCGCAGATGCAGGCGGAACGCAGTATGGACATGCTGGACCAACCCTGCGAAAACGTTTCATAGACCCTGCGCTTTCGCGCCGCGCAAAATCAGGCGCTACGCGCGATGTTGCTGGTGAAAAACGGTGTTATTTACTGCTCCAGCCTGTTTGGCGCCCGTCATTATCAGCTGGCCGCGGTGATGCCCACCTTCGTCGACAGCAACGCCAGGCTGGCGCTGCGCCCCTCTCTGGCGGTCAGCAAAGGCCTCCCCACGCTGGTGATGTGGACGCCATCCCCCCGCGATAAAACCAGCGGCGTGCTGCACGTATTCAATATCGAGCTGCTGTCCAACTTTTTACTCGAGCCGCAAGAGCCTTACGTTCAGCGAGTGGTCCTGAACGTGGACGACAGCAGCCTGGAATATGGCCGCCGCGAAATCCTGAGCCGCGACACCCTGACCAACGACCTGCGCTACACCGCCGGCTCCGCGCTGTACCCGTTCTCGATTTCACTGTTCGGCCCACAGATCGGCATGCTGGCGCTGTCCGCATTGCCGCGCCATATCCCGCTGGCGCTGTTGATCAGCCTGCTGGCGGCCTATGTGGTCTATCTGCTCACCGCCAACCGCATGAGCCTGTCTTACCACATCGGCCATGCCATCACTCATCGGGAGTTCCGCGTCTACTGTCAGCCTATCATCCACAGCGACACCGGGCGCTGCGCTGGCGTCGAGATGCTGCTGCGTTGGAAAAAGAAGCGACAAGGATGGATCTCGCCTGACGTGTTTATTCCGCTGGCCGAGCAGCATGAGCTCATCATTCCGCTCACTCGCTATCTGATGAACACCGTGACGGAAAATCTGCAGCTGTTCCCGCCACGACCGTCCTTCTACATCAGCATCAACGTCGCCGCCGAGCACTTTAAAACGCTCAACATCATCGACGATATCCGCCAGATTTGGCTGCCGGCGCACCCGATGCCCTCATTGATGCTGGAGCTGACCGAACGCACCGCGCTGTCGGCGATCCAGTATGACCAGATCCGCACGTTGAAAGACATGGGGATCATGCTGGCCATCGACGATTTCGGCACCGGCCACAGCTCGCTGAGCTACCTGAAAAACCTCAGTCCGGACGTCTTGAAGATCGATCGCGGGTTTACCGCCGCCATCGGCACCGATGCGGTCAACGCCACGGTGACCGACACCATCATTACGCTGGCGCAGCGCCTGAAGCTGAAACTGGTGGCAGAGGGGGTGGAAACGGAGGAACAGGCCGACTATCTGCGCTCACGCGAGGTCAATGCCCTGCAGGGGTATTATTTCGCCAAGCCGATGCCGATTCATGTTTTCCCGCTGTGGTTGCAGCAGTACGAATCGCGCGTCAGGAAAGCGGAAGAGGAACCGCCGGAGGCCTGAGCCCCCGGCGGGAGGGTTACGCGTGCGCCGGATCGTCCAGGGCGACGCGGGTAACGCGCACCAGTTCGATACGGTATTCGGACACCTCAACGATATCGAAACGCAGGTGGTTCAGCTCGATGGTATCTCCCGCCACCGGCATCTGCCCGTAGTGGGCCAACAGCAGCCCCGCCAGGGTGGCGTAGTCGGCGGTGGGGCTGACCAGATCATCGCAGGCCAGCGCCTGTTCCAGCGAGTGCAGATCGGTTCCGCCCTTCACCAGCCAGCCGTCGCCTTCCGCCACGATGTCCGGCGTTTCGTCCTCGTCCGGGAATTCACCGGCAATCGCTTCCAGCACGTCCAGCGGCGTCACCAGCCCCTGCACGACGCCGAACTCATTGGTGACCACCACCAGACGCCCTTTGGCGCGACGCAGCACCGCCAGCAGCTTGATGACGTCCATGGTTTCCGGCACCACGATCGGCGGCGTGCGGGCGGCGAACTCGGCGATGTCTTCACCCTGCTCCAGCGCCACCAGCAGATCCTTGGCGCGTACCACGCCGACAATCTCATCCACCGAATCACGACACACCGGGAACAGGCTGTGCGGCGTATCCAGCAGCTGTGCGCGTACCTCCTCGCGGGAGCGCTCGCAGTCGACCCAGGAAATGTCGGTGCGCGGCGTCATCACGCTGCGCAATGAACGCGAGGCCAGCGTCAACACGCCGCTGATCATATAGCGCTCTTCCGCCGCAAAGGTTTCATCCCTCGGCAAGGCGACTGCATCGTCCGTCTGCTGTGTACGCTGCTGCCCCATCAGGCGCATGATCGCTTCCGCGGTGCGCTCGCGCATCGGGCGACGCGCTTGATGCTTGATGAAGTTGCGACGCGCGATCTGGTTGAACAATTCAATCAGGATCGAGAAGCCGATAGCGGCATACAGGTAGCCTTTAGGAATGTGCAAACCGAAGCCTTCGGCGATCAGGCTAAGGCCAATCATCAACAGGAAACTCAGGCACAGCACCACGATGGTCGGGTGTGCGTTCACGAAGTTAGTCAACGGCTTGGACGCCAACAGCATTACCGCCATCGCGATCACCACCGCCGCCATCATCACCGGCAAATCGTTCACCATGCCCACGGCGGTAATCACCGCATCGAGCGAGAACACCGCATCAAGGATGACGATCTGCACCACCACCGCCCAGAACTTGGCATAACCGCGGTTGGCGCCGTCCTGGTGCGTCTGCCCTTCCAGCCGTTCATGCAGCTCCATGGTGGCTTTGAACAGCAGGAATACCCCGCCGAACAGCAGGATCAGATCGCGGCCGGAGAAGCTGAAATCCCCGACGCTGAACAGCGGCGTGGTCAGGGTTACCATCCAGGAGATCACCGACAGCAGGCCCAGACGCATCAGCAATGCCAGCGACAGGCCAATGATGCGCGCCTTATCGCGCTGCTTCGGCGGCAGCTTGTCGGCCAAAATGGCGATGAACACCAGGTTGTCGATGCCCAGCACGATTTCCAGCACCACCAGCGTAAGCAACCCCGCCCAAATAGAGGGGTCCATTAAAAATTCCATATCAGACTCCAGAGAAAAGTGGGAATGAGCGCACGCCGCTCAGACGTGACGATGCCGCCGCTGCATGGGCGCAGTCGACAATAGCAAAGTGACGGGATGGGGTTACCGGGAGGTGGCCGAAGGGCCGAACAGCATATGCAACGCCAGCAGGTGGCGGGTGAAACCTGGTAAAGCAGTAACTTCGGTGACAGTCCATAGGGAGGGCTGAGGCCCTTCACTCCTTAGTGATGAAAGAGGAAATTACTGTATCAGGATTTTTCTGGGGGACAAAGCGGCTTTTTCAACGGCGGTTTAGCATGGCGCCACGCCGTATCGTCTGCGACAGCTAAGATTTCTCCGAGCATTCAATAACGGAGCAGCGTCACAAAAAATATTTTTTCACTCACTAAAATAAATGACGCGTTCGTGAAGCATCACGCACAGGCATTTGAAACTGCGTGAGAAATGTTAGGCGTGCGTTTCTTTTTTTCTACCATAATGTATCTGAACCGCGGAAGTGACTGCCAAGACGGCGCGGAGAAACGACACAAACCGCGCCTGGAGTTCAACGAGGAGGTAGCGAGTGGCAATAGCTATTATCATCGGCACACACGGGGCTGCAGCGGAACAACTGCTGAAAACGGCGGAGATGCTATTGGGCGAGCAGGACAACGTCGCCTTTATAGACTTCGTTCCCGGTGAGAATGCCGAAACGTTAATCGTCAAGTACAACGAAAAAATCAGTGGGTTGGATACCAGCGGCGGCGTGCTGTTCCTGGTGGATACCTGGGGCGGCAGCCCGTTCAACGCCGCCAGCCGCATTGCGGTCGACAAAGAAAACTATGAGGTCGTCACCGGGGTCAACATTCCGATGCTGGTGGAAACCTTCATGGCGCGGGACGACAACCCCGCCTTCGATGAACTGGTGGCGCTGGCGTTGGAAACCGGCCGCGAAGGCGTGAAAGCGCTGAAAAAACCGCAGGAAGAACCCGCAAAACCCGCAGCACCCGTCGCCAAAGCCGCTGCCCCTCAGGCGCCGCTGGGGCCGAACGACCACATGAAAATCGGCCTGGCGCGCATCGATGACCGTTTGATTCACGGCCAGGTCGCCACCCGCTGGACCAAAGAAACCAACGTCAGCCGCATTATCGTCGTCAGCGATGAAGTCGCCGCCGACCATGTGCGGAAAACCCTGCTGACCCAGGTCGCCCCGCCGGGCGTCACCGCTCACGTGGTGGACGTGGCGAAGGCGATCCGCGTTTGGAACAACCCGAAGTACGCCAACGACCGCGTAATGCTGCTGTTTACCAACCCGACCGACGTCTTGCGTCTGGTGGAAGGCGGCGTGGATATTCAATCCGTCAATATCGGCGGCATGGCGTTCCGCCAGGGGAAAACCCAGGTGAACAACGCCGTTTCCGTCGATGAAAAAGATATCGAAGCGTTTAAGAAACTGAACGATCGCGGTATCGAGCTGGAGGTGCGTAAGGTCTCGTCCGACAGCCGGCTAAAAATGATGGACCTGATTAACAAACTCAATTAGTGGCGCCAGCCGCTGATTATTTTACTCAGAGCTTTTTGGTCATAGGAGAAGTGCAATGGAGATCACCACTCTTCAGATTGTGCTGATATTTATCGTTGCCTGTATCGCCGGGATGGGTTCCGTCCTCGACGAGTTTCAGTTCCACCGTCCGCTGGTCGCCTGTACCCTGATCGGCTTCATTCTCGGCGATATGAAAACCGGCATCATTATCGGCGGTACGCTGGAAATGATCGCCCTGGGCTGGATGAACATCGGTGCGGCTGTCGCGCCGGATGCCGCCCTGGCGTCCATCATCTCGACCATTCTGGTCATCGCCGGCGGGCAAAGCGTCGGCGCCGGTATCGCCCTGGCCATTCCGCTGGCGGCGGCCGGCCAGGTGTTGACCATCATCGTACGTACCCTCACCGTGGCCTTCCAGCACGCGGCGGACAGCGCGGCGGAGCGCGGCAGCCTGCGGGCCATCACCTGGATCCACATCGGCGCCCTGCTGCTGCAGGCGATGCGTATCGCCATTCCGGCGGTCATCGTCGCCATCTCGGTTGGCACCGCCGGGGTACACGCCCTGCTCAACTCGATCCCGGAAGTGGTCACCAGCGGCCTGAACATCGCCGGCGGCATGATCGTGGTGGTCGGTTACGCGATGGTGATTAACATGATGCGCGCCGGCTACCTGATGCCGTTCTTCTACCTTGGTTTCGTGACCGCCGCCTTCACCAACTTCAATCTGGTGGCGCTCGGCGTCATCGGCGTGGTGATGGCCGTGCTGTATATCCAGCTCAGCCCGAAATACAACAAGTCTCAGGTTGTCCAGGCCGGCCCGGCTAATGCAAACGATCTTGATAACGAACTCGACTAGGAATAGGTGAGAGAAATGGTTGATACAACTGCTCAAAAGAAACTCACGCCGGCCGATATTCGCGGCGTATTCCTGCGCTCCAACCTGTTCCAGGGGTCGTGGAACTTCGAGCGCATGCAGGCGCTGGGTTTTTGCTTCTCGATGGTACCGGTGATCCGTCGCCTGTATCCGGAAAACAATGACGATCGCAAACAGGCGATCAAGCGCCACCTCGAGTTCTTCAACACCCACCCTTACGTGGCGGCGCCGGTGCTCGGCGTGACCATGGCGATGGAAGAGCAACGCGCCAACGGCGCGCCGATCGACGACGGTGCGATCAACGGCATCAAGGTCGGTCTGATGGGGCCATTGGCGGGCGTCGGTGACCCGATTTTCTGGGGCACCGTGCGGCCGGTGTTCGCCGCGCTCGGCGCCGGTATCGCCATGAGTGGCAGCCTGCTCGGGCCGATCCTGTTCTTCGTGCTGTTCAACCTGGTGCGCCTGCTGACCCGCTACTACGGCGTGGCCTACGGTTACCGTAAAGGGGTGGATATCGTCAACGACATGGGCGGCGGCTTCCTGCAAAAACTGACGGAAGGGGCGTCTATTCTCGGCCTGTTTGTTATGGGCGCCTTGGTCAACAAGTGGACGCACGTGAATATCCCGCTGGTGGTGTCCAAGATCACCGACCAGACCGGGCATACCAACGTCACCACGGTGCAGACCATCCTCGACCAGCTGATGCCGGGCCTGGTGCCACTGCTGCTGACCTTCGCCTGTATGTGGCTGCTGCGCAAAAAAGTCAATGCGCTGTGGATCATCATTGGCTTCTTCGTCATCGGTATCTTTGGCTATTGGATTGGCCTGCTGGGCCTGTAATCGTTCGAATCGGCCGGGGGGCAACCCCCGGCTTTTTTATGTGTGGAGCAAAAGATGTCACTGACCGACGCCGTACTGATGCTGTTTATCGCCCTGCTGTTGCTGTATTCGCTGTACGACGAATTCGGCATGGACCTGCTGAAAGGTAAAACGCGGCTGAAAGTGGCGCTCAAACGCCGTCATCGCCTCGATAGCCTGATTTTCGTCGGCCTGATCGCCATTCTGATTTACCGCAACGTCACCACCAACGGTGCGGTATTAACCACCTATTTGCTTATTTCTTTGGCGCTGCTCGCGATCTATATCTCTTATATTCGCGCCCCCAAGATGGTGTTTAAAGCACAGGGTTTTTTCTTCGCGAACGTGTTTGTCGAATATAACCGCATTAAAGCCATGAATTTATCGGAGGATGGCATTCTGGCCGTCGACCTGGAACAGCGCCGGCTGTTGGTTCAGGTGACGCACCTGGATGACCTGGAGAAGATTTACCACTTTTTCATTGATAATCAATAGATAAAGAAAAGCTCATTTTACTTTCGCTCAAACCTTGCGCTGCTTGTGGATAATTAATCGGCAGCGCCATTTTTACTCTGACTATTATTTCCGCAACATTGTTACCCACGTCTACATTATATTCCCGCATGAAATTAGATTAATGAAAACGAGTCTCAATTAAGAGCGAACATGACTCTAGAATAAAGTTGTCGGTGGCGGAAATAATATGGTATGGTTGCGCCGTCATTGGGGAGTAGCCGGTTTCTGGAGAATAAAACGCCAGAAACGCCCGTATCAACATACTCGTTTCGCCGTATGAAACGTGGTGCGGGCAGCCAGGTAAGGTTGGCGAGACCATAGACACGTAACTCCGTCGTTTGGTTGGGGGTGGGTTACGTGTATATGGAGCCACCCGGCCGAGGCTATTTCACATGAACCTTTCAGCAACACTCATTCTCGCTTTTGGCATGTCCATGGATGCTTTCGCCGCTTCGATCGGCAAAGGTGCCAGCCTGCATCAACCCCGTTTCCGCGAAGCGATCCGCACCGGCCTGATCTTCGGCGTGGTCGAAGCGATCACCCCGCTCATCGGTTGGGCCATCGGTCTGTTCGCCAGCCAATACATCATGGAATGGGACCACTGGGTCGCCTTCTCCCTGCTGTTCATTCTCGGCATGCGCATGATCGTCGAAGGGGTGCGCAACAGGCCCGATGAGGAAGAGAAGGTCAAACGCCACGGCTTCTGGATCTTGGTGGCCACCGCTATCGCCACCAGCCTCGACGCTATGGCTATCGGCGTCGGCCTGGCCTTCCTGCAGGTGAATATCGTGCATACCGCCATGGCCATCGGCTGCGCCACCATGATCATGGCAACGCTGGGCATGATGATTGGCCGCTTTATCGGCCCGCTGCTGGGCAAACGCGCCGAGATCCTCGGCGGCGTGGTGCTGATCGGTATCGGCGTCAACATTCTGCTGGAGCACCTCGGCTACCTGGCCTGAGGCGATGACTCTGCAAAAAAACCTGCCGCGGCAGGTTTTTTTGTTTTTGAGTTCAAGGTCCCTTAGGCGTGACGTCGGTACAACGCCAGGACGAAATCCGTCTCGCACACGAACTCGGCGCCATCCGCCAGCCGCTGCTGCACCTCCGGCGTAGCACGCCAGGCGAACGGTGTCATCTGCAGCAGGTTGGCGGCCTGCGCGCCCGGCAGGGTCATCGTATAGGCCAACGCCTCTTTACGCTCGCACTCGAAACCGTCGAACTGTTCGTCCTGCTCGGCATGCAGCTGCACCTGCTGGTAGACCTGCTCTTTCAGCTGGTACAGATGACGCGGGCCCGGCGAAACCGTCACCACCACACCGCCCGGCTTCACCACCCGCGCCAGCTCCTCTGCCTTGCAAGGCGCATAAATGCGCAAGACCGCATCCAGCGCCGCGTCGGCGAACGGCAGACGGTGGCTGGAGGCGACGCAGAACGAGACCGCAGGATAACGTTTGGCGGCGTAGCGGATCGCTACCTTGGCGACGTCCAGCCCATAGACCGCCATATTGCGCGCCTGCGCCAGCCGTGCGGCCACGGCGGCGGTGTAATACCCTTCCCCACAGCCTATGTCCAACAACGCGCCTGCATCGGCCGCCAGCGCCAAATCCAGCCACTCGGCCACCTGCTGTTGCAGCGGCTGATAATAACCGCCGTCGAGAAATGCACGCCGTGCCTGCATCATTTCCGCGCTGTCTCCCGGCTGCTTCGATCGTTTGTGCTGCACCGGCAGCAGATTGACGTAGCCTTCTTTGGCTTGATCGAACTGATGATTGCCGTCGCAACGCCAGTGTTGTGATGAAAAATGCAGCGGTTGATGACACAGAGGGCATTGATAAGACATGAATGGGCTTCCAGAAAGACAGGGCGCGGCTAGTCTAAAGAAGGCGTCGGCTCGATGCAAGGCGCATCCCCGCTCGCTTTCGCCGCCAACAACGCCTGGTCAAGCGGGGAAAAAGCTGGCTACACTGAGAGTCTGTTTTCTCACGCAGGTGAAAATAACTTATGAGCGATCGTTCCGCGCTGCTCAATGCGGTGCCCCACATTCAGCACGGCTTCGGCAGCAAACTCGCGCTGCTGCCCGGGCATCTGCTGCCCTACAGCGCCACGCTACCGGAAAAGAAGCAGGTGCACGGCACCCGTATCGTCGACGTGCTGCAACCGGCGCAGGCGTGCGGCGAGGCCGACGGCTTCTACACCCGCCAGCCCGGCATTCTGCTCAGCGTACTGACGGCGGACTGTCTGCCGGTGCTGTTCAGTCGCCGCGACGGGGGCGCCATTGCCGCGGTTCATGCCGGCTGGCGCGGGTTGCTGGACGGCATTCTGGAACAAATGGCAGCGCGCATTCGCCAGGACGATGACACCGCCGATTGGGTGGCCTCTATCGGCCCTGCCGCCGGCCCATGTTGCTACGAAGTCGATGAAGCGCTGGTGGAAAATTTTAAACAGCGCCTGCCGCTGCCCGCCACGCTGATCAGCCCACATTACCGGCATCTGGATTTGGCCGCCATTGCCGAATACAAGCTGGCGGCGCTCGGCTTCGCCGCCGTTGACCGCGCCGGCAGTTGCACCATCTGCACGCCGGACGTCGATCCTCAGCGGCCACAGCGCTTCAAATACACCAGCTATCGCCGCAACAGCCACCGGCGCGCGCAGGACCCGACGCATCCGGGGATCAAAGGCCGCAACCAGTACGCCGGCATCATCATCGCCGCCGGATGACGGAAACGAAAAAGCCCGCTCGAAGGCGGGCTTTTTGTACAGCTGACGCTGATTAGATAGCAGTAACGTTTACTGCAGATGGGCCTTTCTGGCCATCTTGGATTTCGAACTCAACGTTCTGGCCTTCAGCCAGGGTTTTGAAGCCGTTACCCTGGATTGCAGAGAAGTGTACGAACACGTCTTTGCTGCCGTCAGCCGGGGTGATGAAACCGAAACCTTTAGACTCGTTGAACCACTTAACTTGACCTTTGATCTTTGCCATCTTGAGTATTTCCTTTGGATTGTTTAAACCGCCCGAGGGCGTTACATAGACAAACTAGAGTCGTTACTGCTTGAGGCACTAAGATAAGGATCGGCAGAGAAGCGGTATTCAACGCTAACGTCTTTACTCAGAACTTCTTTACTGAAAATGCCACACATATACAGAACTGTACCTCGTTTTACCCAGATGCGTTATCACATACTCTGTATGCGATGGCAAGCCATTTTTAATCACTGAACGACATGTCGCACATATTTGAAACGGTCGAGAGCCACATTGGCTTAAATAGCCCAAAAGATGTTGAAGCATCGGCTATTTTCTGCTTGCCAAAATCATCGCGCCAAACCCCGCATTCTGGTGGCCTTTTAACAAAACTTTCATCGTTTTGACGCATCCCTGTTGCGACTTTTCTGCTTTTTCGTCGCTTATAGCGTTAAAAAATTTGAATCTTTATGGAATGTAATATGCAACATTTGAATATCGATGAACGGGGGCCGATTTATTCAATGCTCCTCCGACCATTTACCGCTGGAAAGCGCATTCACCATCGGCCTTCAGCCCTGTCACCGCACGGCATGCGTCAGAGCGTGACGAGAGCCGGCGGCCGCGCTGACACGCCGACCAACGGCTGCATAAGCATGCAACGTCCTGACGCCTCCCCCGTTGGCCGGTGGCTTCATCCTAAATAATCCGAAAACCATGAATCTGAATAATCGGAATAACCTTATGAATAGCGAAAGTGCGGCATTGAATTAAATCCGGAAAATCGGGTGGTTATTTGAATCCCACCCCGCACTTATCAATTTTGCTAATTACTGCCACGTTTTCAAACCGTTGATCTTATTCTTTCCTCTGTACCGCAGGGCGAAGAGACAACGCTTGCTGGGAGTCCTGCAACGCGATGCGCTCGCCAATCTTCAGCGGATGGAATTGATGCTGTTCCAGCCCCGCCTCGCTCAGCGCCAGGTTCAGTTGCTGCGGCGGTTCGTCCAGCGATTCATCCGCCAGTTCGAATACCCCCCAGTGGATGGGAATGGCCCGCGGCTGATTCAGCTCGCGATACAGCGCCACCGACTGCTGCGGATCCATATGCTGTTCCTGCATGAACCAGCGCGGCGCATAGGCACCAATGGGCAACGCCGCCACGTCGAACGGGCCCAGCCGTTGACCGATTTCCGCCAGCCGCGCCGAATAGCCGCTGTCGCCGGAAAAATAGAACCGCAGCGCCGGATGGTGGATCACCCAACCGCACCATAGCGAGCGATTGCGATCCCACAACGTGCGCATGCTCCAGTGCCGCGCCGGCGTGGCGTAGACCGTCAACTCGCCCAGCGACAGGCTTTGCCACCAGTCCAGCTCATGCACCTTCAGCCGATAACGGCGGAACCAACGCTTCAATCCGAGCGGCACGATAAACTCGGCCTGCGGGAAGCGCCGCGCGAGCTGCCGCACCGTGCGTCTGTCGAGATGGTCATAATGATTATGGGAGATCAGCACCGCATCCACCGCCGGCAGTTGCTCCACCGTCAGCGGCGTAGGCGTTTTGCGCTTCGGGCCGTAGAAACTCAGCGGCGATGCGCGTTCGGACAGCACCGGATCGATCAGGATATAACGGCCGCCCAGCCGCAGCAGCATTGACGCATGCCCCAGCCACCAGATGCCGTCATCGCTGCCGCTGAGATCGGCGGGTTGCCACCAGCGTTCGGTAAATTGTGCATATCCCTGCTGCGGCGGCCTGGGCAACCCCTGCCGTTTGCGTTCATCCTGCCAACGCTGCAGGTCACCCTCCTGGCGCTGCGAAGGTTCCGGGTTGCGAAATCCCTCCGGCGTGTGATGCGCCTTGGCCGCGTCGTAATAACGATTGACTCTCTTCATCCAGCCCCTTCTCCTGAGCACTGTACCCCCTGCAAGGGCGTGATTCTCAGTGTAACAAACCAGACGAAACTCGCACTTCGTCAGTCGTGCGCTGCATTGCGGGACCTTTTGCCGCATGCTGTTGTCTCACTTCGGTGAGACAGCCAGGGCCGCCAAGAGCCCGTTAAGACTCTCTTAAGATCTTTGTGATTGACTTGTAGGGCATACAGAAAAGGAGAAGTTATGAGTCGTTCTACATCCCGCAAATCAGGCATCGGCCTGGGGCGCCGTATTCGCAGCGCGCTGCTGGCGCAGAAGCAATACTGGAAAATGTATTTCGCCATGAAGCTGCGCCGTCTGCGCGTACCGGCGCCGTTGGTTTTGCTGGGCGGTTCGCTGCTCGGGTTTTTCATGCTGACTCTGCTGATGCTCAGCGTGGTCGCCATCGACGTAATCAGCACCCTGCTGCTGCTGTACCGGAAACTGCTGGGACGGGGCCAGAGTGAGGGGCGCGCTTTTATGCCGCGCGGCTGACGAGAAGAGAAACGGAGGCGCGCAATACGCCTCCGCAGCACACAGATTAACGCTTGGCACCTTTACGGCGCGTCAGCATAAACCCGCCCCACAACACCGCAATCCACACCGGCATCAGCAACACCGAAATGCGGATCCCTTCGCTGAAATACATAATCACCAGAATCAGGCCGAGGAACGCCAGGCACAGGTAGTTGCCGAACGGATACCACAGCGCCTTAAAGCTGGGGATGACGCCCTGACGGTTCTTGGCAGCGCGGAATTTCAGGTGCGCCAGGCAAATCATCACCCAGTTGATCACCAACGTTGACACCACCAGCGCCATCAGCAACTCAAACGCCTTGCCGGGCATCAGGTAGTTGATCAGCACGCCAATCGAGGTAATCAACGCCGACAGCGCGATGGACAATACCGGCACGCCGCGTTTATTCACGCGCGTCAGCGCCTGCGGCGCATTGCCCTGGCTGGCCAGCCCGAACAGCATGCGGCTGTTGGCGTAAACGCCGCTGTTGTAGACCGACAGCGCGGCGGTCAACACCACCACGTTGAGCACGGTCGCCACCAGATTGCTGTTCAGCGCATGGAAGATCAGTACGAACGGGCTACCGCCCTCCACCACTTGCCCCCACGGATAAAGCGACAGCAGCACGGTCAGCGAACCGATATAGAAGATCAAAATGCGGTACACCACCTGGTTGGTGGCTTTCGGAATGCTGCGACGCGGATCGGCGGCTTCCGCCGCGGTGATGCCGACCATTTCCAGCCCGCCGAACGAGAACATGATCACTGCCATCGCCATCACCAACCCGGAGAAACCGTGCGGCATAAAACCGCCCTGCTGCCACAGATTGGTGATGCTGGCCTGCGGCCCGCCGCTGCCGCTGACCAACAGCCAGGCGCCGAACACGATCATGCCGACAATCGCCACCACTTTGATGATGGCGAACCAAAACTCGGTTTCGCCGTACAGGCGCACGTTTACCAAGTTAATCAGGTTGATCAGCACAAAGAACAGCGCGGCGGAGGCCCAGGTGGGGATCTCAGGCCACCAGTATTGAATGTAAATGCCGACAGCGGTCAACTCCGCCATGCCGACCAAAATAAACATTGCCCAGTAATTCCAGCCGGAAAGGAAGCCGGCGAAATCGCCCCAATATTTGTAGGCAAAGTGGCTGAAAGATCCGGCGACCGGCTCTTCCACCACCATTTCGCCCAGCTGGCGCATGATTAAAAACGCGATAAAACCGCCGATGGCGTAGCCCAACAGCACGGCGGGGCCGGCCATTTTAATGGTTTGCGCAATGCCGAGAAATAAACCGGTACCGATGGCGCCCCCGAGGGCAATAAGCTGTATGTGTCTGTTTTTTAAACCGCGTTTTAGCGGAGTGTCCTGATGCTGACCGCCCATCTTATCCTCATATGGCGTACACCCTTGCCGTTATCGGCCAAGATTTCACCAATCAATAAATGTATCTGCGGGCGGCTTTTTAACACTTAACCCCGTGAGCATCAAGGAGAAGCGCCCCGAGACGGCGGGCCGGAGCGCGATTTTTTTACCGTGAGAAAGCGGATAAGGGCGGCGTTTAGCCGGGCATTCCGCACAGTTTGGTCAGGTTGCGCGCGCCGATCATCAGCGTGGCGACATAAGATTGGCTACGCGTGACCACTTCCACCGCCACGCGATCGTTTTGATATTTTATCAGGTAGGTCGAGGGCCAGCCCTGACGGCGCTGGCCGAAGCTTTCGGCATGACGATCGATCGCCGCATGGGCAATCACCAGATGAGACAAGTTTTTATCACCTTTGATAATGCGCTTCATAAACAGCCTCCGCCAACGACAGCTCTGTTATTAGAAAAAGGAGAAACTCTTACCAATCACCGGTATTGTTCGAATCAGTTAGCCTGCCGGCTCATCAGGAAGCAGATCATCGCCGCGCGCAGCGGGCTGACGCTGTCCGCCTGCCATTCACCGCACTGAGTGCTCATGCGCGCCTGCCATTGCGGGCTATCGCTTTGGTTGTCGGGGTTCAGACTGATTTTGTTGGCGCAAATGATCGGCCAGGCATCGGAGGGATTCTTGCAGTAATCTTTACCTTTCACACCACCGTAGGGATACCACTTGTCCGGGTTCTCCCCGGTCAGCAGCGCGATGCTGCGGTTCACTTCGGCATCGCTTTCTTCGTACCATTTAATCATCGGCTTTATCCATCTTTCGTAAGGTTCGCGCTACATTACGATGTCTGTACGACAGTTTTATGACAGCGTCGCCGGTTTTCACATTATCTCTACTAATGCTTTGCCCCCTTTATCTTTCCTTAGCGCCTGCGTACACTTTTCCCTCTGTTCAGCGCCCAGGAAATGCATGCATGTTGACCGGCCTCAACCACCTGACGCTCGCCGTCAGCGATCTCGATCGCAGCTTCGATTTTTATCGTCATCTGTTGGGATTTACCCCGCACGCGCGCTGGCAAGGCGGCGCCTATCTCTCGTTGGGAGCATTATGGCTATGCCTGTCGCAGGATGAGGCGCGGGCGCAACAAAGCGCGCGCGATTACACCCACTATGCCTTCAGCGTAGCGCCGGATCACATTGAGCAGGTCAGCGAGCGGTTGCGCCAGAGCGGCGTCAAGGAGTGGAAAAGCAATCGCAGCGAAGGCGAATCGCTCTATTTTCTCGATCCTGATGGGCATCAGTTGGAGATCCATGCCGGCGATCTGGCCAGCCGCCTGGCGGCATGCCGGGAAAAACCGTATCAGGGCATGGTGTTTTACTGAGGCGCCCCGGCGGCGCTGCCGCCGGCCGGAGCATCATGCTTAACGTTCGGGGATAAAACCTTTGAAATCCAGCGCGGGGCTGAGATCGTCGTCGTCAGCAGCATCGCCGCCATCAGCGCGTGCACGGTGCGCCAGGCGTTTCAACAGCGCCGTTTGTTGGCGTTGTTGCTCGGCAATCTCCTGCAGCAGACGAATCTGCTCGTTGGCGCGCACGCTGGCGCGGTTCACCAGAAACCAAACCCACAGCCCAACCAGCAACGCCACGGCGGCGAGGGCCAGCGACAACAGGCCGTTCTGGCCAAAACCTAAATCGTACATGGACAACCCTATCTACTGCGACATTCAGGCCGCCATCTTAACACTCGCGGCGGCCGTGCGAACATCCCTGCCAAAAATTGCTTACCAGGGCACGAAGCGCGTTACCGAGCAGATGCCCAGCGCAAAGTTTCCGCCATCGTCGCAATAACTGTCCAGCGCCAACAGGTAGAAAAACAGGCAGGCAGCGACGGCCGTCATTATCACGAGGATTTTTTTTCGCAACAAATTTAGCAGCCTCATTGTTATCTGGGTAATCTATCGCGCATGTTATCACAGCGAAGTTAAACGAAGTTTAACTTGTCGTTTAGATTTCTGGCTATCGCCCGGTTTTCAGACTGTTACCCTTGTCGTCGCGCGGCAGTCATGGCTAGATGAACCCTCAGGGATAATGAGGAAGCGCAATGAGCAGATTGATTAAGTGGGTAGTGGTGTTGGCAGTCATTTACGGCGGCTTTTTGATTTCGGGTTACGGTGTGCTGATAGGCAGCAACAAAAACGTTGGCGGGTTGGGTTTACAGTGCAAATACTTGACGGCACGCAACGTGGCGATCGCCCAGTACGTCAACGGCGACAACGGTTTCATCGGCGTAGCCGACTGCCCGCTGTTCAAGAAAATCGAAACGGTGGTGGATTAACCCCCACCGCCCGACGCCGCCGCTTTGCGGCGGCCCCGCCTCAGTTGCGGGTAAACTTCATCTCGATCAGCGCAATCGCCTTGTCAATCGCGCGGCGGGTCACCGGATCGGCGCCTGCAGGATGCGTAGAGAAATCGATGCTTTTGAGCTGACCCGCCATCTTGTCACGCACTTCGGTCGGCGCAATCACGTCGATAACGTCCAGAATCTGTTTGATGACCAGTTGGCAAGCGACCAGATCGGAAGCCAGTTCCTGCTCGTTGCTCAGCATGTCAGACATAATAATTTTCCTCTTGATTCAAACGCCGCACAGAATAGCACGCCGCCTGCACCATTGCCCGCTCTCCCCGCCTTTTTCCCCCTTCTGCGCACCGCCGGGCAAAAGCCCACGGCGGATTAGCCTATACTTGCAGCAGACGGTGGCAAAAACCACCCGTAGGCCACAACCAACAGGAGAAAGTTATGGCGAATCACAATGTGAAATCCTGGGCGACAGTGCGTGAAACTTCGGTGGAAATCGCCGAAGCTATTTTTGAACTGGCAGGGAACGACGAAGTGTTGGCACAGAAGATCTGGGAAGAAGGCAGCGACGAAGCGTTGGAGAAGGCCTTTGCCAAAACCACCGCCGACCAGCTTTATTGGGGCGAGGAAACCGTCGAGCGGAAAAACGTTTGAGCGGCTACGCAACAAAAAGCCCGGGTTTCTGACCCAGGCTTTCCCGATTCGCGATCGCCCCGCTCAGCGGCGTGCAATGTCTCTTGCTCTCACGGTTCTTCACCTCCCACGCCTTCCGCATTTTTCATGCTCATCACCGGCATCGCCATAAAAGCGCCGACGCCCACGATTACAACCAGAGTAATAATCACTGTCATTAACATGCGATCACCCCATCAACGTTGAGTTGTTACGGCTGACTCTGTTTTGGCGGTTACTTGCTGTGGCCTTTTCCGCGTCACCCACCGCGGCGGCGACAGTCTCAGATTAGCCGTTTTTCCTTTCGACTGACAAGCTGTGGTTGAACGGTTTTTCCGAATAATTGCCCCCCGTCACCGGCGGCGTTTTTGTCCGCGGCGGCAAGTTGTGTATACTTCACCGCTATGTAGATCTCACACTGACGCACTGATGATACAAGAACACCACCTCTCATTGGTCTGCGCCCTCAGCAAATGGGTCGAAACTCACCTTGGACGAGTGATCCATCTCGAAGAGCTGGCCAAGTATTCCGGCTACTCGCTGTGGCACATGCAGAAGCTGTTCAAAGAAGCGACAGGGATTTCGCTGGGCAAATACATTCGTGAACGCCGCCTGGCCGGCGCGGTTTACCAACTGCGCAGCAGTGAAGCGTCGATCTTCGATATCGCCCTGGACTTTGGCTTCGGCTCACAGTCCCACTTCACCTACATGTTCAGAAAGCGTTTTAATATCACGCCTTATGATTTCCGCCAGGATTTGAGCGTCGATCTGCACATCGATCCGCCGTTGCACGTCATTCATCAAAAATCCGCCTGACGCCCGCCGTAAACCGGTGGGTTAACGCGCGCCCCATACCGCCAGCATCGCGATCAAGGCCGGCAGCGCCTGCACCCACAGGATCTTGCGGCTGGCGGTCAGCCCGCCAAACACCCCGGCCGCCAACACACACCCGAGAAAGAACAGTTGCAGCGCCATGTCCTCACGCCAATAGCCCCATGCCAGCCCCAGCGCCAGAAAACCGTTGTACAGCCCCTGATTGGCGGCCAATACCCGCGTGGCCGCAGCAAACTCCACCGTCGTACCGAATGCCCTTCTGCCGAGCGGCGAACGCCACAGGAACATTTCCAGCACCAGGATATAAAGATGGAGCACCGCGATGAGCAACAGCAAAATATCGGCAAACAGCTTCATAATTGTCCTATCGCTTATTGAAGATGTCATTAAGTATAAGCGTGTAGCCTCTATTGCCAGACAATGGTGATAAAAAAACCCGCCGAAGCGGGTTTATGCAGGAGTCATTTTTTGAGGTTAGTTTAATACGGCGACCAACAATGCCGCGACAGAGACCCAAAACAGCGCCGTGGCAATCACGACATGGGACAGTCTTGCACGATAGAGTACCTGGCTCATAATGACCTCACTGACATCTGACTAACGGGAGACAACCTGACTTCCTGAGGATTATCCTAAACTTCTTCTCATTGTCATTATATGCGCCAGATCACTGTTCTGCCGATAAACCTTATTCTGTGATAAAGCTGGAGCCGCGATCACAGTAATTTCGCCTTATTAGAGCGAAATAAACCGAATAATCGCGGCGATTATATCCTAACGCTATCAAACATCGCCCCAGGGCAGGCGCGGCGCGGTCATCCGCTCGCCGAAATAACCGCTCACCGGCGGAAAACGCGGCGTCCCTTGTTCCCAATCATGCTGGGCCCGAGTAATTTCAGCCTTGGTATGGCCAACGAAATTCCACCAGATAAGGATCTCTTCGTTTAACGGCGCGCCGCCAATTAATAATCCCCGGCTGCCCTTCTGCGCATTTAACTCAATGGAGTTATTCTTCATGCCCAAATAGGCAAACTCGTCAGGTGAAAAGGTTTCACCATTAAGTTCGAATTCGCCCATCAGGGGCAAGAAGCCGATTTCATAGTCATCGCGCAGCGGCAATTGCACCGTCGCCGCTTCCTGCCATTCCATATCAATGGCGATTAATGGCGAAAGGGTAAACACTGGCGAACGATAAGCGCCAAATTCCCCGACCAGCAAACGGTGATTCACACCGTTATTCTGCCACTGCGGCAGGTCAGGATAATGATCGAATCGCGGCGCCATGTCGGCATGTTCGGCCGGCAGCGCAATCCACAACTGTGCGGCATGCAATCGCCGCTGCTCGCCCACCGACTGTTCCGTATGCGCAATGCCGTGCCCCGCGGTCATCAAATTGACCTGGCCCGGACGGATCACTTGCTCGCTACCGAGGCTGTCGCGGTGCAGTACTTCGCCCTCGATCATCCAGGTGAACGTTTGCAGACCGGTGTGCGGATGCGGCCCCACATCCATGCCTGGCGAAGTACCGTTGAATACCGTCGGCCCGGCGTGATCGAGAAAGCACCAGGCGCCAACAGTGCGCCGCTCACGGGTTGGCAGCGCGCGGTTGATCGGAATGCCCCCTACTTCGGCGTTACGCACGGCAATACGTTGGATCTGGCGCACGCCGTCGACGACGGGGCACTCGCGTGAAGGTGAAGAGAGCGTAGGACGGGACTGACTCATCGCAAAGACCTCCTGAATGGCGTCGATTCGCCAAAGGTAACTCTCCCCAGCTTAACACAGGACAGTTCACCTCACAGAGCAACGGCGCTCAGGCGCGTTCGCGCGGATTAGGACGCTTTGATGTAGCAGCTTTTAATGTCGATATCATCGTGCGCGTGCCTAAGATCGGAGAAATAGGTCACGCCAAAGAGAATTGATACCACCAGCAGCACGGAAACCAACAGGCCGATAATCGCCAGCAGTTTGGTTTCATCATGGAGATTAGGCTCCATTTCATCTCCCCTAGTTAATCGCATCAGGTCACCCACAGCGTGACCGCCAGCGTAAAGATAATCAGTGAGCAGGACGCCACCGCCAACACGACGATCGCAAATTGCGCATCACCCAAGGTTTCTCGATAATTTTTATCCGTTGAGGCGTCACGCTGTTGTTTCACTAAATCGGTTTTCACTCGTTCAACTGCTGCATTGCTGTTTAACGGGGCAAAAGGTCCCCTCATAATAAGACGTTAACGTTGCCGCCTTGGTCGTTCCGGCTTCAACCGGGGCATGACGCTATCAACTTTCCCCATCAGGGTCAACACTCCCCCTGCCGGCAAGCGAGCAGGGGCACAGGGTAGATGTAACCGGCATTGGGATCGCAAGAAAATAAGAGATGCGTATTACAGAGGGCAAAAAAAAGCCCGGTACGCACCGGGCTATGGCAGACCGACACGTTATTGAGGGATACGCAACACCTGCCCCGGATAGATCTTGTCCGGGCTCGACAGCATCGGTTTGTTGGCTTCGAAAATCTTGTTGTACAGATTGGCGTTGCCGTACATCTCTTTGGAAATCGCGCTCAGCGTATCGCCCTTCTTCACGGTGTAGAAGCGGCTCTCGGCGTCGGATTGCGCCACCGCCACCTTGTCTTCCACGCCGCTGATGCCGGCCACGTTGCCAATCGCCACCAGGATCTTCTCTTTCAGCTCCTGACTGACGGCATCGCCGGTCACTACGGCTTTACCATCGACCACCTGCACATCGACTTTGTCGGTGCCTGGCAGGCCGCTCTTATCGAGATGCTCCTTGAGTTTGGCGCTTTGATCTTCGGCGGAGGCATTGCCGGTGACTGTGTCCCACAGTTTTTCGCCCGCTTCTTTGACGAAGTTAAACAAGCCCATATTCACTCCTTTTGATGGTTGCAATAATGCGTTGAAGTAAGGCTTGTTAAGCTTAGCATCGTCAAAAGGATATGCCATCCGCCCCGGCGTCAGAAATGGTTAGAGAATTCCGAAAGTGCCCTCAGCGGCGTATCGATGGTGATTTATCACGCAATGGTGCTGAAAAATCGCGCTTTTTTACCTACACTGTTGCCTACAGAGCGGTTCGACGAAAGAGGCATGCAACGATGTACGCATTGGTGATGTTTGTCTGTTATCTGGATGGCGGCTGCAGTGAAATGGTGGTCGATATATTGCGCGACGAACCGCAATGCCTGGTCGTGATGAAGGAACAGAACCTGCGCCACGCCGGCTGTTATCCCATGGAAGAGTTTATCGACGGTTTTTGGTTGCCGGCCAGCGAATACTCGGATTTTTAACGCCTTCCCCGTCCGATGCTGAGGAATTTCTGATTTCATCGGAAACTTCGTCTGCCTCCGAGGCTTTAGGCCGCTGTTTTGCTAAATTGCGGCTTCCGAAGAAGAGAGACAGAGAAAGGTCATGTCAGCAACAGCTCATTCCAACGAGCATTATGAAATACTGCTGCGCAACGTCAGCCTGGCGTTAGGCGACGCGGTGTTGCAATTAATCAAAAACCATAAAAAGGTCTCCGGCAGCAATATTCTTTCACAGCTGGTCACGGAGATAGAACGCGAGCAGGATCAGCAACGTTTCGCCGCGCTGCGCTCTGCCATTGAACTGGTGGGGCTGGCGCCCAAAAGTTGAGCTGCCGATAAAAACGAAGGCAGGGCTTACGCCCTGCCTGAGGTTAATGACAAACCTGATGACATTGGCAGGTTTATCGAAGACCACATTTAAAAATAAGGAAAATCAATTCATTGATTTTCGGCTGATAACCACAAAGGAGGAAAAACCACGCTTTTTCCTCCTTTGTCATCAAGCTAAGGCAGGGCTTGCGCCCTGCCTGATTACCAATCCCGACACAGGATGAAGGTAATGATGGAAACTTAGAAGCGGTAGGTCAGGTTGACAGCAACAATGTCGTCGGTGCTCAGCTTCAGTTTGTTGTCGTCGTTCAACTGGTTAATCTTGTAGTCGACGTAGGTGTACATGTTTTTGTTGAAGTAGTAAGTCGCACCCACTTCCACGTATTTCACCAGATCGACATCGCCAATCCCTTCAATGTCCTTGCCTTTGGACTGTACGTAGGCCACGGACGGACGCAGGCCGTTTTCGAACTGGTACTGAGCCACAACTTCGAAGTTTTGCGTTTTATTGGCGAAGCCTGAAACGCCGTTGCCGCTGATCGGCGTCATGTTGCGGGTATCGGCATACATGGCCGCCAGATAGACCTGGTTGGCGTCATATTTGATTGCGGTGGTCCAGGCGGTGGCCTTATCCCCTTTACCATACTTCAGCGCCTTCTGGTCGCTGGTACGGTTGGAATCAGAGAACGCCGCCGCTACGCCGATGCCGCTGCCGCCGATGTCCTGATAGTCCAGAGACATGCCGTAGCCGTCGCCGTTTTGCTTGCTGACGCTGCGGCCGTCACCGTCGTTTTTACCCTGGTACTGCAACGCCAGGTTCAGGCCTTCCACCAAACCGAAGAAGTCACGGTTGCGGTAGGTTGCCAGGCCGTTGGAGCGCGCGGTCATGTAGTTGTCGGTGTAGCTGTAGGAGTCGCCGCCGAATTCCGGCAGCATGTCGGTGTAGGCTTCGGCATCATACACCACGCCGTAGTTACGGCCGTAGTCGAACGAGCCATAGTTGGCGAACTTCAGGCCGGCGAAGCCCAGACGCGTTTTGGTGCCGGTGGTGCCCTGCGCTTCGTCGTGGTTAGAAGCAACCTGGTATTCCCACTGGCCGTAACCGGTCAACTGATCGTTGATTTGGGTTTCGCCTTTAAAGCCGAGACGAACGTACGTTTTATCCCCGTCTTCATCCTTGTCTTTACTGAAAACGTGTTTGGCAGCAACGCGGCCGTACAGGTCGAGTTTATTGCCATCCTTATTATAGATTTCAGCCGCGTTGGCGAAGGAGGTGACCGCCCCGAGGGCGACAGCTAAGGCTAATACACTGCGTTTCATCATTTATTTTCCTAGATATTATAATTAGAACCCTGCCCGTCACGCCCAATTTATAATTTGGGCTGTGATTTTATCTTTTGGTATTTTTTGAGCTCCCCTAATACGGGGTGATGTGACATTAGCATCATGAATCAAAACTTAAAATCAAAAAGTTCATGAAACAACGAGGAGAAAGCATGTTTATTTGTAAGTAGATGTTACAACAAAGAGATTTCGCAAATCGTTGAATATAAGAATATTTTATCACATAACTTATAACTAAAATGGTGCAATGCACCAAAAAAGTGCACACCAGTTTCGTTTTGCGTGCTTTCTGCGCGATTCAAAAGTAACAACAAAATTAGCATGGTTATTAAAAACGTTACTTATTTCACATTTTTATCTTAACAAACTCGCCAGGCAATTAAGGCTTTCAGATAACCCTCTGACACAACCTTTTATTCATTCGCGTAAAGGAAGACCTCCGGAACGAATAAAATTCGCCTTACGGCAATTTAAATAGGGAGAAATAGCAGATAAAAATAATGAAAGGAATAACGGCGGCGCGCTGCCGGCGCCGCCGTGGATAAATCAATACAGCGTAGAGCGGGGCACTTCGTTCAACAACATACCGGCGCGCAGGCCCAACGCCACATTGGGGTTAGGGAACAGTACCCAGGCCCCCTCCTGGCCCACGCGATAGTCCTCCTGCGGCTGCTCGCACAGCAACATGCCCGGTTTCAGTTCGGTGAAGTTGGCCGTGTCATCGCCCAGGTGCAGCTTGAAATCTTCGCTGTGCTTGATCAACGAGTGCATCACGCGGAAAACCCGAATCTCATCGGCTGCACGCGCCGGCAGGGGCCCTTCACTGACCGCCACCCGCAGAGCGAGATCGATGGCAGCGAACTGCTGCAGATCGTTGCTGCCGAACGGCCGCGCCTTGCCCAACTCAAGCGTACAGCTCGCCGCATTGAGATGTTCGCTGGAATAATGGCTAAAAGTGCCGCCCGGCGCGCTGTGTACCACCAGCGCATCCAGATCGGCCGCATCCAGCAGCTTCAACATCGGCTCGCTGTACGGGCGTTTCTGGAAAGGCAGAATGCCAAAGCGTGGCAAACGCGATTCACGGATGGCGGTGTGCAAATCGTAATGGAAACGCGCCGCCTGTTCCCCATCGAAAAAGGCGGCGAGCGCACGCTCCAGCTGCTGCGCACGCACGGTTTCGCCGCTGGCGGCGAAGTTGCGGTAGCGGCCGCCGAACATGCGGTTCATATCGCTGTGCAGATAACGCTTGCCGGCCCGCATCGCCGCCGGGTTACCCAGCACCACCAACAGCCGCACCCTCAGCAACAACCGGCCGGTCAGCAAGTCGCCGACCAGCTGATTGAGCAGTTCGATCGGCGCGGTTTCGTTGCCGTGCACGCCCGCCGACATCACCATCGCCTGGCGGTAGGGCTGCCGCGGCGTGAGCTCCAGCACCCCTTCCCCCTGCCAGCGCCAACGCAGCTGCGGTGTTTCACCTTGCCATTCGACAGGTTCGTTCCCTTCCAGCGTCAGGGGCAGTAGATCGATCATGCCGCCTCCCTTAGCGTTGGAATGGATAGATGGAGCCGAGACCGAGGATCGACGTCAGCGAATCCAGCGCCTCGCGCCCTTCGCGCAGCAGCAGCGGATCGGCCAGATCATCCTGCGTAAGGCGATCGCGATAATGGCGATCCACCCACTCATTCAGCGTCGCAAACAGCCGTTCGTTCATCATCACGCGCGGGTTAACCGCCCGCAGTTCCTGTTCGTTGAGCGCCACACGCAGCCGCAGACAGGCCGGGCCGCCGCCGTTGCGCATGCTTTCGCGCAGATCGAACACGCGGATTTCATCGATCGGGCCGCCGCTGCCGATCATGTCGTTGAGATAACGCCACACGCCGGCATGCTGACGCGACTCCTCCGGCACGACGATCATCATCTTGCCGTTCGGCTTGGTAAGAATTTGGCTGTTGAACAGGTAGGTCGCCACCGCGTCCGCCACCGAGACGCGCTCTGTCGGCACCTCGATCGCCACCAGCTCGCTGTCCAGCGTCGCCATCTTGCGGCGCACTTCATCCAGCGCCTGTTGCTGGCGGTAAAACGCCTGCTGGTGGTGGAACAGCACGTTCTGGTTGCTGACCGCAATCACGTCGTTATGGAACACGCCCTGATCGATCACCGCCGGGTTTTGCTGCACGAAGACCGTATGCTGCTCGTCCAGCTGGTGCAGGCGAGCGATCGCCTCGCCGGCTTCGCGCGTCTGGCGCGCCGGATAGCGCGCCGGCGCCGTTTCGCCACCGAACTCCTGCCGACCGTAGACGAACACCTGCACGCTGCGCCTGGCGTAGTCGCCGCCCAAACGGTTGTGGTTGGCCGCCCCTTCGTCACCGAACAACGCCACCTGCGGCAGCGCCTCATGGTGGGCGAAATGCCGATCGTCGCTGAACATCGCCCGCAATACTGCGGTGGTGGTTTCCGCTTCGATGGCGCGGTGGAATTTGTTATTCAGGTTGGCGGCGGTGAAATGCACCTTGCCGTCGGCGCTGTCCGCCGAAGGCGACACGGTGGCCGCATTGGCGGTCCACATGCACGACGCCGAACTGAGCGCCGACAGCAGCCGCGGCGACTGACGCATCGCCTGCGCCAGCACCGCCTCATCGCTGCCGCTGAAGCCCAGGCGACGCAGCATCGGCAAATGCGGACGTTCCTGCGGCGGCAATACCCCTTGCTGGAAACCGAGATCGGCCAACGCCTTCATTTTCAGCAAGCCTTGTTTCGCCGCCAGCTTCGGGTTCGATACGCTGTTTTGATGCTGCGTCGACGCCTCGTTGCCGAACGACAGCCCGGCATAGTGGTGCGTCGGCCCCACCAAACCGTCGAAATTGACTTCATATCCTGACATGTTCATCCCCTGGGGATAGCGTGCGGCGACGCCGGCGCGCCGCCGCAGACGATTAACGGAACGCCAAGCCCGGCGAGAGCGTCGCCGGCAGCGACAGGCTTTCACTTTCCAGCGAAGCCATCGGCCAGGCGCAATAGTCCGCCGCATAGAAGGCGCTTGGGCGATGGTTGCCGGAGGCCCCCACGCCACCGAACGGCGCCGCGCTGGACGCCCCGGTCAGCGGCTTGTTCCAGTTGACGATGCCGGCGCGCGCTTCCAGCAGCAATCGCTCGAACAGCTCGCGCTGCGGCGATACCAGCCCCACCGACAGGCCGTAGCGCGTCCGGTTGGCCAGCTGCAGCGCCTCGTCGAAATCGCGGTAACGCACGATGGTGGTCAACGGACCGAAATACTCTTCGTCCGGTACGCCGGCCACGCCGGTCAGATCGACGATGCCCGGGCTGAGCAGCGAGCTGCCCGGCTCCAGCAGGCGCATGCTCAGCAGCGATTTGCCGCCCAGCGCCAGCAAGCGCTGCTGCGCCTTCAGCATGTTTTCAGCCGCGGTGGACGACACCACCCCGCCCATGAACGGCTGCGGTTCGGCATCCCAGCGGCCGACCCGCAGTTCACCCGCCACCTGCACCAGACGCTCGATAAAGGCATCGCCTTCCGCCCCCTGCTTCACCAGAATACGGCGTGAACAGGTGCAGCGTTGGCCGGCGGAGATAAACGCCGATTGGATAGCCAGGTTGACCGCCGCATCGCGATCGTCGAAGCCGTCGACGATCAGCGCGTTGTTGCCGCCCATCTCCAGCGCCAGGATCTTCTCCGGCTGCCCCGCCAGTTGGCGATGCAGGTGATAGCCGGTGCCGGCGCTGCCGGTGAACAGCAGGCCGTCAATATCCGCACTGGCCGCCAGCGCTTCACCGGTTTCCCGGCCGCCTTGCACCAGATTGATCACCCCATCCGGCAGACCGGCCTGCAGCCACAATTTCAAGGTCTCCTCGGCGGTCAGCGGCGTCAGCTCACTCGGTTTGAATACCACGCAGTTACCGGCCAACAGCGCCGGCACGATATGGCCGTTCGGCAGATGGCCGGGGAAGTTGTAAGGCCCGAACACCGCCAGCACGCCGTGCGGACGATGGCGCAGCACCGAAGCGCCGTCGGCCATCGCCGTCTGGCTAAAACCGGTGCGCGTCTGATAGGCCTGCAGCGAAATGCCCACCTTGCCGATCATCGCCTGAATTTCGGTCAGCGTTTCCCAGCGCGGTTTGCCGGTCTCGCGGCTGATGGTTTCCGCCAGCGACTGCTTGTGTTCTTCCAGCAAGGCGGCGAAGCGTTTTACCAGCTGTTCGCGCTGCTCGAACGGCGTACGTGCCCAAGCCGGGAACGCGGCGCGCGCGGCCTCACAGGCGGCGGCAACGTCACCGGCATCGGCGGCGTTGGCGCGCCACAGCGGCTGGTTGCCGACCGGATCGGCCTTGCCGAATTCGGCGCCGCGGCCCTGCCGCCAGACGCCGTTAATCAACAGTGCAGGATGGGACATCATGCTTTCTCCTGTGCAATAAGGGGGAGCACCCGCACCGGGCTGCCCTGCTCGACGCCCAGCGCCGCGGCGGTGGCGGCGTTGATATGCAGGCGGTCGTCATACAGATCGGCATTGACCAACAGTGCGCGGTAGTTCTGATAGTTGTCGTTGGCCACCAGATGCACCGGCGCATCGGCGCGCATCGGCGTGTCATCCAGCACCACTTTCACCAGGCGGCTCTGCTTCACCGCGCGGATGTGATCGATCTCGGCTTCCAGCGTCGGGCCGCCGTCGAAGATATCGACGTAGCCCTGATAGCTCAGGCCTTCCGCCTCCAGCAGGCGGCGCGCCGGCAGGGTTTGCGGATGCACTTCGCCGATCACTTTCTGCGCGTCTTCGGCCAGGAAATCGACATACAACGGGTGTTTCGGCATCAGCTCGGCGATAAACGCCTTTTGCCCGGTGCCGCTCAGGTAATCCGCCTTGGCGAACTCGATGGAGAAGAAATGGTGGCCGACGCTCTCCCAGAACGGCGAACGGCCGTTTTCATCGGAGAAACCGCGCATCTCGGCGATCAGGCGCCGTGAGAAACGCTCGCGGAACGCGGCAATAAACAGGAAACGCACCTTCGACAGCAGCTTGCCGTTCTCGCCGTGACGATAATCCGGATCGAGGAACAGCGTGCACAGCTCCGAATGGCCGGTATGGTCGTTGCTGAGGAACAGCGTCGGCACCGATTTATAGACGTTCAGCTGTTTGGAAGCGTGCACCTGCGTGCCGACGCGGAAGCTGTACCAGGGTTCCGCCAGGCCGACGGCCACTTCGATCGCACAGACACCCACCGCCTGCCGGCGCTCGCTGTCCTCCAACACGAACAAATAACACTGGTCACTTTGCGGAAGTTCGCCTTGCCAGGTTTTTAACGCCCGCTCAATGCGTGCCGACAGGGTATCTTCATTTTGCGGCAGTGAAGTGAGACCGATGCCGGATTTACCGGCAAGCGTCAGTAAATCCGCCAGATCGCGACGCTCTATAGGGCGAATAATCATCATAATGCGAACCTCTTCTGAATCAGGCTGCGCCGGTGAAGGCGCAGCCCGCTGATTAGCTGCAAATGCGCGCCACGGCGCGCGCGAATCGCGCCAGCCCCTCTTTCACATCCTGCTCTGGGATGATCAGCGACGGCGTGAAACGCACCACGTCCGGGCCGGCGATCAGCGCGATAACGCCTTCTTCGTTCGCCAGCTGGGTGATCTGCTTCGCTTTACCGGCATAGTCTTTCGTCAATTGGCAGCCGATCAGCAAACCGCCGCCGCGAATCTCGGCGAAGATCGGATACTGGCGGTTGATGTCGTTCAACCCGTCGATAAACCACTGGTGACGCAGTTTGACGCCTTCCAGCACTTCCGGGGTGTTGATGATGGAGAACACTGCCCCCGCCACCGCCGTCGCCAGCGGGTTGCCGCCGTAGGTCGTGCCGTGGGTGCCGACGCCCAGCGTTTTCGCCAGCGCATCGGTGGTCAGCATGGCGCCGATCGGGAAGCCGCCGCCCAATGCTTTGGCCGTGGTCAGCACATCAGGCACCACGCCGTACTGCATGTAGGCATACAGGTGGCCGGTGCGGCCGACGCCGGTCTGCACTTCGTCGAAAATCAGCAGCGCATTATGGCGATCGCACAGCTCACGCAGCCCCTGCAGGAAACTGGCTTCCGCCGGCAGCACGCCGCCCTCGCCCTGAATCGGCTCGACGATCACCGCGCAGGTGCGATCGTTGATAAGCTCGGCCGCCGCGGCCAGATCGTTATACGGCGTATGGGTGATGCCGCCTGGTAGCGGCGCAAAGTCCTGCGAATATTTTGGCTGGCCGCCGGCGGACACGGTGAACAGCGTGCGGCCGTGGAACGCGTTGTTGAACGCCACAATCTGATCTTTACCAGCGCCGTGCTGGTCGTGCGCATGCTTGCGCGCCAGTTTCAGCGCCGCTTCGTTGGCTTCGGCGCCCGAGTTACAGAAGAAAACCTTGTCGGCGAAGGTGGCGTCGATCAGCTTTTTGGCCAAGCGCAACACCGGTTCGTTGGTATAGCCATTGCCCAGATGCCACAGTTTGCCCGCCTGCTCCACCAGCGCCGCCTTGACCGCCGGGTGCGCATGCCCCAACGCGTTAACCGCGATGCCGCCGGCGAAATCGATGTAAGACTTACCCTGCTGATCCCACACCTGCGATCCTTCTCCCCGCACCAGAATAAAATCGGCAGGGGCATAAACCGGGACCATCCAGTCATCGAAAGACTGGCGGGTAACTGCGATTGGCTGTTCCATAGTGACCTCATAATCTCAGCAAAGGCTGAATTTTGACTGTAAGGACCGCTCAAGCCCGGCTAGGCCGCCACAATGCAAAAAAACCGCTGTTCGAAACTGACTTTCCTGGCGGAGAAAATGCTGTCCCTCACCGCTGATTTAGAAACAAATCTGTTACATAAAATCGGTTTTTCACTATTTATGGCGTATATCCGGTCCCTGAGCGGGGAGTAAATGTTAACGAGCAGTTAAAATACATGTCGTTTGATAAAGAGTGTAGAGCAGCTATCGTGCCAAAACGGAATTTTTGCCGGATTTTGCGATTTTTTGCGTTAAAACAACGGCTTATAATGCATATTTATTCATTTTCTATGCATTGGTAATGCATAAATTAAAAAATAAGGCCTAAAATCATCATTGCGCGCGAAATCCTATTCAATTACGAAAAACTTCAGGATTTCTGATCGGGCTCGCAAAAATAATTTCATCGGATTTGCTCGCTATCACACTTTTTGCCCCAATCGGGTGCAGCGATGCGCCAGGATCGTGCAACGCGGCAGCGACGCAGAGATCCCACCCGCCATGCTCCCGAAACAGGGCCGCGCTGACCGCAGCTCCTGCTTTATGCGCCAGCGACTACACTGTGATCCTGACCGCATCTTCTCTTCTGCGTACAAGGAGTCACCATGCCCAAGAAAACCGTCGATCTCAGCCAGCCACGCGCCCAGCAGGACATTCGCACGTTTCTCGACGCGCTGAATGCCGGCGGCGGTAAACCCATGGAACAGATGAAACCCAAAGAGGCGCGCAGGGTCTTGGAGGACGCGCAGCGCAGCGTCGAGGTGCCGCTGCGCGAAGTGGAAATCAGCGAGAAAACCATCCACGTGGAAGGTCAGGATATTCTGCTGCAGCTGGTGCGGCCGGCCAGGGTCAAAGAGGCGCTGCCGGTATTCATGTTCTTTCACGGCGGCGGTTGGGTGCTGGGCGATTTCCCCACCCATGAACGGCTGGTGCGCGATCTGGTGCACAGCTCTGGCGCGGCGGCGGTGTTCGTCAACTATCCCCGCTCACCCGAGGTGCGCTACCCTGAGGCGATCAACCTGGCTTACGCCGCCACCGAATGGGTGGCCGAGTACGGCGAGAAGATCAACGTCGACGGGTCGCGACTGGCGGTGGTCGGCAACAGCGCCGGCGGCAATATGGCGGCGGTGGTCAGCCTGATGGCCAAAGAGAAAGGCATACCGGCGCTGCGTTGCCAGATCCTGCTGTGGCCCGTCACCCGCGCCCAGTTTGATACCGACTCCTATCATCAGTTCGCCGAAGGCCATTTCCTGACTCGCAACATGATGAAGTGGTTTTGGGACAGCTACGCGCCCGATAAGACGCAACGCAAAGACATCTACGCCTCGCCGCTCAACGCCACGCCGGAACAGCTGCGGGGTTTGCCGCCGGCGCTGGTGCAAACCGCCGAGCTGGACGTGCTGCGCGATGAGGGCGAAGCCTACGCGCGTCTGCTCGATGCCGCCGGCGTCGAGGTCACCTCCACCCGCTATAACGGACTGATCCACGACTACGGCCTGTTGAATCCGCTCGCCCACGTCCCGGCGGTGCATTCGGCGATCCACCAGGCCGGGCGCGCGTTGAAGCACTACCTGTCCTGACGCTAGCCGACCACGTGGCACGCCACCTGATGACCGGGCGCCACGCTGCGCAGGCGCGGCGCCTGTTCACGGCACTGCGCCGTGGCCTGCGGGCAGCGCGGATGAAAACGGCAGCCGTGCGGCGGGTTGGCGGGATTCGGCGGCTCGCCGCTTGCTGCCCTAGGCAGCGAGCGATGCGCATCCAGCGTCGGCACCGCCGCCAGCAAGGCCTGCGTGTAGGGATGCAGCGGCCGGCGAAATAACGCATCGCGGCCGGCGCTCTCGACAATCTGCCCCAGGTACATCACCGCCACGTCCTGACACAGATGCTCTACCACACCGAGATCGTGTGAAATAAACAGCAGCGTCACCCCCTGCCGTTCCTGCAAATCGGAGAACAGATTGATGATCTGCGCCTGAATCGACACGTCGAGCGCCGATATCGGTTCGTCTGCGACGATAAACTCCGGCTGTAGGATCAGCGCGCGCGCGATGCCGATGCGCTGCCGCTGGCCGCCGGAAAACTCATGCGGAAACCGTCCGTAATGCTGTGGAGACAGCCCGCAGACCGCCAGGGTGTCGATCACCCGCTCGCGCAGTTCCGCCTTGCTCGCCAGGCCGTGCTGCAACAGCGCTTCGCCGATGGCGTCGCCCACGCGCAGGCGCGGGTTCAGCGAACTGTACGGATCCTGAAACACCAGCTGCATTTTCGGCCGCAGGGCGCGCAACGCGTCTTTGCTCAGGCTATCCAACGCCTGCCCTTTGAACATCACCTCGCCGGCGGTTTTGTCGTGCAGGCCGAGCAGCGTGCGGCCAACGGTGGTTTTGCCGCTGCCGGACTCGCCCACCAGCCCGAAAATGCGGCCCTTGCGAATGCTGAAGCTGACGTCGTCCACCGCCTTCAGCTGGCCAGTGGTTCGCCCGAACAGCCCGTCGCGCAGCGGGAAATATTTCTTTAATCCTTTCACTTCCATCAGAGGTTCAGTTGACATGCAGGCGCCCTCCGGCGTTGAGGAAACAGGCGGACTGGCGCTGCGGTGTGCCGTACAGCGGCGGGATGCCATCGCGGCAGCGAGCGGAGGCCTGCGCACAACGCTCGGCAAACGCACAGTGTTCAGGCAAGCGCGCCAGATCCGGCACCTGGCCGGGAATGGAATACAGGCGGCGGAGCCGCTGGCCCGGCACCGGCCGCGAGGCGATCAGCCCCTGAGTATAAGGATGCCGCGGCTCGGCCAACACTTCCCGCGTCGTGCCCTGCTCGACGACGCGCCCGGCGTACATCACCGCCAGCCGGTCCGTCATCTGGGCGATCACCCCGAGATCGTGGGTGATCAAGATCATCGCCATGTTGTGTCGCCGGCTCTGCTCACGCAGCAACGCCAGGATCTGCGCCTGTACCGTGACGTCAAGCGCCGTGGTTGGCTCATCGGCGATCAGCAGCGCCGGGCGGCATCCGATCGCCATGGCGATCATCACGCGCTGCAGCATGCCGCCGGACAGTTGATGCGGGTAGCAGCGCATCAGCGCCTCCGCGCGCGCCAACCCCACTTCCGTCAAGAGTTGAATCGCCTGACGCCAGGCCGCTTTCGGCGACAGGGCCAGGTGGCGAATCAGCGGTTCCACCAGCTGTTCACCGAGGGTCAACACCGGATTGAGCGCGCTCATCGGCTCCTGAAAGATCATCGCCAGCCGGTTGCCGCGCAGATCGGCCATCTTTGAAGCCCGCAGCGACAGCAGGTTCTGCCCTTCAAAGCGAATTTCACCGCCGTCTACCTGCGCCAGCGGCTGCGGCAGCAGCCCCATCAGCGCCATGGCGGTCACGCTTTTGCCGCAGCCCGACTCGCCGACGATCCCCAGCGTTTGCCCGGCCTGCAGCTCAAGGCTGACCTGCTGCACCGCCCGCACCGGCCCTTGCTCTCCCTGAAACGACACCGACAGCCGATCGAACGCCACCAGCGGTTGACTCATCGTGTTACCCCGTTCATTTTCGGATCGAGCGCGTCCCGCAGGCCTGTAGCGCGGCGAATTTTTTTGGACTATTTCGCGTTAATTTTCGGACTGTATAACGGAGGGATAAAAGCTTGTTCTGGACAGTCCAGAACAAGCCGCAACATAGGATTATGCGTAGTGATAGTACAGCCACAGGTCGCTCAAGTTGGCTGCAAGATATGGGATATTTGTGCCAGGCCTACCCTGTACGTCTTCTGAGGTGACATTGCTGTAACCATAGAACCGGCCTGGGTAGCCTGGACGCGGCCCAAACTCTGTTTTGAACGTCTCTGACAGAGCCTTCGCAGCATTTACTGTTGACTGCCGGTTACCCATAAGCAATATAGCCATAGCCCACGCCACAGTTGGCGGCTGACCTCGGCGCGATTCAGACCAGCAATAGTCCAGCTCACGCAACGCGCCTGTACCTGACGTGGCCCTAAGCAGCAGATTTACATTGTCAATTTGCCCATCACTGCGTCCCACAAGCCTAAACGCGAATGCCAGGAAATAGCCAATCCACGATTGGTACGGTAGCCAAAGGTCGGTGGCTGGCGATGCGTTTTGACCATCAGTAACAACGCCAGGGATGAGCTGATAGGTGGTTTCGAGTCGACTCAATACTCCGTCGAACGCATTTTTGTATACATCACCCGAATCCAGCCCCGCATAACGGGCTAAACCTAACACTCGCAGCCCCATGGCATTCGAGTTACCTACGTCAGTCAGGTATTTGCCGTGTAACGGAATACCACCGATCGCGTTGTAACGGTCAACCATCGCATCAGCGAAGTTTTTAATCCCAACTTTCAGTTCGGTAATTGCTGCTATGTCATTTTCCTGCACGGCTGCGTAATACATCCATTGCAACGGAGGGATGACACACGTCGCGGCGAACTCCAATCCGTAGCGCTCTGAGAGGTAATTGTCGCCGAGCTTGTCCAGTGGCCCGAAGTTTGTATTCAGGTAATTTTTGAAGTCCCCAAACAGTTGTTGGAATGTGCTGTTCCGATGCCTGATGAACCGCTGTATTTCTGTTGTGTATGGACGGTGGTAGGCGGTTTTCGTACCGCCCTTGGCAACATAGTAGTCATAGTAATCAGACCTGCGTGAGGCTTCATCCCAGAACGAAAGTATCGAGTCCGAAAGTTCGGCCAGCGCAGGCAGAATCTGCTGACGCTTGTAGGCTGGGTATGCTCCATCACCCAGGAACCCTACAGGACGGTTAAATACTTCTATCGCGACATTACGCGGGCTGTCCTGGCTTTCGTTGCAGTCCATCCAGAACTCAAACGGCCAAGTCCAGTTTTTCTCAACTGGCCAGTTGATAAAACTGGTATCACTGGTCGAGGTGTAGCGCCATCCGGCATACATCTGAACCCTTCCGGTACCGATACCCCCGGCTGCTGCCGTCAGGGGACGGGTAGGCCCATACTGCGTGCCGCTACGGTGGGTGTCGCCGCAGGCTCTCACAACAGTCAGTGACATTGGCGTGGTGAAGGTGCCTGTCGCCGGGGTTAACGCCGTTTTAAATTTATCATCCGCGACAAACGTTGTATCTCCCGTCTGCAGACGAATATCAAAGCCATACAATTTCCCGACCGGTATTTCTTTCTTGGCAACGCACATCCCGTAAATCTGTACCTGACCCGACGTAAATATCCGATATCGCACGCGCAGCTTTAACACGCCGGCATCAAGACCATACTTTTCCGAGTTATATACGATAGTTTCAACCTCGGAGAACACTGGCCCGGTACTGACAAGACGAACCAGCGGCTTATAGGAGAAACGCGTCAAATCGGCTGAGCCGTTGAGTACACCTGCAAATGTCGCAAAATGGCTCATGCCATGTGAAACGCCATTTTTATCAACGATGGCACCCAGCAAAAAATTGCTGATATCGCGAAACTGAAACGTGTTACCGCCAACTGTAATATCGTAGCCGTCATTCACCGCGATCAATTTCGGGTAAATACCGTGTGTCTTGGGCGAGCTATACCCGCGCAGTTCGACATAAATTTGTTTACCGGCTGGGATATCCGCATTAAAGAACACCGAGCCGGCATTCAACGACCCATCGGCATGGCGCCCCGTATCGAGCTGTTTTCTCAGATTGGTGTGGTATTCACCCGCAAACTGACAGTCAATCTTGCGCCCCTGTTCATCATGCAATACCAGGCAATTTGTCGATGGGATCTCCCCCTGCGGAAAGACACATTTTAACTCAACGGGGTAATGCGTAAAATCCAGCGCTGTATTATTAACGACATCAGCAACCTGGCGAATGTAGCTATTATGCGGTTTAAATGTCAGTTTAACGCGTTGGCGAATGGTCGCCGCAACCCCTACATCACCGACAATCTCAACGGTATAGGCACCGGGCGGCACGATGATATCAAACGTGTC